>JBLIRG010000008.1:0-56993 GCA_049472195.1 Thermoplasmatota archaeon
GGTCCGACATTGGGTGATGACCTCACGTCACCTCCTGTGGTGAAATTCCAGATCTCCGTCCCGTTCGGCAAAACCGCGTGCAGCCTGTCATCATCCGCACCGAAATACACGATCCCCGAATTTGATATGGCCGGGGAGGACCGGATCGGAGCTCCTACGGAAAGACTCCAGATCTTCGTCCCGTTGGGATCAATCTTGTAGAAGACCCCGTCGTCGGTCCCGAAGTAAACGTACCCGTCCTTGCTTATGGCCGGAGAGATGTCCACGGATCCCGATGTGGTAAATGTCCACTGATCAGCTCCGGATGTCTGGTTGTACTCGAAATCCGATCTCCCGCTGTTGAGGTGGTCGTTCTGATGGGAACTCCACTGGTTCTCGGACTCGGTTGCATTGAACAGGGACCACGCCATGTCGATGAAGTTGTTCACATCGGCAGCGAACACGGCCGTCGCATTCTCGTTTCCGTGATCGTTGGGATGAGAGTCACCCGTGTTTCCGCCGTACTCATCCTTCAATCTGTTCGGGTAGCTGGTGTGATTGTCAGGATAAGCTAATAGATCGAAAAGATCGAAGACCTGGACGTTGTTCAGGCCGGGATGGTTCCTGTTGTATTCCTCGACCCATTCGTACTTGAGCCACTCGTTGAAAACGCGGGCCCTGTGGGCGTTCGTATCGTTGGTCCGATCGTTGGGGCGGGAATGCCTCGGCGGGGCCGTCAGCGGTATGAACAGGGTGTCCGGATTCTGTGAGAATATGTACTCCAGGGAATAATATGCACGATTTCCGTACGTGTAGGTGGCATTGGTTCCGTTGAGGTTCCTGTAGACCGCCTGGTAATTCGTCAGAGTCCGAAGGGAATCGAAAGGGTCCCCGTAATAGGACCCATCATACTGAACGTCGCTCATCGGATAGCAGCTCTTGAACATGATTATCCTGTTCTCCCCCCCGGAGCAGTTGAACGATTTGACGTGATCCAGATAGTCGTTGAACCAGAACAGCCAATGGTGCATGTCGGTCCGGTCCCCCGGCTGATCTCCCAGCGTCTTCGGCCTTCCCGAATCGTTCTGGACCACAACGTCATATGTAATGTCATTCCTCTGTTCGATGAAGGATTTTTCCAGCAGCGCGTTGTGAAGACTGTGATCCAGCCAGTTGCGCCCGACCGAGTGATGAATGAAGATGATATCGTCGGAGCTGCTGTAGATGAAATCGTTCATGGAGAAGTCGTTCGTTTCAAAATCCGTCGGAACGTCTTCGTCTTCACTGGAATTCGTACCCGAATATCCTGATAAAACCAATATTAAAACAAGCAGTATCGACGCTGTTCTGAGCAGGCGGAAGGACCCGAAAATTCGGCCTGATAAGTTATCTTTTCCCGGATAACAATTATCCGATTTATATGTACATATATGTATAAGTTCAGCCCCCAGGGAAAAAATGATGGGTAACTTATCGAATGCGCCCTGATATTATATAATAATTACCATGATTCATGGGTAAATATCGGGACATTTAACTCCTTTCAAGGATGTTTGTTTTTCGAGGATCAGGGAATACACACAAATTACTATCAAGGATCTCCAATGGAATTATCGGATCCATTTAGTGTGTTTCGACGATGAAAATCAATATCGTAACCAGCTGTCACGGGAGCAATTGTTAATAGATCGAAGGAGGTTTAGTGTCAAGGATCTTTTGGGAGATCGGAGAGTGGCTTTTATGTTGAAAAGGGCTCTTGTCATAATTTTGATCGTGATGGTAAGCGGCATGATATCGATGATATCATATTCTGAAGAAACCTCGGGGGGAGCTCCGACCAGAGGCAATGGTCACTATCTTCTGTGTCCGTTCGTCGACGTCCTGACCATTCGGGAGGATGAGGAGTACAACAGCAAATACTGGACGGTGGGAGGGCCCATAAACGTCAATTCCTTCACAACTGACTCGGACTGGCTCACATGGGAGTTCTCCGATCCTCTCGAGATCGCAACAACCGACAACGAGGCCTACTGGTCCTTCGACCAGGGGGATGCCGCAGACGATTCCGGAAACCTCCATCACGGAAGGGTAACCGGGGCGATCGCGACCACCGGCGTCTCATTGACGAGCGGGGCCCTGTCCTTCGACGGCGACGGTGACTTCGTGGAGGTCCCTTATCATTCGAATTTCAACATTTCCGACGAGATCACGGTAGACGCGTGGATATACCCGACGTTCACGGATTCGGGGGAGCACATGATCATCAGCAAGGGAGGGTCCTGGGATTTCGACGACTCCCAGGATTACGAGCTCACCATGGACAAGGACCGCCCCCTCTTCCAGATAAAGGAAAAGGATACCGATGAGTGGTACGGCGCCGCTCCCGCAGATCCCATAGAAAAAAACCGCTGGACCCATGTTGCCGGGGTCTATGACGGATCGAATTTCAAAATATTTATCGACGGGATCGAACCCTCGTCGTATTTCGACGGCTGGGACGTCAACTACAAGGGATCGGCATACCCGGGAGGACTGCCAAGGGCAAACCATCCGGTATACATCGGGAGAAGAGCGGAAGCGTCATGGGGATCCCTCTGGTACAAGGGAAAGATAGACGACGCGAGGATCTGGGATCGGGCCCTCACGACAAATGAGATCCTGAGGCTTGCGAGCATACCGGGAAGATCCTGCATCAACCTTACCGGGACACCGGATAATTCGGATGTGGGACAGACCCAAGTCACCCTCAATGTCACGGACAACAACGGCAGGTACGATCAGCACAGCTTCATTGTAACGGTCCAGAACGATCCTCCCGAGATACTGACTGACAACGTGGTATCGGTGATGCAGGACGAGTACTACGAGGTGGATTACGACTCCAGTGACGACGGTGAGGGAGACATTGAATGGAGCATGACCCCTAACAACATCGGATGGCTGTCGCTGAACAGCACCACGGGAGTACTTTCAGGGACTCCATTGAATGGCCACGTTAAGAAATACAACATGAACATCACCGTCGATGACGGCAACGGAGGCAGAGACTATTCTGAATTCCAGCTCGAGGTAGTGGACGTGAACGACTATCCGGTCATCACGGGGGAGGACATCATATCAATTGATCAGGATGAGGATTACTTCATAACCTACGATGCAGTCGATATAGACGATGAAACACTTATCTGGAATTACCACTCCAATGCAAGCTGGCTCGCCTGGAGCCCGTATCTGAAGAGGCTTTCCGGAAAACCCGGAAACGACGACGTCGGGGTTTACTTCGTCAACATCACCGTCTCGGATCAGAGGGGCGGGTCCGATACCAGGAATTTCACCGTGACCGTCAACAACATCAACGATCCCATCGAGTGGACCGCATTCCCGAAAAACGTCACGGTTAACGAGGGGGACCATTACCATTTCGACGTCAACGCCACGGATATCGATCCGGGACAGACCATCGAATATTCCATAGAAACGAGCCCGATCACCAACATCACCATCGATCCTGCCACAGGCGAGATAGACTGGTACGTCAGCTCCGAGCCGTTCACCCTGTACCCCTACGTCCTTATCGTGAACGTTACGGCCACCGACGGGATACTGCCCAAAACAAAAACGTTCACCCTGGATGTTATAGAGAACTACAAACCTGTAACTCATCTTCAGACACCTTTCAACGAAACTGTACTGTCCGGAACCTCTGTGACGCTGAACTGGACCGGTGCCGATGCTGACAGTGATGAGTTGTCATACGATGTCTATATGAGCACCGAGTTCAATGAGGTTATTACACTCGACGATAAGGCGCTTTTCACCAGTGGTATGGAGGAAAACACCCTGATGGTCGATGGCCTTGTTCCGGGGGAGGTATATCACTGGACGGTAATACCATTCGATTCCTTCGGGGGCGGCCTTTGCAAATCCGGCATATACTGGTTCGAGGTGAACATCCCGCCCGTCTCGAGTCTTATATCCCCTCCCGACGAAGTTACGACGAGGTCATACGATATTGTTTTCGAATGGGAGGAGATCACCGGTGAACCTAAAACCTACGATTTCACACTGTATGCCGGGACGAACGAAACCAACATAATCGATCTTGAGGGAGATGCGATATTATATGGTCCCGGCAACGAAACCGAGTTCATCCTGAATGATCCAATACATGGAGTGACCTACTACTGGACCGTGATGGTCAGCGACGGGATCTCCACCGGCATCTGCAGCAGTGGAATACGAAGCTTCTACGTGAACTCCCCTCCCACCCTGGATCCCATATCAAACGTGAAGGTCACGGCCGGTGAACAGGTGACAATCGATCTGAACGGATCGGATCCCGAAAACTCCGCGGGTTTCGGTTATGATCTCCTGAGAGGACCCGGTAATCTAACCATCAATGCTGAAACATCAACCGTAACTTGGATCCCGACCTTGGACCAGGTGGGAACGCACATGGTAACCGTCGGGGTTCACGATGATCTGGAGAGCATTAACATAACATTCCAGATCCAGGTCATGGAACCCGAGCCTGAGGAGGACGATGACTCGGGATCACCAATGATATTGATCCTTCTGATCGCTATCCCGATCCTCCTGATCCTTCTGATCCTCGTGATCGTCGTCATACTGGTGATCGCGGCGAAGAAGGGAAAGAAGGAGGAGGAAACCGAGGAGGAGCCGGAGCCCGTGGTCGAACAGGGGAAGATCTACACGACCGCATGGACGCCTCCTCCGGAGGTAACATCCGGACCGATTGAGGGAGTCTCACCCGATGAAGTGACTGAAAACGAGTTCATCGGCGGCACCCCGGCCGAATCGCAACCGGTTGCGGACCCGTCCGTGGAACCCGTATTCGGAGAATCGATCGTTACTGTAGATCAGACAAAACAGGTTGTCGATGTTGACTCCCTGTCCCAGATCACCATAGAACAACCTGCTCCGTCCCCCGCTCCTGAACCGGAAGCACCACCGCGTGCAGAGGGCGACAGCCTGGTTGACGATCTGTTCTGATGATCGAACTTAAAATTCACCAAAAGGCGAATTTGAACGAAGATTTTATAATAATTCATCCCGTAAAAAGTGCATTCCGGGGGAATATTTGTGACTTCAGGAGATTTTTCGATAAGTCCCGACGGGGAGAAGTTCCCTCTCCCCACCGAGGAAGAATACGATGCCGAATTCCGGAGGATGAAGGAACTGGCTGAAAAACACCGGGCCATGGGCAGGGAGATCGTCGTGGTCGTGGGAGTCGGTTTCGTGGGAGTGGTCATGGCGGCGGTTGTCGCGGACTCCACGGACAAGGAGGGAAATGCCGGAAAGTTCGTCATCGGCATGCAGAGGCCCAGCGTGAGATCCTACTGGAAGATACCGATCATTAACAGGGGGATCTCCCCCGTGAAGTCGGACGATCCCGAGGTGGACGTTCTGATCCGCCGATGCGTCAACGAGAGGAAGAACCTGATCGCGACGTACACCTACGACGTCCTCTCACTGGCCGATGTCGTGGTAGTCGATGTGCAGTGCGACTACCTCAAGAACTCTCTTGGAGACGTCAGGGACGGGACCGCGGATGTCATTGCCCTGGAACAGTCCATAGGGATCATAGCGGAGAGAATCCCCCCGACTGCCCTCGTATTAATAGAAACCACGGTAGCTCCCGGAACCACCGAACAGGTTGCCTATCCGATCATGAAGAAGAAGTTCGAGAAGAGGGGTATCGAAACGGATCCGCTCCTCGCTCACAGCTACGAGAGGGTGATGCCCGGCAAGGATTACGTCGCATCAATCAGGGACTTCTGGAGGGTTTGCTCCGGAGTGAACGAGGAGTCCAGGAAAAGGGTTGAGAGGTTCCTTCACGAGGTCATCCATACCGATCAGTTCCCGCTCACGGTCCTGGACCGTCCCATAGAATCGGAGACCGCCAAGATAGTGGAGAATAGCTTCAGGGCCACCATTCTGGCGTTCATGGACGAATGGTCCCTGTTCGCAGAACGCAACGGGGTGGACATCAAGAAGGTCATCGAGGCGGTCAAGGTGAGGCCGACCCATTCGAACCTGATGTTTCCCGGACCCGGGATCGGGGGCTACTGCCTTCCCAAAGACGGCGGACTGGGGGTCTGGGCCTACAAGCACATCTACGGGTGGGAGGATGATATTTTCAAGATCACCCCCATGGCCATCGACATAAACGATACCAGGTCCCTCCATGTGGCACAGCTGGTCAGGGATGCGCTCAGGAACATGGGGCAGCCGATCGCTGCCGCCGAGATCCTGGTTCTGGGAGCGTCGTATCGAGAAGATGTCGGAGATACCCGATACAGCGGATCTGAGATCGTTGTCAGGAAATTGACGGAGATGGGAGCCGATATCAAGGTTCACGATCCCTACGTGGAGCACTGGTGGGAGCTTGAGAAACAGGATTCCTATCCCCATCCGGATTACAGCTGGTCCAGGTTCTTCGAGAGGCAGGACAAGCTTTCGGACCTGAGGATAGAGAAGGACATGTGGGAGTCGATGAGAAACGTCGACGCCGTGGTCCTCGCAGTCCGGCACGAGCACTATCTCGACCTGAATCCCGACAGGGTGTTCGAGGCCGTGGGAAAACCCTTCGCCGTCATCGACTGCTTCACGATCCTCGACGATGATCAGATAAAGAGGTACTTCGAGCTGGGATGCGAGGTCAAGGGGATGGGCAGGGGGCACATCCAGCGCATAAAGAAAAGCGTCCTGAAGAAGAGGATGATCGGAAATTAGGTATGTTTGATCACATTCAACACGTACAATTTCCACTGTAATGGAAAATAACAGCAACAAATATCTACGAAGTAGGATTATTTGAAAATCGGCTCAAAGGGGTTATTCGTGTGAAACAGGTATTGTTGTATCTCAAATCGGGCGAGATAAAGGTGGAGGATGTTCCCGTCCCGGCGTTGAAACCCGGGGGAGTTGTGGTCAGCAGCCGATATTCCGTGATCAGCGGCGGAACCGAGCTTTCCACGATAAATCTGGCCAAGGCCTCTTATCTCGGAAAGGCCAAGATGAAGCCGGACCTGTTCAACAAGATGGTGAACCTCGCGAAAAAGCAGGGTCCTTTGACCGCATACCAGGCAGCAATGGGGAGATTGAACAAACCGGAACCTCTGGGATACAGCTGTGCCGGCGTGGTCTCCAAGGTTTCCGACGGCGTCCCGTTCAAGGTAGGGGACAGGGTGGCGTGCGGCGGAGCCGGGTATGCCAGCCATGCCGATTTCGTTTTCACCCCGAAGAACCTGTGCGTCAAGATACCGGACAACGTCTCCTTCAGGGATGCCTCGTTCACCACAATAGGCGCCATTGCCATGCAGGGAGTGAGGAATGGCGATCTGCGGCTGGGGGAGAGGGTTGCCGTGATAGGCATGGGCCTGATAGGACAGATCACCGCCCAGATACTGAAGGCATCGGGATGCCGCGTCTTCGGGATAGACATCGACAAGAAAAAACTGGACCTTGCCAAGGGGAAGGCGATCGAGGACGGGGCCCTGGCAGATGCGGAGAACATAGATTCCCAGGCCAACGCGTTCACGAGAGGGAACGGTTTCGACGCGGTCATAATCACGGCGGCGACGAAATCCAAGGACCCCCTGAACCTGGCGGGCAGGATCACCAGACAGAAGGGGAAGGTGGTGTTGGTGGGGGTTGTTGGAATGGAGATCCCCAGGGACATATACTATCAGAAGGAGCTCCAGTTCATAGTATCCTGCTCCTACGGTCCCGGAAGGTATGATCCCGAATACGAGGAGATGGGAAGGGATTATCCCTTCGGATATGTCAGATGGACCGAGAACAGGAACATGGAAGCGTTTCTGGAACTGCTGTCCCGGGGAGATATTCGTCTTGATGATCTCGTCACGCACGAGTTCGAGATCGAGAAAGCGGTCCAGGCATACGATCTCATAAAGGGGGAGATCAAGGAACCCTATCTCGGGGTCGTAATCAAATACGGAGAAGACAAGGTTCAGGAGACCAAGGTATCAACGAAGAAGAAACCGGATGTCCCGAAAAAGGAAGGACAGATCAATATCGGATGGGTGGGAGCGGGCTCGTTTGCGACTACGACCCTGCTGCCGACCTTGAAAAAAATTGACAACATCAGGCTGGTCGGGATGTGCGCGGCAACGGGAATAAGCTCGAAATCCGCATCAGCCACTTACGGCTTCGAATACGGGACAACCGAATACACGGACCTTCTGAACGATGATGATATCGACGCTGTGATAGTGACAACAAGGAACTCCCTGCACGCCGAGATCGCAAACAAAGCGCTGGAGGCGGGAAAGCACGTTTTCGTCGAGAAACCTCTGGCAATTACCAATAAGGAGCTGAATAAACTCATCAGGAACCATGAGAAACATCCCGACAGGATCGTTCAGGTGGGTTTCAACAGGAGGTTCGCACCGATCACGAAAAAGATATTATCCTTCATGGGGGAAAGAAAGGGCCCGATGATGGTCCATTACAGGGTCAACGCCGGAGCCCTGCCGAAGAACCACTGGGTTTACGAGGATCGGGAGGGCGGGTCCCGGTTCATAACCGAACTGTGTCATTTCATAGATTACTGCAGGTTCGTGGTGGGGTCCGAGATAACCGACTACCATTATTTCAACGTGGATCACCCGGCCCTCCACGACAAGGAATCAACGGAGAACCTGGTACTGAACATGAAGTACCATGACGGGTCCGTCGCGAGCATAGTATACAACACCATAGGGGATTCAGATTCTTCCAAGGAGTATGCGGAGCTGTACTGCGACGGCACGACGGTGAGGATGACCGATTTTCGTGAGCTCGAGGTGATCAGAAAAGGAAAGGTGAGAAGGTTCAAGGACCATCTCAGGACGGAGAAGGGGCATCGGGAGGAGATAGTTGATTTCATTCAGAACATCAGGAACGGGATCAATCCCTTCGATGAATACATCAACACCACGAAGATAACCCTCGGAAGGAAATTATGAACATTTAGTGACAACAGGTTGGGATGATAGATGGAACGGATCATCGTGATCGGGATGGGATACGTCGGACTTCCGCTCGCACACTCGCTTTCCCGAAAATATGACGTCCTGGGATTTGATATCGACAGGAGCAAGATCGAGGCGTATCGGAACGGGATCGATGTTACGAACGAGATAGGTTCCGATTCCCTGAAGGGGACGAAGATAACCTTCACGAGCGACGAATCCGATCTGAAAGACGGTCGTTTCTTCATTGTGGCGGTTCCGACGCCCATAAACAGGAACAAACTCCCGGACCTGGGACCCGTTATATCCGCTTCGGAGCTCGTTGGAAGAAATATGGGCAGGGGGGCGATCGTGGTATACGAGAGCACGGTCTATCCCGGCGTTACCGAGGACATATGCGGTCCGATATTGGAGAGGGAGAGCGGGATGACCAGCGGGGTGGATTTCAAACTGGGGTATTCCCCTGAGAGGATAAATCCCGGTGACAAGGTTCACACTGTCGACAAGATCACCAAGATAGTCGCAGGTCAGGATGAGGGATCCCTGGAAGAGATCTCGAAGGTCTACGGTAGCATAATCAAGGATATCTACCGGGCGGAATCCATAAAGGTTGCAGAAGCGGCGAAGGTCATTGAGAATGCCCAGAGGGACATAAACATTGCATTCATGAACGAGCTTTCGCTGATATTCGACAGGATGAACATCGATACCAAGGCGGTCCTTGCCGCCGCGGGAACGAAATGGAACTTCCTGAAGTTCTCGCCGGGACTGGTCGGCGGCCACTGCATCGGCGTGGATCCGTATTACCTGACCTACAAGGCCCAGGAACTGGGATATCATCCCCAGGTCATCCTGGCGGGGAGAAGGATAAACGACGGCATGGGAAAGTGGGTGGCCGAACAGACTGTAAAGGAACTAATAAAGGCGGGAAAGAACGTGAACGGGGCAAGGATAAACGTTCTGGGGATCACCTTCAAGGAGAACGTCCCGGACGTCCGAAACTCCCGCGTGAAGGATATTGTTGCAGAGCTTCTGGAATACGGTGCGGACGTCTCGATATCGGACCCGCTCGCCAAGGAGGACGACGCCCTCAGGGAATACGGTTTCGGGCTGACGGAATTCAAGGATCTACCAAAGGCGGATGCAGTGGTGTTGGCAGTTCCCCACAGTGACTATTGCGATCTGGACCCGGAGGATATCGCCAGGCTGTTCAGGAACAACAACGGAGTGCTCATCGATGTGAAATACATCTACGAGTCCGAGGATTTCCTGAGAAGAGGGATAAGATACTGGTCCCTGTAGATCAAATCGAATTATCCGCAAACGCGGAATTATCAAAATAAGTAACCCGGTCAGACCGGATATGAAGAAAGATGTAATTGTACATATACAACTGTAAATATGTACGGTAATATGTACATACAATAACGGTGAAAGTATTATATGTGGTCTATAAATTTATAATCCGATATTAAGCCGAAAAATAATATATTTATCAGGGTATTTTTTCAGCAACTGCTGAAATAAATCGAAATAACCGTCAAAACAATGCTATTTTACCATAATATCAAAAAATATAAAATTAATTTGATTTTTAGTGAATATATTTTTAATTCTACGTTTATCAAAAATAGAGCGTTTTTTACCTCTGGCCTGTCAATGGATATATAAGCTTTGATCCACTCGTATCAAGTATCAAACCATGTCAATAAACCTTAAGAGTGTTAATCAAATTTCGAACGTCGATGCACTCAGGTCCGGATGGTTCGGAATCACTTCAAGGCACATGCCTCGGGCTCGATGCGTCAAGTGTGATTTTGTTGATTGAATCAAGAGATACTCATGGAAAAGAATTCCTGACAGGGAATCAAAGCGGGTCATGTGGGGCCGGAAATTCGATCAAAAATCCGCCAGGCAGTGGTTTCCCGGGGATATCCCCCGGTCCATATTAATATGGATATCAACAATCGAACAGCAGGTATACAAATGGGGCGAAACTCTTCCTTCCTAGCAGTTGGTATTTCAGCAATTATCATGGCATCTTTGATGCTGTCATCTCTCCATTTTCTGGGACTCGGATCGATCCTGGAAGTCAATGATACCGCAGATGGATCGAGTGTATCCGACGAGGAGAGCTACTCATTCAAATTTGTCGGCAGCACCTATTACGTTGACGCGACCAAGGGCAACGATTCAAATTCGGGCACGTCGGCGACAGCTGCCTGGAAGACCGTTGCTAGGGTTGCATCTAAGACCCTTCAGCCCGGGGATACCGTGAAGTTCAAGAGGGGAGAGGTTTTCAAGATTTCTACCGCCGCCGGTTTCCTCAAGCTGTACGATGACGGTTCTGCAAACGCATGGATCACCATAGAAACATACGGGACCGGGGCAAAACCGATAATTGACGGGCAGGATATTCCGGATTACTGCATATACGTGAGGGGCGATTATTACATAATCAGGGATCTCGAGGTGATCAATTCCGGTAATCAGGCGGTCATGGCATCCAACAATTACTGTCTTTTGGAGAACCTGGTGGTCCACGAATCGGGCAACTGCGGTATCATCCATTACGGGGGCGGATCGCACTTCACGGTGAAGAACTGCACCACCTACAATATCACCAACACCGGGATCGCCCTCATGGGATCGACAAGCAACAAGCTCAAGGATACGCTCATCGAGAACTGCACCACCTATGCGTGCGGTAACGACGGGATCTCGATTCACAAGACCGGGGGCGGCGCCACTGCAGGAGCAAACCACACCATCAGGAACTGCATCGGTTACAACAATCCGGAGGAAGCGATAGATGTTCAGACAGGACTGAATGTCACTGTCGAGAACTGCATCGGGTACAACAATTCCAGGGGATCGTTTGTACTCAGCCCCGATATAGACTGCGTTGTAAGGAACTGCCTGTTCTACGGCGCAGGTGGTGGTTACGAGTTCGCCATAGTCGGGACCAAAGCTCTCAAGATGTACAACAACATCATAATAAACGGCCATGATGAAGCCAAGAGCAAGCTGCTTCTTATCTCGGACGAGAACGGACCGGCCGACAACATAGAGATCTACGATAACATCCTCGTGGACACGGGCGGCGGGAAATGGAGCGAGAGGTTGATCTGGGTCGACGACATGAACAACGATGGAAACCTCGGCTCCATCACGATAAAGAACAACATCATGATTTCCCACAGGCCCTTCTATTACTTCAGGAACAAAGCGGCATCATCCAGCGATGTGAACATCGACGGCAACTGCTACTACCATCTGACGGACAGCTTCTCCTATGCCGGATACAATTTCACAGAGTGGCAGACCAATTACGGTCACGATATTAACGGCATGGAAGCGGATCCGCTGCTGGTCAATTACAACAGCACGAAGATATCGGATTTCAAGTTAAAATCGGATTCTCCGTGTATTGACAGAGGTGTCAAGACCAACGTTACCGATGATTTCCTGTCCGTTCCGATATATGGAAGCAACGATATCGGTGCGATGGAATTCGAACCCCAGCACACCATCGGCGAGGATGACATCGACATATCCGGAAATATCAGGGTGTTCGACGACGGCCGTTACTTCTATACCACGGATACCAAGGGTTCCACCAAGGCCGATCTCTCCTTCAAACCTCCTGCGGGTTGGAAGAAGGACTCGGACAGATCGGTAAGATCGGCATTCATGGATGTGGAGATCGTAAAATGGAACCTTTCAGGCGACACGTACAGGAAATGGATTGAAACTTCCGACGATCCCCAGACCAATATCTCCTACAAGGTCGGCGGACTGCTTGCAACCGGGAATTACGTGATAAACACGGGCGGCTCGGGATCCCTGGTAAGGAAAGCTGACAACAGCGGGTATCTAGAATTCACGATAGATACGGCATCGAAGATCCGGACGATCGAGGTAAAGTTAGGATCCGGCTCCCTTTTATCATCGGATAAAAGCACGCCGACACCCACAACGGGCGAATCGTATACCTTTTCCATCGAAGCGCTCGACAACAAAGGCATCAGCACCGTGTATGTCGAATACTGGTTCGGATCCAGCGCCACCCATACGAATAAGACGATGACGCGGACGTCCGGAAATTCCCTCATTGGCCTATACGAATTCGGGATATCGATCGGTTCCGCCGAAACGAAGGATATTCACTACAAGTTCTCG
The DNA here is from genome assembly GCA_049472195.1 of Thermoplasmatota archaeon. Taxonomy (GTDB): domain Archaea; phylum Thermoplasmatota; class Penumbrarchaeia; order Penumbrarchaeales; family Penumbrarchaeaceae; genus JBLIRG01. Next base: position 13,161 of record JBLIRG010000008.1, read on the forward strand.
GCCAGGAATACCGATTCAAAGTGGATAAACACCGGGATCATGACGAAGAAGGTTATAGATAACGATCATCCCCTGATCACGAAGGATTCCACTCCGTCCACGGTAAACGTGGGAAACGATCTCGTGTTCGGATTCTCCTTCAGCGACAACATAGGGATCGATGGGGTGGTCCTCACCTACTGGTACGACGACAATCAGACCGTTGAAGTCAAACTCGATAAATCCCTGGACTATACATTCAAGCTGGCCATCGGAAAGGATAAGGCAGGGAAGATCGGATACTGCGTCAACGTAACCGACGTGAACTCTCTTTGGAACTGTTCCCCGGTGAAGATCGTGAAGATCGTCGACAATCTTCTGCCCGAGATATCAGATTTCAAGATCTCGGGAGAACCCACGACCGGTGAGGATATCAGGATCTCCCTTAGTGTTACCGACAATGTGGATGTCTCTTCCGTGATTTTCGAGTACTGGTTCGGAACCGGCCTTCACAAAAGCAAACTGCTTTCGGGTCCTGATTATAACATCACCATATCCATTCCGCAGTCGTCTCTTGCGCCCCTGTATTACAAAATAGCCATAACCGACATGTCCGATAACGAGAACATATCTGCGGTCAATAAATTGGATATAGTCGATAACGACCCGCCAGTCGTGGTCGAGGACCAGTCCGATCAGACAGTTGTTCTGGGCGGGGATTACCTCATAGCCCTGAAGCTGTCCGACAATATCGGATTGAAGGAGGCGGTGATCGATTACTGGTTCGGTCCGGATCACACCATCGAGAAGATGAGCTCGTACGGGGATGTTTACAAGATACTGGTGAACATCCCGATGGATACGACCTACAACCTGAAGTACAACATCAGGATAGCAGATACGTCCGACAATATCCTTACAACGGATGATTCCACGGTGTATCTGTTCGACGATCTGAAACCGACCTTCCTCGAGGATCTGTCTTCAACGGTTGCCACTACCGGTGATTCCTTCACATTCAGGATAAATGTCGTGGACAACATCGGCGTCGATAAGATAACCGTTGAATACTGGTACGGCCGGGGAGGAAGCACGAACGCGACAATGAGCGGTGCGGAGACCTCGATCATCCTGCCCGATAAGGACAACAAGGACCTTCATTACATGTTCCATGCCGTCGACGAATCCGACAACTGGAACAATACTCCGGTGAAGGTCGTGAAGATAGTGGACAACGATCCTCCGGTCATAAACAGGAATGAGGGCAAGAAACCGACCAAGACCAGGGGGTATCTGCATTTCCAGGCAAATGTTACCGACAACGTGGGAGTCGAGGAAGTACTGACCGAATACTGGATCGACGACGGCCCCCATTACTTCATTCATATGGAGTACGACGGCGTGAACTATACCGGATTCATAGAGATCACCGATTCCGATCTGTCCCAGATGAACTACAGGTTCATTGCGAGGGATACATCCAACAACGAGGCGGTATCCGACATCACGGCGGTTGACAAGGAGTTCTTCGAGGACATCATAATCAACGGAGACGGATCGTCCTCGGGACTTGAGAACTTCGATATTTATATCAGGATCAAATCTCCATTCGAGGGGAGCATTGTCGGCAGCAATCTTCTATTCCGCTCGTTCCTCGAGGGATCGGGGAGCATCACGAGGATCGGGCTCTACATTGACGGGGACCTTTTCGCTCTGGTCAACGACGATATCACCGTGAGCCCGGAAGAACCGTATCTGTTCGAACACGTGATCGATACCAGGGAACTTGAGAACGGGGATCATACGATGGAGATACGGATCGTCCCCATGGAGAGAGAGAATATATTCATCGCCCAGAGGGTCTCCGTCAAGGTCAGCAATGTGGATTACAAACAGGATCTCATGGATATACATCTCAATATCCACGATGTCGTGGCGATAGAGGGGGATACCATAAGGTTCCAGGTGCACTGCTACGATCAACACGGAGCCCTGATACCGGACAACCAGATGGAATTCCTGTGGGAGACCACGGATCCGATAGGAAGCGTCGATGAGACGGGTCTCTTCACAGCGGAGTCCGTCGGCAAAACAAAGGTAATGGTCAATATAAAGTACGAAGGCAGATCGTATCTGGAAGTTGCCAATGTGACCGTATATCCGGTTCAGAAGAGCGGCAGTTCCAGCAACGATTCGCTCGGCGTCATGGCAGGTATAAATTCCCAGTCCATCGTCATTGTGATAATGGCGGTAATGATGCTGGTGATCATCATCCTGTCAGGATACATTGTGATGAACCGCAACGGGAACCGACGTGAGAACGAGGTACCTCGGGTATATGAGATAACGGGCTCACCCGAACCCTACGATGTCCAGGAGGTCGCCGAACCGGTTCTTTATGATGATCCGGTGTACGCCGACAGCGGGACCATGCCCTCGGCTTATATCCCCGTCCAGGAAGCCCCCGTCTACGATCTATCTCAGGAACCTGCAATGGGTGAGATGGATATGTTCGAAGAGGAGGAATTCGGGGACGTGTATTCGAATCGATACCAGGTGGTGGACTCCGCCCCCTACGACGAGAATAACGATATCGAGGTGAAGGAGCTTCTCGATCTGCTCGAGGAGATATCGAATGATGATACATTCTGATCCGTGTTTGCCTCATACTGAAAAATTCATCGAAAATATCTTAAGATATTAGTTTCAATCTTACCGTGATGGCAGGTCATACCGTTAGCTCAGTGGATGACAGGGACAGATGGGATCGGCTCGTAGCGGATTTCTCCGGCACACCTCTGCTGAATTCAGGCTGGCTGGAGTCCGTGTCGGATGAAAGGAAGAGACCGGTCTATCTGGTATTCAAGAGGGGCGGGGATGTGGTCGGAATGATCGGAGGGCTGGAGGTGGCCCCGTCATCGAACATTCTGGACAGGATCGGTATGTACAGGTCCCTGTTCTTCTACTCTGGCATAGCTGCACGCGATACCGGGCTTCTCCCCGACCTGATGTCCGATCTTATCGCTCATTCCCGGAAAGAGGGCTACGGCAAGGTAACCGTCAGATCATGGGATTATCCCTACACGTTCCCATTTGATCATTCGGATTTCAAATCATCGGTTCGGGACGAATACATCATCCCGGTCGGAGATGATTATCCCCGGATAAGAAAAAGGGTGAAGAAGACCGTAAGAAGATATGCCAATCAGGCCGAGAGGAAGGGAGCGAGATTTCGTCAAAGCCGATCGGAGGACCTGATACCGGTCCTTTTCTCGCTCATCGATCAGACGAGGATCGAAAGGAAGGATCGGGGTTTCGACGATTATTCCCACGAGTACATACCGAATATCGATGAGAAGGTGATGTCAAAACTCCTGAAACGGAAACTGGGCAGGTTCTTCTATGCCGAACTGGACAGTGAGATCGTATCGATAAAATTCAACATCTCCAACGGATCGAGGGCCTTTGGGATATATACCGGTACGAACAGCATCGGCTATGAGACCCATGCCGGCGATTTCCTGGCGATGAAGGTCCTTGAAACTCTCAGCGGCGAGGGGGTCCAGTCCCTCAGCATCGGGGGTCTTCCCAGGGAAGGCAAGGAGGGCTTGAGGTATTACAAGATGTCGGTGGGCGCCGAGGAGAGAAAATGCCAGGGCGGAAGATCTGAATTCCTGCAGGGCGCACATCAGAGGATACCCCTGACGATAATTAAGAAGTTAAGGGGCGGATCCTGAAAGGGGGAGATGCCTTTTCATATTATGGGAATTTTACAGCATCCAGTTGATCGGTTCCTTTGATAGCGGCGGGTGGGATCAAACACCTGAACTTCGGGGTGGGTGGGGATTCAAAGTTGCAGAGTGTTCCCTCCGCGTTCGATTTTTTCATCATACGGGATCTCAATATATCTCAACGGTCCTGTTGAAGTATACCATCCAACCGGAACCCTGGACGTTGATGATCAGTTTCCACACCCCCCTGGGGAGTCTGAAGTTGAAGGAATTCTGGATACGGGAATCCGTGTCTATCCTCCGTTGTATATATATTCCGTTGTTGTAGTTCACATAGGAGGTGTTCCCATTTCTGTAGTGATCCGTCCAGAACGGGGGATAGTCCGTTATCCTTACCGTTGTGTTGGTGGCGATGGAATGATCCCGAAAGTTCCTTATATTCATCATAAATGAATAGTTCTCCTGGCTGCTGACAAGGTCCTCAATTGTCGACACCAATCCGTCCGGACCTGTAAGATATGCCATGACGGTGCCGTTTCTGGCATATTTCAGATCCCTCCTATCGAACACCTGCACATGAAGGTTCAGGGATCGGTAGATCATCCCGTCAACCACGAGAAACATCAGAACCTCGTGTGAACCCGGAATTGGTATTGTGAAGTTGAGGATTGACGTGAACTCGTCGTCGTGCCCCAGTCTGAGCTCCTTTATGTACTGGGTATCTTCGGTCAGGTTGATATTCGAGGTTATGTTGTTCAGAGAAAGCGGAATGCTTCCCAGAAGACCCACCTGAAGGGAGTAGTTCATCGTCCGGAACTCGTTGTTCCTTATGCCGACGAAGATGGTCTGCTGGGTGTCTATGTAGAATATCCTGGGATATACCCCGATCTCGTTATTCCGATCGAATATGTAGAATTCCGTGAACCTGTCGTTTTCATGGTAATTCGAATACAAGTAGAGACCGGTTACGGACGAGGCCGCTATCAGTAGAACGAGGACCAGTGTGATCACCTGATCCTGCCTGGTGTCCCCGAGAGGGTTCTTCATTTTGATGTCGACCTGAAATCGCTCGGCCTTGGGGAAACGTTCGCGCCTGATGACCGCAAGTATGCTTATGCCTACTATGAAGATGTACAGGATGACGGTCTCCTGGATGGTATCGAGGCGGAATATCGTGTCATTGTACTTGTACAGGTCGTTGAGGATGACACCGAGAAGGGGGGATATGGCAAGCGATAAGGCGAAGGCCAGCGCTATCCTCTTGGGAAGGGTTATCGTTGTCGGCTTTCTTTTCTCCTCGGCCCTGTCACGGGTTTTTTCCTTCTCTTCTCTCTTTCCGACGGTCCGTTTTCTCGGGCTGAAATCCATCCTTCTAGATTTCCCGGCATCCGGCCCCTTCTTTGGTATATCCTCTTTTTTCTCGTCTTTCTGTTCCGTTTCATCCGGCTTTTGGGGACTGGTCGGATAGAGAAGGGAGACGAAGGCGTATCCCGGGTAGAACAGCAGGAAGGGAAGTCCGAATATGATCCTAAGCAGGATGAGATTAGGTAGGAACAATATAACGAGAAAGAAAACGGTTGAGAGAACGACCACCGCTTGAAGATCGTAGGAACCAGTCTTCACCCCGTTGTTCATACAGGTGACCAAATATCTAATAAAATATATAATTTCACTCAAGATTTCGTCATTGCACCACGGAAAAAACATGGTAAAAATCCCATATTTGAGAAAAATTATATCATATAATCAATATATAACAAAATGTTGATATTTTGATCGAAAGACGTTTGAGGTTCGGAATAATCGGCATCGGCAGGCACGGTCTGAGATATGCGAAACATCTTGTGAACGACGTGTCCTCCGGGGAACTCGTATCGGTCTCCGGGAGGATGAACAGGGACTTCAGCGGGTGGATCGAGGGGGATGGAGCCGCCGTGAATTTCTTCAGCGATCACATCGAGATGCTCGAAGGCGACATCGATTCGGTGGTCGTGGTCACCCCCACCGGTACGCATCACGGATACGTCCTGGACGCTCTGGAGCGCGGCAAGCACGTCCTTGTGGAGAAACCCATGGCCGGATCGACATCGGAATGCATGGAGATGATGGATCGGGCGGAGGAATCCGGAAAGAAGCTCATGGTATCCCATACTCTAAGGTACAACAAGACCGTGGATAGGCTCAGGCAGATCTATTCGGGACTCGGTGATGTAAGGGAGATCCAGATGGAGCAGCATCTGGAACCGCCTGACAGAAAATGGCTTTTTGACAGATCAATGGCGCGCGGCGGCGTTCTCCTCAATACGGGGGTGCACATATTCGATTCCCTGAGGTTCATAACAGGATCCGAGATAGAACCGCTGTCATGTTCCGTATTCAACATTGAGAATCCCCATCTCGAGGATCTTGCCTACGGGAAGCTTCTCATCGGCGGATCGGTGGACGGCTCGTTCTGCGTCTCCAGATTTTTCAGGTCCAGGGGGAGGGTGATCAGGATCAGATCGGATTCCTGTGAGATATTCGGTGATGCCATGAACCATATGATCATCGGGAGCGGCGATCAAGGGGGGATTGAGCGCGTTGAAGGCGAGAAACGGGCTTTAATACCTCTTCTTGAGGATTTTATCAATGTTATTAAATACGATCTTTCTCCATCAATTGGCGGTGACGCCGGAATGAAGGCCGTCGAGGCAGCGCAGCGGTGTTACGAGATCTCCTCCGGAGGGTGAAGGAAAATGGACGAGGTTATGGTCACGGGGTCAGCGGGTTTCATAGGATATCATCTGTCAAAGAAGCTTCTGGAAATGGGAACCAGGGTTATAGGGGTGGACAACGTCAACCGTTACTATGATCCGTCCTTGAAGGAATCCCGCCTTGCGGACCTTGAGAGGTTCGACGAATTCGTATTCCACAGGGAGGACGTCTCGGATAAGGAAGCCCTGGATCGAATAATCGACGATAACAATGTGGACAGGATATGCAACCTCGCTGCCCAGGCCGGAGTGAGATATTCGATAGAACACCCTTTCAGCTATCTGGATTCGAACATAGTCGGATTCCTGAACATCCTGGAGATATGCAGGCACAGGGGCATAGATCATCTGGTCTACGCCTCTTCCTCGTCGGTGTACGGGGGAAATGACAAGATCCCGTTCTCCGCGGAGGATCGTGTGGACAGCCCGATATCGCTGTATGCGGCAACCAAGAAATCGAACGAACTGATGGCCCATGTCTATTCCCACCTCTACGGACTGAATACCACCGGTCTTCGCTTTTTCACCGTTTACGGACCATATGGAAGGCCTGACATGGCGCTTTTCAAGTTCACGGACGCGATAATGGACGGCAGGACCATAGATGTCTACAACTACGGAAAGATGCAGAGGGATTTCACATACGTGGACGATATTGTCGACGGGATCATCTCCTCACTCGAGAAACCGTTCAGGTACGAGATATTCAATCTCGGCAACAACAATCCCGTCCAGCTCGAGTATTTCATCGAAAGGATCGAGAAGGAGCTGGGAAGGACCGCTGAGAAGAATTACCTGCCGATGCAGCCGGGGGACGTTCCCAGGACATTTGCCGATATCGATCATTCGAGGGATCTCCTGGGCTACGATCCGAAGATATCGATCGAGGAGGGAATAAAGAGGTTCATCGGATGGTATCTCGATTACTACGACAGGGTTTGATCTTGCGGGCGGCATGCCGGGTAATTCATCCGTTCTGTGATCCGTAATTAAGTTTTTGGGATCATTGATTTATATACATACATCACATAATATCTCTCCAGGGTTTGTGTAAAAGGTGTATCCATGGAATATCAGGTGAAGTTGATCGGAGGCATCGCTGTTGCCGTTATCCTGCTGTTGGCGGCGATCGTGGTCGGATATAAGCTATATCAGAACCGCCAGAAGGAGGATGAGCCCGTCCTCAAGGAGCCGCCTGCGGATTCGGATGTCAACATCCTGTTCCTGCATCACAGTACCGGGAGGAACATCTGGGAAGGAGGAGTGAAGGACGGTATCGAAAGATACAACGGCGACAACGGGAAGTCATATTCGATAATCGAGCAGAACTTCCCCAAGAGATCCGAATACGGCTGGAACAACTATCCCTACGACTACTGGAATATCTGGGTGAACCATCAGGGATCGGAACCCTACCTGAAGGAACCCACACTGGAGATGATCACCGATCTTTATGATGTCGTCGTGTTCAAGCACTGCTATCCCGTCAGCCATGTTGAGCCGGACACGGGGGATCCCGACATAACATCATCGGTCAAGAGTTCCGAGAACTTCAAACTGCAGTATGATGCCCTCAAGGAGAAGATGCATCAGTTCCCGGATAGTAACTTCATCCTGTGGACAGGTGCGGCTCTCGTTCAGGCCCATACCAACGAAGAGGAAGCCAAGAGGGCCTCGGATTTCTTTGACTGGGTGAGGAACGAATGGGATGAGAAGGGCGACAACATATTCATATGGGATTTTCATGAGCTTGAAACGGAGGGCGGCCTCTATCTGACCGAGGATAATGCGGTCAGCAGCACGAACTCGCATCCCAACAAGGAATTCTCGAAGACCGCCGCCCCCCTCCTATCGAAGAGGATAATTGACGTGATAGAGGGAAGAGGCGACGAGGGATCCCTGACCGGTGAGTGATCACAGGGAAATCATGTCGGGTCTAGGTAGTCAGAATTGGAATAATCGGACCGTCCGCATATTTCCCGGAAGGTGTATTCCGAAGACCGCATCCATGTAAATATTAATACCTCCCAGCATCATACCGATCATTGATGACCAGCATGAAGACCGGATCAAACCTGGCGATCGCGGTTGTTATCATGACCACTTTGATCACCCTTGGTTGTCTGGATGGATCGGATGATGCCTTCGATCCGGCAGGTTCGGAGGTGGAGATGCAGATCTCGTCGTCGAAGATCCCCCTGGACGAGGGGCAGACCGGGGAGATGTCCATTCCGTACATAGGGGTTAACTTCGTGGAACTTGACGTGAAGCACCACTTCGACATGCCGGAGAACATCACAAGGATCATGGTCAACGTATCCTGGACGGGAGCTGATTGGGATCTCGTTCTCTCGACGGGTACGGGGGACTGCCCCCACAGCGGTGTGGAGATGAACAGCACCCGCGGGTCCGGAAGATTCCTGTCGGTGGAATACTCCTGCGATGATGGATTGTCCGAGGAGCAGTGGTTCTGCCACCTGGCGCTCGACGATCCGGGATCTCACAGGGGAGAATCGATATCCTACGTCTTCGACGTTACCCTTTACTCCTACCAGGAGATCGAGTGCGACGACGGTGTCTGCCCGGTATGATAAGTGATCCCTCGGATCTTATGGATTTGAAAAACACCCTTGAGAGTTTAAATAAAATTGTGTTTTTTGAAAAGATGTTTTCCAATTCCAGGGGGCAAGAGGCAAAGATCCTATTCGTGTGGCCGATAAAAAGATATATACAATGTATGTATATTGTATGTGTGATATGGGGGATATCCACAAATACCCTATCAAAATGAAAAAACATGCTGCCTTGAGATTGATAGAGAGATTCGATATGAGTATCGATGAACTGCACCATATGTTCAAGACCGCGAAATATGTGGAGAAGCCACAGAAAGATGGGGACATCGGCATCATAGAAAGAAAGATCGGAAAGAACTTCATAAGAATAATATTCAAGGTGAAGGACGAAACTGTATGGATCCTCACCGTTGAAGGAGGTGTATAATATGACCAAATGTCCCGAATGCGGAAATACTCTCAATAACGAGAAAAGAGAGATCTCGCCAGGTATTTATGCCAATGTAGAGGTCTGTCCTAACTGCGAGGACGAATGGATTGATGAGAAAGAGTACGAGGAACTCCGCTCTTTATTCAAAAGGAAAGTGTTCAAGATCGGCGGTAGTCTGGCCGTTCGTCTTCCTAAAGAGATCGCTGACGTTGTTGGGATCCATGACGGGGACGATGTAGTGATAACTACCAAAAACCACAGAATCATTCTTGAGCATAAATGAAGGATTCGAATTATATTTGGGATTGCCTTGCGCGGAGGTAGATGGCACCCCTTCAAATAATATTCGTCACACTATGATGGATTAATTTCTATACTTCTTATTTTTCATAATACTGAGTCATTCAAGGTAAATCCTTTTACCTTCGTTTTCTCAAGCTTATGATTATTACTATTACAATTGCAACTGTCAATCCTATGAATAGGAAGAACATCCCAAATAATAAAATAATAAATGATGGTAAAAGTTCAATGGATGTGGAACTACTGGAGGTCCCCTTCTCCCACTCCTCAAGTTCTCTCCAGTGGATGATTAAAGTATAATTACCATCTCCATAGATTTCAATTGTGATATTTTCATTTAAAGAGGTATCGAAAATCGCTGAAATACCTGGAAGGATTGGATAATACAAATCATCAAAGGACATACCTAAAACTTCTTTTTTTGTGGTATCGTTTATGACCAAATTAGTAGCTTCTCCAGTAAGAGGCTCCAAAAACATCGGATCATTATCAGAGTCCCACATTTGAACTTCTATCTCATCACCGTCGGAGCAGTTGAATTCGAATATGTAGATCGAGTGTGGTTCAAGAAGAAGGTTGATAATGATCGGCCCTGTTTCATTCGACACTATTCCATCTTGAACATCCCATTGATATTCGTGGGTGTATTCACCTATTTCTGGTTGGGTTGTAACTACCATCGCCAAAATGGTGAAGATAGATAGGATCTTCAATATGGAACCCCCATTTTACCTATAGATTATCAACTCCGATATATTCTGGGTTATGTCCCTCACTTAAGTATTTTAGAAGTATATAGAAATGACGAATCATCTTAAAAGGAGTTTTACCTTTTTCGGGAGGAATTGAGATAATTTTTTCATTTTACATCAATGTAATAACACAGAATTCCATCCACTTTGCAAATTTTGGTTATCGATGCTCCATGAATTATATCTGACATATTCAAAACTATTGTATAGGTCGAAATAACAATAGAATGTATCAACTAATACATTCTCATTTGATGAAAAGAAATAGTATAGGTGATTCCCGGACATATTTTTTAATGATAAGTCTGTGACAAAATAATCATCATATAACATACTTTCATTATCTATTCGTTTCTTTCCATATAAATGAATATAGGAAGTGAAATTAATGTATAATGAAATTCCTTTTTCAGTTTGAAATATACTCATTATACAATTACAATTAATATTATCTAATTCATCAATTATTTTAGAAAAATTTGTTTCTTCAACCGTATTTGTTGGGCTATTTAATGGAATCGGAAGATACATTTCAACTCGATCATTTGAAAAAATCTTTATTTCATAATATATTTCCCAATATTGATAATAAATATCAATATCATCATCATTGTTGGGAAGCGATACACAACCGCAAATTAAAATGAAAGAAATAATTAAAAAAAGAAGATTATTATAAACTATAGTTGTCATATGATAACCTCACATATATTCAACATCCAATGATAATTACCTCCTCATAATTTTTTAGTAATCAATTATTTCCTTCTTCCGTCATTCCCGGAACCGTTCATACAGATCCTTCCTCTTTCTTATCCCTGTTGAAACATCAATGATCTCTTGCCGTAAAATATTTTCTTTCTGTAAGATGATCAGATATATATTCAGAAAATACACCCTCGTTATAATCGGTGGTTCTCTGGCTCGATGTCAATCTGCTCTGTGATCCCGATAAATATCGGGATCAGGAGAAATAATGGATGCCACACCGACCGGAGAGGGAGGGAATGATCCGTTCCCGCCGTCATCCTTTGTCATTTTAAAATAAATATGTTTTGAAAGGGTATGCGAAAGAAAGATCATGCCCCGGGGGTCAGCCGTTGTCCGCCGGGATCATTTCGGGTCGTTTCCATCGGATCGGGATACGGACGTTCATCATACGGGAGGCCGGGATCCCGTATTGAATCCGGATCGGAACCAGTTCCTGAGGGATGAGATCCTCCGACCGAAAACAGAGGCTTCCTCCTTTGAGGGTTCACTGCCGGAATATACGGCCCTCTCGAAATCCGTCGTCACACCGTTGACCGACTCCATATCGGCCCCATGCCCGATCATGGCGGATCCGACCTCTCTGGGGGTTTTGGTCCTGTCGATGTCGAGATCCGCGGGCGCGTTATCGACCAGATCCAGATAATGCCTGATGATGTCCGCTCTCGAAGGATCGACGGTAAACACGGCTTCGTAGGATCCCTCGTCCGTTTTCCTGACGGAGCTGACAATGACTGGGATCTCCTCGTCCTGAACCTCGGTCTTGACGGTCCTGCGCCGCTTCTTCGCGACGGGGATATCCGCCTCAAGCTTCCGTGTATTTCTCCTCGTCCAGACCGCTGCCGATATCAATACCAGCGCGAAGAGGAGAACCAGTAGCGCTCCCACGGCGATCTGCCATTTGAGGTCATATCCATCATCGGATCCGTCATCTCCATCATTCGGAGGGGGATCGATATCCTCGATCGGATCGGTTATGGTGTCGTTGTCCTCTACCGCATCTTCGGGCTGTTCCATTATCAGAATGTAAACCGGACGGCTCCATCCGTTCCTTGCCCACGGGACGGTGGATTCGATGTAGGCGGATATCCGGTAATATCCGATCCCGATATCAGTGGAGTTCAGGGTAATATTGCTGAAGCCGGGTGATTCCATGAAAGACTCGAGGATCACATCCCCGTCCATGAAAAGAGCGGCGTTCCCCTTTCCGTAATCCAGGGATATCGACACATTGATATCGTCTCCGACGTAAAATGTCGCCCCGTTCAGCAAAACGGATATGATGGAATCCAGGCTCACGTTGAGGAGTATCGAGGATCGGGAATCGGAATAAATCCGGCTGCCGTTATAGTAGGCGGTCACGGGATAATCGCCGAACGAATCCGGAAGGAATTCCAGAACCGCAGATCCGTTGACATGGATCTCCCTGCCGTTGAGGAGTACAATGCCGCTGACGTCCCTGCCGAATTCATCGATGAGTTCAAGGGCCAGATCCACGGTCTGGCCCATGTCGACCCTCCTAATTTCTGTCGAGAGGGTGAGGATAGTGGATATCCTCCTCACGGAGATCGTGATGTTTCGGTAGAGGGTCTCGTTCTCGGATATCGGGGAGGATCCGTTGACGAGATGGACCCCGACCGTGACGTTCCTGGGTATTACGATCGACTCGGATGCCAGGCCCCGGCGGGTGGTGAGATTGAGATCAAGCCCCCAATCAAATGATATCAATACGTTATCCCCGTCCCGAAATCCTATTCCTCCGGCGGCATCCGGTTGGAATAATATCGATGTTATAGTAACGGTGGAATCGTATGAAACGACCTCGGAATTTAGTTTCAGGGCGAGGAACGAACGGTTGAACAGCAGTCCGATCTCCTCCATCAGATCGGTGTACGATTCGATCATGCCCCCAATTATAACGAGGTTCTCGCCGTTTACAGAGAACGATGAGTTTGATGTCTCATTGATCATGGGGTACAATGAATTGTAGACTGATATCATGTCAAGCAGTCCCGTGAACGCGTCTATGTAATTGAAAACGAAGGGGGCGAGATCATCCGTTTCATAATCGATGGCCCGGATGTTCTCGATGAACGATCCGTGCGACAGCGTCAGGTCGACTGCGGAATCCGAAATCCTCTCCAGGGGACGGTATATCAAGAGGAGGTCCGGTCTGAAAACATCGGAGATCGAATCCAGCTGGCCGCGTATCTGATCGTTCACATCCCTTATCCGATCGACGAGATCGTACGACGTCGCATTCCACTTGATATCCCGGATCTCCTGAAGCTCGATCCTGCCGCTTCCGTCCGGATCATGATCGATGATATTCGAGAGAATGAGCTGCTCGAGAAGGACGCACAGTGTGCGGAACTCGTTCATCCTGACGTTGAGTTTCGTCCACCTGCCGGAATATCCGTCCAGGAGTTTTAAAAGCTCATCCAGTTTCATCCTGACGGATCCGTTGTCATAGGTCTTCAGTATCTCATAATGATCCATCATGATCATAAGTAGCCCGTACATGTCATCCAGCATTGTCGATGTGGCGTCCATCATCTCGGTCTCGGCTGTCAGGTTCAGCTCGATGTCATCATCTTCGAGTTTTTTCACTAGGTCCAGGAAACCGGTCTGATTTTCATGAAATCCCAGGACGGAATCGCGTATGACCTCGAGTGATGCGGAAGCTGTCGAAAGCGTTGTGGAGAGAACCGCTATGACCAGGGATCCTGCCGCCCCGAGGAGCTGCGCATCGGATTCTAGTGTCGAATTGGGCTCCGTTTGATTCAGAAGATCCGCCAGTGAGATATCCCACTGATTCATCGGATGGATCATGAGATCCATCAGAACGGATCCCTCGTCGATCCTCCCGGCGGAAAGATCGCTCAGGAGGTCATCGAGATTCGAGACCATCGAGATCTGTCCTTCAAGGTCGTATCCCTTGGCGGCCATGAGGTCCAATTCTCGAAGAAGCAGGGTGGAATAGGTAGGAAACGACGATAATGCGGAATCGAAGTCAGCGAAGGAACCGCTGACCCTGGTCACGTTCTCGATGAAGGATGTTCCGTTTCCGAAATCGAACCGGTACGTGGTGAAAACCGTTAAGGCCCCCTCGATGTCCAGGTACGAATCGGTGAGGTTCTTCAACTGCATGCCGGTCCTGTTCAATGCATCGAGATCCCTGGAAAGTTCCGCATAGGAGTCGACCTCCGGGGGTATGTTCAGCAGGGTCCTTCCCGCCCTTGCTATCAGGTCCGTGAAGTTGGAGGAGTGTGCAGCTGCCCCGGATGCGTTCCTCGAGTGCATGGAGCCCAGGGTGAGGTTCAACTCCTCTAAAATGTGGTCGATATAATACCTGATGAGGTCGATATTCCTCTCTGCAGTATCGTAGTTGATATGATGATCCACCGCAGAAACCGGCAGGATCAGCATCAACGCGGTTACCGCGATCACCAGAGAGGGAGCTGCTTTCATCCGGCCGATGAGAAACCGTTGGATAAATAAATTTTTGGTCCGGATGGCCTTGCCCGAAAATCTGCGGTAATCAATCCGGGGTCATGAAATCGTCTTCTTTATGATCATCGGCCCCATCCCCATCCCACGATTCCTCGGGGGGTTCCTGCTGTTCAGCGGATGTATCAGCCGCTTCTTCGGGCACCGCATCAGTTTCAGGCTGTGCCTGTGTCTCCCCGCTGAGGAAGGATTCGTCGAACAGGGTGGTTTCGGGTTTATCGGGGATCATCGAGAGGTCAACGCCTCCGATCACTCCTTCGCCTTCCTTCTCCCCGCCGGCCTTCATGGCCTGAAGCTGTTCCATGGACGGCTCGATCCCGTATAGCTCCTTGTAGAGCTTTCTCTGATCCGCGTAGGGATCATCGGCGGTGCTCTTCTTCATCGTCTTCTTGGTGATCAGTATCCCAACAGCCACTATCACGACGAGAGCACCGATCACGATCAGGAAGAATATGGCGATAACGATCCCCTGGGGAACCCCGTCCAGGAACGGGAATATGTCGGTGAGAAGATTGTACAGATCATCCGAGATCCCGGATGACCTGCTGTCCTCAGGCGCATCCGATACGTTTATGGTGATCAGGTTGGATTCGAAAAACGTGGAGTTCTCTTCCGAGATGCAGGTCACCCGGATGTTGTAGATCCCCTTCTGGGCATTTCTCTCGGGTTTGATGAGAACGTTTGCTATCACGTATTCGGTCTCGGACAGATCCTTCGACGACGGGACCTCGAACTCGGCAGTGGTTTGCTGGTTCTTGGAAAGCTCCGCCCATCCCTCGTCAACGACCTGGCCGGAGATGATGACCGTGACGTTGTCGGCATAGAGGCCGAAGTTCGCGATCTTTATCTGGAGCAGCTTGGCCTTGGACCAACCCTCTCCGCGGTATGCGTCGTGTGAGTCCGGTACGACGACGGAGATCTCGTAGTCGGATATCTTGATCATCCCCTCGGTGACCCTCGAGAAGTTACCGTCGCTGTGGGTCATGACCTGAAACGAGTAGATCCCGATGGAAAGGGATAACTCGGATAGCGAGAAGACGGGATCGGGTCCGATATCGATCCATTCCGTGATATCGCCGGCGAATCTTGATGTGCCCACCCTGATCCAGTAGGTGATGTTTCTCCCTCCGGCCGAGGGGGAATGGGTCCATTCAACGGTCCCGTTGGGATCGGAAAGGAAGAACGGGCCGACCTTCGCCACCTCGGAGGGTGGAGGAGTGCCGGTTTCCGTGATCCTGAACCTGTGCTCCATGACATCCCATCCGCCGATATTATCCGTGACGTTGATCAGGATAATGTAGGAACCGGGGGGAAGGGCCTCGGATTCCGGCACGTCGAAGAAGGTCCGGTCGCCGGTGCTCCTGGCCCCGGAGAACCGCCACAGCCGTGAGGGCCAGTCCATAAGTAGAACACTGTACTCCAGGGGATCCCCCTCCTCGTCGAAGGCGCCTTCCCAGAACAGGTGAGGCGTCTCGGACGCAACCGTGTTCGGATACGCTTTTGCATCGAGGAACATCGGGGGATAATTCTCCGGGATCCTGACGTTCACCCTCAGCTCGGGTGTAGTGAAATTGTTCATGAGGTAGTCGCCCGCCCTCCATCTTATGAAATTGTATATCCCCTTGTCCTTGAACTGAAGGGTCACCCATGCCCTGTAGGAGTCGTTGGCGATCTTCACGTATCCGTCGGGATAGTACCAGTCCGAGAATGCGTCCGTGGTTGTCCTGTAGCTGTACATGATGGTTGTGGGATCGAGGCCGATGTTCACCATATTGGTGTTGCCCGGATTGGAATCCCTCCAGACGACGGAGCAGTTGACATGGGCATAGAGCTGATAATCCCTGGGATCCGGAAGAACCTGGGTGTAGTACGGGGGATCGGGATCGAGCCACAGGTTCAGATGGCCCGAGATAGCAGGTCCGTTGTTCACGTAGTCCTTGGCTTCGAATCTGATGTAGTTGTCCACGCCTGTCTGGAACGTAACCATTGCCCAGGCTTCGATGGTATCCCCGTCGATGACCTCGAAACCGTCAGCGGCCACCCCGGCCTCGAAGCTGTCCACACCGCTGGTGGATTTCTGGAACTTCACGGATGCCGGATTGATATGGGCCCCGCCGGAATCGGAGATCCGCACCCTGCACATGACCTGATCCGTGGGCATCCAGGTCATCTCCACCGGAGAGATCATTTCCAGCACGGGTTCTGTCTTGTCAATCCTGGGTCCCGGCATGATCTTGGAGCTGATCACCGTATCATCCCTCTCCTCGACGACCTGGATCTGCCAGAAGAAATCACCCTCGAGATCGATGTTCGTCTCGAAGCTGTAATCCACGCCCTCCATGTAATACCGGTCGGAGGATCCGTTGGTCTTCCACATCTCCTGCCACGTCTCGAAATAGGGTTCCGAACCGTCGGCGGACCCGAAGATCTGGATCCTCGGATAGCCGTCCACGGGACGGTCGTTGTCCCAATCCTCGTAGGTGAAGGTGAAATTGTACATGGACGTGCCGTTCCCCACGATCCCCCTTGTTCCGTATCCCCTGAAAGAAGGTCTCAGGATCTCGGGCGGCAGGTTGGTGCCGGTGATGGTCTGGCTGTACCTTGCGAAGAATATATCGCGGTAGAGAACGGCGGGCTCGTAGATCCTGCCGTCCTCCCAGGCGGTGAGGACCCTGCCGTCGGCGTCGAACGTGACAATGGGCTTCTCCTGATCGGTGAGGTCCAGCCAATTTCGATCGGAGTCGTCCACCCGCATCAGGTTGTTCCAGGTCGATCCTCCGTCCTTTGATATTCTGAAGTACACATCCTTTTCGCTGTTGTCCTGGGTGGGTATCTCCCTTTCCCAGACCACGGCGATCACGCCGTCCCCGTACGCCGATATGCAGGGGTACCTGTCGGCTGTTTCCTCGGGTGCCGTGGCTACCTTCTTGTTTCCGGCCAGGGTCTGTCCGTTATCCACGGATTTGGTGAAGAATATCTCGTCCGCAAGTGATCTGTAATCGGTCCAGACGATGTACAGAACCCCGTTATCGTCCACCGCCGGGACAGCGAAGTTCCTTCGGGAGAACTCCTCGATGTCGTCGTTGATGTTTATCTCGGGGGAGAATGTCTCGCCACCGTCGTTTGACACGGATAGGAAGGGCTGGACCCCAAGAACCTGGCTTCTCCCGTCGTGCCAGGTAACATAGACATGGTTGCCGTGAGCGGCAACCCTGGGATAATCGTGATTCCTCGAGTTGAAATCGTCGTGGTTGATGACAACCGGCGTGGACCACGAAACACCGTAGTCATCGGAATAAGCACCGAATATGTTCTTCCATGCGCCGGATGTGATCCGATCCTGCCAGCACACGAATATCCTTCCGCTGTCGAGTATCTCTATGTCGGGCATGTAGGCATGCCATATCTTCTGTTCCTTGTAAGGGTCGACCTTCACGGGTCTGGTAAAATTCTCACCGTCCTCCGCCCAGGAGATGCTTATCTTCGAGGGCCGGGACATCGGTTCGGAATCATCAATGAACTCCCTCCAATCCTCCCAGACGACGTACACGGTGTCGTTTCCGGCAATTGCCATTCTGGGATTGAGCTGGTCCTTCTCGTCATTGCTGGCGTTGAAATCCCTTAACAGATCGTCCACGCGCACAGGTTCGGACCAGGTGACTCCGCCGTCGTCCGAATGGGTGATGAATATTCCCCAGAGGAACTTCGAATCCGATTCGTACAGGAGGTATATCCTGCCCCCGGAGTCCACCTCCATGTCAAATGGCCTCTGGGTGCGGTTCGCGTTGTATCCCGAGACCGCCCTCAGGTTCCCCGAGAACATCGGGCTCCCCCCGGTTCCCTCACGGACCAGAAGCGGTATCAAGGGTGCTGAAAGAAGCAGTATCATCACGAAAACGGTGTAAATGGATCGTCTCATTATGAGTCCTCCAAAGGGAAAACAAGTACTTTGGTTCGGGCGCTGAAAAATGCTATAATACTATATATACAGTGCGCAGGATGGCCCCGACGGCACATGGATAAGGTCAGAGGTCCCCGATCGAAATCACGTACCTGATAATCGGGAAGTAAATGCCTTTTCGGGATCTATCATATACCGGGAATAAAGATGATGATCCGCCGGATTATCTGTAAAAAGGGGGTAATCGGCAAAATAATTATAAGTGGGTAATGAGATGCATATATGCCGGTGGGTGGGAAAAAAATTTTTGAAATATTCTCATAAATCCTCTCTTCTTAACATCCCTCCCACCACTCATTTTCCATCCATGATCGTTTCCGGCAGCGTTCCATGGTAGATCAAAAACGGTCATCAATGTTCATGCCGATGATGTCTGAAACGGTCGCAAGCGCCTCGATCTCGGAGGGGAACCACTCCCTCATCTCCCTTCGGTTTATGAACTCGATACATCCCCAAGGCCTGTCCTTCATCATTATCGGGATGAACAGCAGATATCCCATCCCTTCGAGCCGAAGGTCATTCAGAGCATCCTTCCTCATGACCTCCAATTCGGTCTCGAAGAACTTCCCTCTGGACAGGTTATCCATGATCTCCTCGGTTTCCCCGGATTTGATTGTGATAACGGTATCTTGATCCCGCGGTATGGTCCCGTCCATCTCATCCAGTTTCCACCCATTTATCAATCGCATCCGAGTCGATCCCTCATCATCGCTGTCGAATCTGAACAGGCTCACGCTTGATACCTCGACGGCTTCCCCGAGAAGGGATAGGGAGGATCCGATCCATCCTTTCATATCTCCCGCATCCTTACGAGAATCCAGCATCTCCCTTATGACCGACAGGACATTTTCCACCCTGGCGAGGTTGTCACGGGTCCATTTCCTGTCCTCGATGTTCCTTGTGAAGGTAACGAAGCCCATCGGATTTCCCGCCTCATCGGATACCAGGGAGGATCGGTTCTCAACTATTATCGACCGCCCGTCCCTGGTCTGGATCGTATACTGATTGCTTCCCACGGATCCCCATTTGCCGAGTTTTCTCATATTCCTGTAACCGATGTCACGGTACTTTCCCTGTAAAAGGTCCAGTCCGTCCATGCCGATCATTTCGTCGCTGCCGCCGAAACCCATCAATTTGATGAATGATTCGTTCACGTCCACGATCTTTCCGTTCAGGTCCGTGAAACAAATGCCCTCGGCAGACATCTTCAGGGCCTGAGAATGTTTGATCCTGAAGATCTCCGATTCCTTTCTATCGGTTATATCCCGGATCACAATATGGTCGATCGGCCCCTCTCCCAGGATCAGCCTGTTTATGATAACCTCCGCGTGGAAATCGGTATCGTCCATTCTTCTGAATATCCAGTCGAACCTGATATGGTCCTCCTCCTCGACCCTGCTGACATAATAGGATATCATCTCTCTAGAGGAAGAGCCGTCAGGCTGGATATCGGGATTCATCTCATCGAAATTGTCCATCAGATCATCGATGTTCACGCATCCGAACATCTTCAGGGCGGTGTCGTTGCATTCGAAGAAACGCTCCCGGTTGCGAAGGATTATTCCGTCCCTGGAATTGTCGAAAAGCATTCGATATTTTTCCTCGTTCTCCCGAAGGGAGCGCTCGAACCTCTTTGCCTCGGTAACGTCCTCCATGATTATCGTGATGCCGGATTCTCCGTCCCCCAAGGTGGTCGGGATCAGTTTGACCTTGAAAAACATGGTCTCATCTTTGTAATTGAAGTCAACCTCGATCACATCTCCTTTCTTGGCCCTCGCCTTCCTGATCTTCTTTATCATTTCATCGCTTGAGAGAAGGGGGATATTGGATTTCTGAAGGTTGACATCCATGACCAGGTCGAATTTGAGGTTGAATAGTTTCAGCAGATTGTCATTCACCTGAATGATCCGAAGGTCCTCGTCGAGGACGATTATCGAATCCGAGGAGAAGTTGAGAAGCGCCGAGATGGGGACCCTCTGGGAGAGATAGTAGACTTTGGCTGGACCGAACCTCCTCATATCTATCTGACCGGCAATTCTCATTATATCGAGATATTTTGATATGGAGTTCCTCGATATTTTCAGGGATCTCGATATTTCGGTTACCGTCATTCCCTTCGGGTGGTCCTGAAGGGTTTTCGTTATCTTTGAGATCCAATCTCTGAAATGTTCCATATTGCCTGAATGAAGGGATTTTATTTGAAATTTAACCTATGCTAAGCCGTTATGCAAAGCATAGTTATATATAATATAGCTAATATGGTTCCTTCCTTTCGGGAACGATTAAGTAATCGACGGCAGCTTACATTTTCGGGGTAATGGGGATTGGGAGGAGTCGATGAATGCGTGACGGGCAGAACCTGCCCGCATTTTTTTTCCGGTTGTAATCAAATGTTTATTTGGACATTAAATGATATGATCATGGAGGAGAAATGTTAATTTGTCCCATCACATACGGAACCACAAGGTGTGTCGTCATATGAAGGCTGTTATTTTGGCCGGCGGGTCAGGCAAGAGGTTCTGGCCCCTGTCAACGGGAAGGAAGCCCAAACAGTTCTTGAACTTGGATGGAAGGGGCTCACTGATCAGGGAAACCTTCGACCGCCTGATGATGAGGTTCATGCCCCGGGACATCTTAGTGATAACATCCCGAGACAACGTGGATATGACGATGTCTGAACTTCCCGAGATACCCAGGGATAATATCGTGGGGGAACCGGCGGCAAGGAACACCGCGGCCGCTTGCGCGGTCGGAGCGGTTGTGGCCGGCACGGACGAGATACAGCTTGTGGTGCCGGCCGACCACTGCATATCCGATCCCGATCGCTTCTGGGAGCATTTCGACATCGGAAAGGCTTGGCTAGAGAGAAACGATTCACTGGTGGCATTCGGAATCCTGCCCAACAGGCCCGAGACCGGATACGGATATATGGAAGCCGGCGTCGATATCGGAAGCGGATTGACAGATGTGATAAAATTCTGCGAGAAACCGGATCGGAAGAAGGCCGAGGAGTACGTTGGATCGGGCAGTCATTACTGGAACAGCGGAATGTTCATGTGGAAGGGATCGACCCTGCTCAGAGAGATTGAAAAATGGGAGCCTGGGATATACCGGGAGATCGTCGGGATGAATGTTCGAGACCGAAAGGATATGGAGAGCAGATATGGGAAGATCCCGGCCATAAGCATCGATTATGCCGTCATGGAGAGATCCGATAAGGTCTTGATGATCCCGTCGGATTTCCCCTGGACGGACCTGGGAAGCTGGATGGCAATAAGGGAGATGAACGGATATTCGGAGGACGGAAAGAATATACTTCTCGACGAATCGGAAAGAACATACGTGCATGGGGATCCAAAAAAACCCGTGGCTGTCATCGGAATGAAGGATGTGGTAATCGTGGATACGCCCGAAGGTCTACTGGTGTGCAGGGAGGATCTGGTTCAGAAGGTGAGATCCGCTTACGAGAGGTTCGAGGATCTGGAATGATGGTCCACGATAATCCTACATCTCATCGTTCCTGATCGATTCAAGCCATCTTACAGCCTGCTCCTCATCGAGAAAGTATCTGAGCCTGGCCCCGCGGTTGTACATGGTCGTCTCGATGAATTTGAAGAATTCCTCATCCTCCTCGTTGATGATATTGGCGGTGGGCACGAAATTCACTTTTGGATCATCCAGGTCAAAATGCTCCTCGAACCATTTATACGCCTCGATGATGGCTTTCCTGTACGATGATCCCCTGAAGTCGTAAAGGAGCCCGTAATTAAGATCCTTCGCTTTTTTTCTCGCATCCATGGTGACGGGGGAGATCTCCTCGACGGTCATTTTGCCCAGTACCCGAATTATGAGGATTTTCCTCCTGTCATCGAATTCGTATACGGCTTCCATCATCCCACAGATTGAAATATGATTCAACATCTATAAAATAGTGACCCAAGAATTTCGTTCGGGCGGTTTTTAAGACGGATTATCGGCGATCTCCTGATGTATTCATGGAGCGGAAACCGGATCATGTTCGATACTTCAATTGAGGCGATCACCCTTTTTTCCCGGATAGGATACGATTAAATACGAAATCAATCATGCCCGGGACATGGCTCCGAAAAAGAGCCGGGGAATAATTTGAAGGAAAGCGTTGTGCTTCAGCAGGACCCTGTCGATGTCGTATATGACGGGTCCCGATTCTCTTTGTTGAAAAGCCTCAGGAAGGAGGCCCTGAGAATTCAATCCCGGATCGGGGAAGATTCATTCGTGTACGGTTCGCTGGCCAGAGGTGATGTCCAACACGGCAGCGATATAGATATAGTGATATTGGATGAGACCGATTCCTTCCAGCTTGAGTACGAGCTGGGACTGAACGAGGAATCGCCGGTTCATCGGGAGATCGTTCAGGCGACCCCGAACCACGTGATCAAGGGCCATATTCATCTCAATCATTACACCGTCGTGACCTTTCCCCTTGTGAGTTTCGCTCCCGTGGAGGAGGAATTCTACCGATTCAGCGGATTGTGCTCGGCAAAGGATATCAATGATGGGAACAGGGTTCCCGGCGTTGACAAGAGACTGCTTCTTGTCGAACCGGTTGAAACCGGCCACAGGGAATACAGCATCTGCGATCGCAGGGTGGAGGTTTCGAGAATCCTGGGGATACGCATGGATATAATCGAGGAGAGGATCAGGGTGCTGTCAAAGAGGACGAAATACGGAAGGACCGGGGTATTCATGAAGGAGCCTTTGAAACCCGGAGAGACGTTCGAGTCGAAACTTCGATATCTCTCGGATCGGAATTACCTCGTCCGGAAACAGCTGAGACAGAGGGGCGGATCAAGATGAGATACAGGTTCGATCTTCACGTTCACTCGGATCGGTCGCCGGATTCGGTGATCAGTCCGAAGCTGATCCTCACCAGGGCGAGGGAGCTCGGCCTCAACGGATTTTCGGTAACGGACCACGACGCGTATACCGAGATCGGATCTCCTTACGAGGATCTGATAGCGGTACCGGGAATGGAGATAACCATAGAGGATATCAACGCCCATATTCTGGCAGTCGGCATACAGGGACCGGTCCGGACAGGTCTGGACCTGCACGAGACCATGGACATGATCCATGATCTAAACGGGGTTTCAATATCCCCTCATAATTTCAGCTCGAAGGAGGGATTCCCCGCCTTAAATGACAGGATCTATACCGCAGACCATTTGGACGGTATCGAGGTAACCTCTCCGAGGGATCATGTCGACAACCTTCTGGCCAGAAAAGCCGCGGGATCGCTGGGACTTGCCAGGGTGGGGGGATCCGACGCCCATCATCCGTCGGAG
This sequence comes from Thermoplasmatota archaeon, assembly GCA_049472195.1. Classification (GTDB taxonomy): domain Archaea; phylum Thermoplasmatota; class Penumbrarchaeia; order Penumbrarchaeales; family Penumbrarchaeaceae; genus JBLIRG01. The sequence continues at coordinate 37,248 of JBLIRG010000008.1, forward strand.
ATCGGATATGGATTTACAGTGACCAGGGATCCCGTTTATTCGGTGGATGATCTGATGGATCTGATTCGAAGGAGGAAAACCGACGGAATGATACGGTATTGAAAATCCACCTGTTGCCGGGGCTGCCGATTGAGCAACTTATCAGGAAAGTTCCCCTCTATTCTACCTTTTCCGGATCGTTAAGATAGTCAATATTACAATGACGATCATGATCAAGATACCGATCCCCGAAACTGCCGCGATCATGGGCGTTGTGTTGAATCTCGATTTCGATGATATCTCCGGGGTTTCCATTGAACAGTCTCTTTCTCGCGGTGGGGACGATCTTTAGGTCCTGGGCGATAATGATCCCGGCAGAATCTCCCTCGCAATCTCCCCCGTCCGATCCCGGACTGTATGCGAAGCTGCCGGATACCCTCAGCGTTCCCCCCTCCGTTGAGGGTGTGCCGATCGGGACCTGGACGCTGATCGAGAAGTCCTGTTCTGTTACTTGTTTGCTGAAGATCAGGGGCGGGGGTGAGGATGCTGGCCAACCCCCCGCATCCGGATGTAAAGCCAACCAATAGAAAGGTGGAAGTATTCTCATAAATCCGTTTCATCCTATCATCCCAGAAATCAGATAGATGGATCCTCCTTTCCTCCGATCATATATCCCAGTGATATCTGATATACGGGATCCGTTTAAGAAGTGTTGTGACGGATATGATTCGAATGCTGGCCTGATCTTGATATTAATACATTATGAAAAAAACACTTCCGGAATTTCCGATTTGAATTGATCAAGAACTCCCTATATGGTGACATATTAATAAACGAAGAACCTAAAGAGGGATCGGATGGAGTTAATCACGATCCTCATCATCGCCGTTTCACTGGCAATGGACGCGTTCGCCGCATCGATAGCATGCGGTGTACGGGAGGTAAAACCCACTGTGACGAAGATCATTTCCATAGGTCTCCTCTTCGGGGGATTCCAGGCCGTGATGCCGGTGATCGGATGGCTCCTCGGATACTCTCTGCGGGATCTGATCGAACCTATCGATCACTGGATCGCATTCGCCCTCCTCGCCGGGATCGGGATCCACATGATAGCGGAGTCGGTAAAAGCGAGGAAGGAAGCGGTGGAATGCAGGCCTTTCGGGAAAAAGGAGCTTCTTTTTCTCGCGGTCGCGACCAGCATCGACGCCTTCGCAGTGGGGACGAGCCTCGCCGTCCTGGACATAGGGATCCTTATCCCGGCGGCAATAATTGGCATCGTAACGTTGATCCTCTCTTCGGCCGGGATATATCTGGGTGATCGGATCAGCACCAGGGTAGGATGGAAGGTGGAGATAATCGGAGGCATCGTGCTTGTGATCATCGGTCTGAGAATACTGATCGAGCATCTCTTTTTTGGATAGGTGGAAGATATGAACGACGCGGATGATCTTGTCAGGACACTGAACAGGATAGACGGAAGAGGATACAAGGCCTATCGCGATATCGGGGGATCCTACGAGATGGATGGTTTCGATCTGTTCATTGACAGGGTCCAGGGAGATCCTTTCGCATCTCCTTCCAGGATCAGGGCCAGGGTTCCTCTGGAAGAGGCCGGATTCCCCGTGGATTATCTGGACGGAAATATCCGGAGGATAGCACTCAGGGATTACCTGACCAGAACGTTCTGTTCATCGGCCTCAAAGAACGCCAGGGGCAGAAGAGGCCTGGGATCAAGCGGCCTGATACAGATGGACCGCCCGGGCCAGGAGATACTGGACAGATCTTCCTTCATGATACTGGATGATCACGTCGAGGCAAGGTTCGTTATGGGGCTGCCCGCACAAGGGAGGAGGATATCCGGAAGGGATGCCGAGGAGATGTTCATCGATGAACTTCCGGTGATTGTATCGGATTCCATGTTCTTCCCATCGCTTGAACAAACATATCTTCGGATACATATCGAAACGGCCGTGACATCGGACCGGTTGAGGCGGTCCCTTGCCGAACACGGATTGGTCGCCTTCGTAGCCGACGGATCCATTCTGCCGAGGAGATCGGGGATCGATCAGAGGCCCATGAAATCCTCGGATGCCGTACCCTTCGAATCCCCGGAGAGCCTCCGCGTCGATCTCCCGTCGGGAAACGGGGGAACAATGTCCGGAATGGGGATCGAGGAAGGTATAACGCTGATAGCGGGTGGAGGATATCACGGGAAATCCACCCTACTGTCGGCACTGGAACTGGGAATTTACGATCATGTTCCAGGTGACGGAAGGGAAAGGGTGGTCTCGGATCCGTATTCGGTCAAGATCAGGGCGGAGGACGGAAGAAGGATTGAGAAGGTGGACATATCGCCTTTCATCGGGAACCTGCCCCTGGGAAAGGACACCAGCATCTTCTCCACCGATGACGCCAGCGGATCCACATCCCAGGCCGCTAACATTATAGAATCGATGGAGGCCGGAGCTACGGTTCTCCTCATCGACGAGGACACGTCGGCGACGAATTTCATGATCAGGGACCACCGGATGCAGGAACTGATAACAAAGGACAGGGAGCCGATCACACCTTTCATTGACAAGGTGAGGTCTCTCCACACCGGCCACGGGATCTCCACCATTCTGGTCATGGGAGGCTCGGGCGATTACCTGGATGTGGCGGACCGGGTCATATGCATGGAGAGCTACGTTCCGCACGACAGGACCGAAGAGGCCATGAGGATCGCCGGTGAGATCAAGACATCAAGGGTGAACGAGGGGGGGAACGATTTCGGATCCGTGAGGCAGAGGATCCCGCTGGGATCCAGCCTCGATCCGAGCAAAGGGCGGAGGGACAGGAAGGTCTCGATAAAGGGGGTCCGAACGATACAGTTCGGCAGAAGCATCATAGATCTCTCCTCCGTTTCACAGCTGGTGGACCTAGGTCAGACGAGGGGCATCGCGGAAGGACTCCTTGCTGCCATGGATATGATGGACGACCGTGCTTCCATGTCTGATATACTTGACCGGATCGAGCTTGAACTGAAGAACAGTGGAATAGATCTGGTTGCCCGCGGGAAAATCGGAGATACGGCCGTGTTCAGAAAGCTGGAGCTTGCGGCAGCCATAAACAGGCTCAGGACCCTTTCGGTCAGATAACATTATAATCTAAAATCCCCATGGTGAGTGGGTATACAAGTGGTGAAATATTCTTTCCTCGGAGTGGATCTCCAGTATGATTTTTCAAGGGAGGGAGGAGAGTTCTACGCTCCCAGGAAATCCGTTGTTTTTGCACGGGAGGTCCTTCTGCCTTACCTGAGAAAGCATGGTCTGAAAACCGCAGAGATCGTATCCGATTACAGGCAGCCCAGACCGGGAGACGCCCGGAACATATGCAGGCCATCGGAATGGGGATACGAATCGGAGGTGCCCGACGATGCGAGGATCGGCGATCCCTGGGTGAAATGCATGCCGTCGCCGATCTGGATAAGGGAGAACGGAGGGAATCCCGATGCGAAACCGGGGATCCCATATCAGGATCCCGCTGCCTTCACCGGATGGCTGAACAGGAACGTCGGAGGGCCGAAGGACATCGATTCTGTCATCCTTTACGGGCTCACACTTGACTGCTGCGTGCTGTGCACGGGACAGGAGCTAGCGTTCAGGGGATATGACGTCAAGGTCCTCTACGAGGGAACCGATACCCGATCTGGAAGCAGGGAGGAGAAGGATCACCAGCTCAGCAATCCCCCGATCATATTCTGGATGAAACCAATCCACTGGAAAGAGCTCGTTGCCTCGATCTGACAAGCATCAATCCCACGACTCATATTCCTCTTCATCGTCGTCATCCTCTTCGATCTCCACGTGGGAATGATGTTTCTTCGGTTCAGGTGCGGGTCTTCTCGTCGCGATCAGGAAAACCGCAGCCGCGATCAGAAGGAGAATTACCGAAAATACCCCGATCACATAGGGAAGGTAGTTCTTTTCCCCGCCTTCCGTATCATCGTCCGCGGGAACGCTGTCGATATCCATCGGATCGGATCCGCCCTCGAATTCCCTGAGGTTGCTGTATCCATCGCCGTCGGGGTCCATTTCCGAGTCATCCAGGGTGGGATCAAGTCCGTATTTGATCTCCCAGGAATCCGACATCCCGTCGCTGTCCCCATCGTTCTCATCACCCGAAGGATCATCGTCCCCCGACGGGTCATCGTCCCCTGAAGGGTCATCGTCCCCCGAAGGATCATCGTCCCCCGACGGGTCATCGTCCCCTGAAGGGTCATCGTCCCCGGAAGGATCGTCCGGATAGTTCGGTTTTATGGAAACCTCCATCCGGTCGCTTGTCCTTATGTTTCCGGATGAGTCCCCGGCCAGTATTCGGTAATACAGCGATCCGAAGGAATCGGAAGGTATCAACACCCCTCCCGTCCAGCAACCATTCTGGCCGCGGACAAGATATATCTCCTCCTGGGCATCCGATCCGCCGAACCACCATCTTACAGTTACGGATCCCATTCCGATATTGTCGTCGGCCGTCACATTGAATTCCATCCGGTCTCCCGCATCCACGACCGAAATGGAAGTGTCCCCTGTGATCACGGGAGGATCATTGTCCTTCACGGACAGAGTCACCTCGGGTGTGGAATTTACGTTGCCGGATACATCGGTTATCATGATGCTGTATGACAGATCGTCAAGGGAACTCGCAGGGATCTTGAGCTCGGCCGTCCAGTTGCCTCCTTCGGCCTCGACCATTGTGGAATTCGTGATCGGGGAGCCATCTCCGAAACTATGGGACACGATAACACTATCGATTCCGATGTTGTCGAAGACCGCAGACCGTATCTCGAAAGGATCACCGGTTGTCGGGCTGTCTCCCGTGTAGTCAAATACCAGATAGGGGGCGTCATCGTCGATCATCCCGGTCCCGAACCCGGGGGTTTCGTTCCAGTTTCCGGAAGTGTCCCCCGCGTGGAACAGGTAGTTGATGCTCTCCAGGCGATCCCTCGGAAGCGTTATGTCAAGGGACCATACGCTGTCGAACACCTCGGTCATCGTATCGTTGTTGTGGTATTTCGTGTTCCCGAACCACCATTCGACCTGGACGTATTCCACCCCGATGTTGTCCCGAACTCCCACGGCGAAGCTGAAGTCATCGCCTGTGGTGCCAACGAGTTCCGTGATGTCTCCCGTGAAGTACGGCCGGTCGTCGTCCTCGACGGTTATGTTCCTGCCTGAATACGATATGTTGTTCCCGGATGAGTCGAAGGCAGTGAACACATACCAGATATCGTTTATACTGTTCATTCCGGCGGTTATCTCCGCTGACCAGGTGACATTGTCACGGGAGGTCATGTTCATCATGTTCGAACCGGCAGTTCCGACAGTGCCCCACTCAAGGACCACCGCATTGATGCCGATGTTGTCGTAGGCCTCCGCTTCGAAAGCTATCGGGCCGCCCGTTGTTCCCTTGATATCAGAGGAATCGCCGGTAATACAAGGATCGTCGTTATCCGCAACAGATACGTTGATCCATCCGGTGGAATTCGTATTGCCGGGCGCGTCAACGGCGTTGAACCTCATGGAAACGTTATCGACCGACGAGATCGAAACGGGGATCGAACCGTTCCATGCGCCGCTGTAGAACGTCAATGGTTTGGTGGTAATATCAGAGGAATTCCCCTGGTGGAAATCCACGGTGACATGTGATACGCCGACGTTATCGGTTACCTGTATCGAAACGTTCAACGGATCACCTGTGGTGGCATTGCCCGCTGTTACCAACCCCATCGCCGGTGATATCGTGTCAACGGTCAGGGTGGTGTTGTACGGACGGAAATTATGGGCAGTGACAGTCAGATTGACGGGGTCGTGGTTCTCCGTGGAGAAATTGAATACCACCCGTCCGGATGAATCGGAGGTATCGTAGGAATAGTATCCGGACTGCTGAAGGCAGACCAGTGCGCCCTGGACCGGTGACCCGGTGGAGTTTCGTACGGTCACCGTGTAGTTGTTGTTCCTGGTCCCGATAAGATCGGAATGGGAAACGTTAAGATCCCCGGGTTCCGCCGTCCATGTCATCATCTCAGGATCCCCGAGGAGGTTTAGGCAGTACTGTATCCATCTGTCAGCGCCGTTCGAACCCGATATCGACACGTAGTGATCCTTGCCCTCGGAGAACTGTTCTCCGAGCCTTTTCTCGTCGTTCTTGAAGAGCTCGTATGCGATCCTGTACTGGAATTTGTCCGAAGGACCAGATCCCGGCATTCCCCCCCAGTACCAGCCGAACCTGGAGTTGCCAATGAAGGCGGCAGTCCCGCCGTCGGATTCCTTCACGTGAAGCTCCGCTATGCAGTCATTTCTCTCGAAGCTGTTTGCAATGCATCCCGTCGATGAGAGGATGCCGATCTTTCCCCCGCCGTTGTAAGCGGATATGTCGCCGTTTGTGAGGTAGTATGCCGATCCCGATGGGGAACCCATGCTCATTATGTTGAAGTTGCAGTGCCCCATGTGGAAAATGAGACCCGAGCCCTTGTTGACATTCTGCCTGAAGGATGACTTGGAAAGCGTTCCGGCGGTCTGCCACCCGTTGTCGTAAAGGGATGTCTTGACGTAGTTCGACGTGAGCAGGTTGTTCTTCAGGGAGTCCAGTCCCAGCGATGCGTTGGTGCTGGAATCCAGATATTCTCCCGCCATCGTCGCGTTTGACAGGTAGCCGGTTTCCGGGTCGGTCTCGTATTTCAACGTCTTTGTCACGAACGTGTTCGCCTCGGACGATGTCTGCACCGGGGCCCTTCCGACAATGACGTCTGGATGAAGGTCGACGTTGTCGGACACCTCGCCCCATACCGAGTCGCTGTCCCCGTTGAAGGTGCCGTCAAGATCGGAGTAATAAAGGTCCGCGGGAATTCCGAAGTCCTCCTCGGGCAGTGTGGAGGTGATGACATATCCGTAGCATCCCCTGTATGGAACAACCGATGTATCCCCCCCGAGCAGGACGATCTCGGTATCCCAGTTGTTCACAGCGTCCTTGATGAAGTTCCTCACCTTCTCCTGCAGATCGGTTCCGGTGTACTGATCGGATATGAATGTCATCTCCACGATCCTCGTGGGAACGCCCTTCTGGTTCTTCCACGAGCTCAATCGATCGAAATGGCTTCCCACCATCGTCGAGTTGGTTATTATCACGTACTGGATATCATCGGTCTGAAGAGCAGCCGGGGTATTGTAGATCACCGATGGTGAGAATTCATCCATATCACCGGGATTCACAACCGATGATTCGAGGTTTTCCATGACGACGGATGTTGACCTGCGCTCCCTTCCGCCTGTGAGAGGGATGTCGGGTCTTTCCGCGGTGAGAGTAACGTCAATCCGGTTGACGATCATCAGTGTGTTTTCCGTGGGAACGACGGGAAAGAAATTGAACGATTCGAACCTGCAACCCCGGATGAGGCCGGATTTCATGTGAACGAGGGTTTCGTCGATCTCCACGGTGTACTCCTCGATATCCCCGGCGGGATATGAGCCGTCATTTGACGGATACGGAACGCCTGCTATCCCATGCTGATACGGAAATATCGAGCCCTCCAGATCATCGATGATGAACGATGTGGAAACGGTATCATGGGGGACGATAACCCTTATCTCCCTCTGCGGGACCATCGGTTCGCCCGGATTCGAGTTCAGATCGTATCCGTCCGCGGTCAGATACTTCAGATCCCCGGCGGAGACGAACACGAGATCATCGGGATCGAATTCCACGCTGAATGCGATCTCGACGGTCGTCGTCGAAACCTCGCTGGCAGAGGCCCCGCCCGGAGCGGAAGATGAAAGCGTGATCGATGAGGCGGTAAGAAGCGTGACGGCCGCCAGCAGGTAAAGATGCGTCCTAAGGTTCAAGATCGGTCCTCCGTTTTGAAATTTCAGGTATATGCTCTAAAAATCACGATTACTATTATTTATAATACTAATGACCATAGTTTGTCAAAATGAAAATTACGGCAGGATGCAAGGAAAAAAAGACGACGGTTTCAAATACAGATCACCGTCGTCCTGCCCTCTTCCCGGATCGGTCTCATGAAGATCCTAAGGACTCGATTATGGAGTTGAGGGTTTCGCTGGGCCTCATGGCTTTTTCGGCCATCTCGTCATCCGGCTTGTAATAGCCGCCGAGTTCCTCCCCGGATCCCTGGACTGCATTCAGCTCCTCGACTATCCTCTCCTCGTTCTCCCTCATCTTCGCAGCAACTGGAGCGAATATCCTCTTGAGACCGGGATCCTTTTCCTGTCCGGCCAGGGCTTCCGCCCAGTACATGGCCAGGTAGAAATGGCTCCCCCTGTTATCCAGCTCGTTCACGTCTCTGGACGGGGATTTGTTCTCCTCGAGGAATTTTCCGTTCGCAGCATCCAGCGTTTCGGCCAGGACCTTTGCCTTCTCGTTTCCGAACTTCAAACCCAGATGTTCCAGCGATGCGGAAAGGGCGAGGAACTCGCCGAGCGAATCCCATCTGAGATGGCCTTCCTCAATGAACTGCTCAACGTGTTTGGGAGCCGATCCGCCTGCTCCGGTCTCGAATAATCCCCCTCCGTTCATAAGGGGCACTATCGAAAGCATCTTGGCGCTGGTTCCAACTTCCAGTATGGGAAACAGATCCGTGAGATAGTCCCTGAGGACGTTTCCGGTTACGGATATGGTGTCCTTTCCCTCTTTGAGCCTCTGGCATGAGAAAAGTGTGGCTTCCACAGGGGACATTATGCGGATCTCCAATCCGTCAGTGTCGTGATCCTTCAGGTACCTGTTCACCTTCTCTATGAGCTGTATATCATGAGCCCTCGTTTTGTCCAGCCAGAAAACCGCCGGTGATCCGGTCATCCTGGCTCTCTTAACCGCGAGTTTTACCCAGTCCTGGATCGGAAGGTCCTTGACCTGGCACATCCTGAAGAGATCTCCCGACTCAACAGGCTGCTCCAGGAGGATCTCTCCCGACCGGGATACGACCCGAACATTCCCGTCGGCGGACACCTGGAACGTCTTGTCATGGGATCCGTACTCCTCTGCCTTCTGGGCCATCAATCCCACATTGGAAACAGATCCCATTGTGGTCGGATCGAATGCTCCGTTCTCCTTGCAGAAATCGATGACCGTCTGGTATACGCCGGCGTAACTGCTGTCCGGGATCAGGAAAACGGCGTCGTGAAGCTTTCCGTCCCTCCCCCACATCCTTCCTGAATTCCTTATGGCCGCCGGCATGGAAGCATCGATGATCACGTCGCTCGGGACATGAAGGTTCGTGATCCCCTTCTCGGAGTTGACCATGGCAAGCTCCGGTCTTTTCCCGTAGCATGCCTCGATGTCCCTCTCGATCTCCATTTTCTTCTCCTTTGGAAGCTTCTCTATGGCGGAATAAAGTTCCTTCAGGCCGTTGTTGGGACTTATTCCGATCTCCGAGAACAGATCAGCGTGTTTTTCGAAGACCTCCCTGAAAAATACAGAGACCACCTGTCCGAATATAATGGGATCGGAAACCTTCATCATCGTTGCCTTGAGGTGAACGGAGAATAGAAGGTCCTTCTGTTTTGCATCCTCTATCTGCTCCTCGATGAAAGCGCGAAGTGCCTTTTTGCTCATCTTGGTGGCATCAATGATCTCCCCGTCCAGAAGCGGGACCTTTTCCTTCAGAACTGTAACAATTCCGTCCATTCCAACGAATTCGATCCTGGCATCCCCGGCCTGTGAGGAATTCACGGTGATGGATCTCTCGTTCGACCGCAGGTCGCCGCCGCTCATGTGCGCAACATGGACCTTCGAATCGGCCGACCATTCCCCCATGGGGTGGGGATGTTTTTTCGCATAGTTCTTCACCGAGGACGGAGCTCTTCTGTCGGAATTGCCCTCCCTCAATACGGGATTGACGGCGCTTCCCTTGATCTTGTCGTACCTGGCCTTGACATCCCTCTCCTCGTCGGTCTTCGGATCCTCCGGGTAGTCGGGAAGGTTGTATCCATGTCCCTGGAGCTCGCTGATAGCTGCCTTCAGCTGAGGGATCGACGCACTTATGCATGGAAGCTTGATAACATTGGCCTCCGGTCTCTTTACCAGTTCGCCCAGTTCCGTAAGGTCGTCTTTTACCCTCTGATCTTCGTTGAGGTAATCCGGAAATCTGGCGATTATTCTTCCGGCAAGGGATATATCCCTGGTCTCAACCTCCACGCCAGCCGCATCAGTGAAAGCGTCCACGATGGGCAGAAATGAATAGGTTGCCAGAGCCGGTGCTTCGTCCACTTTCGTGTAGATTATCTTTCCCGTTCCGCTTGGAGCTGTCATATTACCATCAGTTCTCTCTCCTTTCGACATCTTTAATCGCCTCCTTGTCCACAAAAATCGCATCCTCGTAATATCTCGGTTTCACGTTTCGAACAACATCAATTATAGTTCCGTCCCGGTACTCGATCAGGGCCACGATATCATCACCGAAGTTCGGCTCTACCCTGGTTCCAGTGATATCAAAGGCCATCTTCTGCAGTTCCTCAATTGTGCATATCCTGAGATCCCTGGGTACCTTCACGGATTCAAGTTTCTCGAGAAGATCCTTCCGTCTTGGATTGATCGCAACACCGCGCTCGGTGACGATGACATCAATGGTCTCCCCGGGAGTGACAACGGTCGTGCACTTCTCAACGATCACGGGGTACCTTCCCCTGAACAGAGGGACAGTGATTATGGAGAGACTCGCGCCTGCAGCCGTGTCTGAATGTCCACCCACTGGTTCGGCAATGATTCCGTTTGACAGGGTGGCAGTGTTGCAGTTGAAGTCGAGATCCACCTCGGACGCTCCCAGAACAACTATGTCCAGTTTGTTGACCGTGCATCCTTTCCCGTGTATGTTGGCGTAGGCTCCTATGGGAAGGTCCACATGGTGCTTGGGATCTTCCCTCATTGATTGGATTGCAGTGGTATCGAAAGCCTGTCCCGTGATCAGCTTCTCGACCGATCCGTCCTTCAGCATCTCGACGAGGTATTTCGTCGTTCCGCCCTGAGCCCAGAGTGCTTTCACGCCCTTCTCCTTCATCCTCTTGTGGAGATAATCCGTGAAAGCGAGCGATATACCTCCGGCCCCTGCCTGGAAGTTCATACCATTCTTCACGAATCCGAGGAGATCGGCTATCCTCACGGCGTCCTTGGCTATCTTCAATCTGGTCGGGGAGTTAGTGATCCTGAGCTCGCCCGAAGCGATCTTCTCGGGATCACCGATCTTGTCCACCACTACGACATAGTCAACCCTTTCCTGGGATATGGACATGGGAAAGTTCGGGTAGGGGACCAGATTATCGGTGATGGCCACCACGTTGGTAGCGTATATGGCATCGGCATAGGCGAAATTTATCGTTCCGCAGGCGGACGGGCCGTTCACACCGTTGAGGTTTCCAAGCTCGTCGGCTGAAGGAGCACCTATGAAGGCCACGTCGATCTTTATATCACCGGCCTCGATCGCTCTTACCCTGCCCCCGTGTGATCGGATTTTCATGGGCTCTTTCAGATATTCGCCGGTGGATACCAGTCTGCCGAACTCACCCCTGGCCGATCCTCCCTCGACCTTTGATATGGTTCCGTTCATGATGCATCTTATTATGGCCTCTTCCTGACAGGGAAATGTCGAGGACGGGGCGAGGACCAGGTTCTTTATGCCCTTCTTCTCGATCTCGTCGAGTACCATGTTCATCACCATGTCCCCGTTCCTGAAATGGTGATGGAAGGAGATCGTCCAGCCGTCCTTCAGCCCGGTTTTCTCTATTGCCTCGGCAATCGAGGACAGAACCTCGGACTCCTGATCCGCAACAAATCCCAATCTTGGTCCGTATTTGTGGGTCTTCGTGGGTTTATGGGCGAAGGGTCCGATATATGGATACAGCTTCTCTCCGTTTATCTCCTTGGGGACCATTCTGCCAATACCATTTTCCACCCATTCCAGTTCGTCTGCCCTGACCATCTATTCAACCTCCTCGAAGGAAGGGATCGGCAGTTCGGCGGCCTCGGCTAACGCCAGTATCTTTTCTGCCTTCAAAACGATGGGTCTGTCCACCATCTTCTTCCCCAGTGCAATGACACCGGATCCCCTTTCCCTGGCCTCGGCGATGGCCTTTTTCACCCTGACGGCATATTTGATCTCGTCGGGAGTTGGATTGAATACATCGTGAACGACCTCGATCTGGGCCGGGTGGATGCATGCCTTTCCGTCAAACCCCATGGTCTTGATCATCTCCGTCTCCTTTCTGAGCCCCTCGGAATCGCTGAAATCGGAGTAAACCGTGTCAATCGCCTGGATTCCGGCGGCCTTGGCCGCGAGAATTATCAGCTGCCTGGAGGTGTGGATTGCCAGACCGTCGGAAGATCGAATACCCCCGAGATCCGCCGTGAGGTCCTCCCCGCCTATGGTTATTCCGGCAAGCCTCTTCGAGCACAGGGCGATCTCCTTGGAGTTGAGAATGCCCTTTGCGGTCTCCATGGTTGCGAAGAGCTTTATCCTGCCGATCTCAAGACCCTTCTTCTCCTCCATCTCGGTCACAAGCTCGTCAACCTGGATGACATCCTCCGGGGTCTCGGTCTTGGGTATGTAGATGCCGTCGAGCTTGGCGCAGACTATCTGTTTGACGTCCCACTTTCCCCACTTGGTATTGATCGGGTTGATCCTGACTGTGACCTCGACGGTCGGACCGAAATCCACTACCTTGAGGGCCTCGGAGACCAACATCCTTGCATCTATCTTGAAATCGGGATGGACGGCGTCCTCCAGATCGAGTGAGATCACATCGGCACCGTAAAGACCAGCGGGGGGTATCATTTTCGGATTGTTACCGGGAACGTACAATCTTGATCTCCTGAGCTTCATTCGAAGGCACCCCCTTTGATCGCCGCCGCCTTTATCCTGGCGACTATCGTGAAGTTCAGGGGGCTGTTTCCCTTCGACCAGACATTCACATCATCTATTCCCATTCCGATCAAGGTATCCGTGATAAGTTTGAACACATCGTCCCTGAATACATCACGGGATTTCCCTTCTATCTCGATCTTGATACCGGAACCGGGATCCGCGGGAGTAAGTTTGACGATGCAGTCCTCTTTTTCATCAGTGCCGGCAACACCTTCCCTTGTCAAACGATATGTTTCAGTCATGATACCGCCTTTGATCTTCATGACATCTGATTCTTGGTGTAGATCAGTGTGCCTCCCTGACGAATCACATCCATCTCCCTGTCGGACAGATCGTGTTCCAGGGGTATTGATATATTCTTATTGACCACCGCGAGTCTGAGGTCTCCCGCCAGATCGGACAGGTCGATATGCATCTGGTCTCCCTGCTCGATCCTGTCGTAGTCCGAGGGATCCTTGAAGGTGAGGGGCAGGATTCCGAAGTTAACCAGGTTGGCCCTGTGTATTCTGGCAAAGGATTTGACGATGACAGCCTTCACACCCAGATATTTCGGGGCGAGCGCCGCATGTTCCCTCGAGGAACCCTGGCCGTAATTGTCGCCACCGACGATGAAGCCGCCGTTGCTCTCCTTTGCCCTTCTCGCGAAGGTCTCGTCGACCTGTGTGAACACGAACTCCGAAATGGCCGGTATGTTCGACCTCAGGGGAAGGATCTTGGCACCGGCCGGCATTATATGATCCGTGGTGATGTTGTCCTCGACCTTTATCAGGACAATACCGTCATGGGATGCGGGAAGCTCGTTGAACTCGGGAAGCGGTTTGATGTTCGGACCCCTCTCGATCTCCACCTTTCTTGCCTCATCCTCGGGAAGGGGGAAGATGAAGAGATTGTCATCTACGAGGTAGGATGTTGGCTCCTCCACCTTCTCGTACTTGCCCAGTTCTCTCGGGTCGGTAAGGACCCCTTTGAGGGCAACTGCCGCGGCAACCTCTGGAGATACCAGATATGCCTCGGCATCGGCGGTTCCGGTCCTTCCCTTGAAGTTTCTGTTGAATGTCCTGACGGACACGGCGCCTGATCTCGGTGCAAGCCCCATTCCGATGCAGGGTCCGCATCCGGATTCCAGGATTCTGAAGCCGGCTTCCACCAGGTCGCCGTATGCCCCGGTCCTTACCATTTCCCTTATTATGGTCCTTGATCCCGGCGATACGGTGGCGGATATGTTCTCATGTACCTTCTTTCCCCTGACCACATTGGCAACCGTCATCAGGTCCCTGTACGAGGAATTCGTGCATGATCCGATGGCCACCTGATCGACCTTCATTCCGATAAGTTCCGTGACCGGAACCACAACTCCGGGGGAGTGGGGCTTGGCTACGAGGGGGACGAGGGTCGACAGATCGATATCCATGATCTCGTCATATTCCGCATCTTCGTCGGCCTTGAGCTCTTTCCATTCCCCTCCCCTGCCCATGGCTTCCATGAACTTCTTTGTAATATTATCCGATGGGAAGATGGAGGTTGTGCATCCTGTCTCGGTCCCCATATTTGTTACCGTTGCCCTGTCCGGGACCGAAAGCGTATCCACACCGGGGCCGAAATATTCCAGAATATATCCCCTTCCCCCTTTCACGTCAATTCTTCTGAGGACCTCCAGGATGATATCCTTTCCTGAAACCCAGTCCGGCAACCTGCCCGTGAGCTTGACTCCCATGATCTTGGGGTATTTCAATTCGAATGCTCCCCCGGCCATTGCAACCGCAACGTCCAATCCGCCGGCTCCGATCGCGAGCTGTCCAACTCCTCCGGCCGTAGGAGTGTGCGAGTCCGAACCTATCAGCGTTTTGCCGGGAACCGAGAACCGCTCCAGGAATACCTGATGGCATATCCCGTTGCCGGCTTTGGACAGGATGATTCCGTATCTTTTGGCTATCGACTGAAGGTATCTGTGATCGTCAGCGTTCTTGAAATCGGTCTGAAGCATGTTATGATCGATGAAAGACACGGATCTTTCCGTCTTGACCCTGTCAAGGCCCATGGCCTCGAACTGCAGATATGCCATTGTTCCCGTGGCATCCTGGGTAAGCGTGTGGTCCATTTTTATTGCTATCTCCTCACCCGGTCTCTCCTCTCCTTCGACCAGATGTTCCCTCAATATCTTCTGAGCTAAGGTTAATCCCATCGGAAGCCTCCTTGTGATTCTGCCCTTCGGCACATGCTGATTGATCATGGTGTATATATATGTTCCTAAATTTTGATAATGAAATGAATATTACGAATAAGTGTAAATGAATATTATTTCAACTGCTCTATTATTCGTCATTTTTAAATATCGGGATAATGTTAAGGGAAAAGTTGATGCCGCAATGAAGTCGATATCTCAGACCGAGAAATTGGTCCTGCTCGGATTGGTGACATATCCCCATCTCCCCGATAATGAGATCTCCGCAAAACTGTCCCTTCCGAATTCTACCTTTGCGTCCGCGAAGTCCAGGATACAGGATATGGGCTATCTGGAGGAGATAATCATCCCGATATTTCCCCGTCTGGGTCTGGAACTTCTAGCGACCGTATACAGCGATTTCAACCCGTCCGTGAAAGTCGAGGACAGGGTACGTTTCACCAGCAGGGCGATAGAGGTCTATCCGGAACTCATACTTTCCCTGGGCGAATCCCACAGGGGTTTCTCTATCTCCATCGCACCGAACATCACACGCATCATGACCATATCCAACGAGAGAAACAAGCTTTTCGCCGAGAAGGGTCTGATCGAGACAAAGCTGCCATGGGAGGTGATGTTTCCCTTCAAGCTCTCCAGAATTCACAGGTTCTTCAACCTTGCCCCCCTTCTTCTATCGAAATTCACAAGGGAAGGCGTGGGATTGGATAAGGTCCTGCGGGATGTGGGATTCGATCGTTCCGAGGTATATAAAAACGATCTGATTCTTCAGATGGATTCCCTGCCGAGCGTTTTTTCAACCGGTTCCGTGGATCTTACCAGAACACAGCAGGAGGTCCTCTATTACGTGGTGAGATACCCTTGGATGTCCTCGTCAAAACTCGCGAGTGTGGCGCCGTTTTCCAGGCACACTATATCAAGGACGAAGGAGAGGCTGATCGAGGACGGCTACATATCAAAATTGAGGATTCCGGACCTGTCGATGCTGGGATACAATATACTTTCCCTGTTCCATGCCCAGATAGACCTGAAAAAACCCCTGCCGCCGGAAAGCTTGGGGAGGGTGGAGCTTCTGCAGGATGATACAATGTTCTTCGTCAGCCGACCGAGGGAGATGCTGATGCTCGCCGCTTACGAGGATTACAAGCATTACAACAGGGGCATGTCCTCCTTCAACCATTTCCTCAAGAGCAACGATCACCTCTTCAATATTCCAAATGTGAGAAATCATTCGCTGTCAGATACCATATGGATCAAGAAGTTCCAGTTCCACCCCCTGATAAACAGTATATTCAATTTGAACCTGTGAAAAACGCATCGATGTTTATCGTTTTTGTAACACTTGACAATATCAAATGTGTATAAAGCGTTTTTATACCTGATACCTGGATATTATTATCAATACTTCCTACGGGAGTGATGGATTGACGAGATTCGGTCGTATTACGGGGGCAGTGTTAACTCTCATCCTGATCGCGTCCGTACCGGTTGCGGTTCAGGGATGTGCGGATTATGAAATGGATCCGCAAGATGTCAGATCCGGCGAAAGATCGGCGCATGAACCGATTTCCATCCATTCCAACTCGGAATTCGATCATTTGATGGAGACCGAGGGTTGGACGGGAACAGGTACAAATCAGGATCCATACATAATAAGGGATCTGTCAATCAACGCATCGGGTTACGGAAATGGAATACGAATCGTGGATACCACGAGGATTTTCATGATCCAGAACTGCCGGATTTTCGGTGCGAGGGACCTCTCAACGGAGACCGGATATGGAATCTATCTGGAGAATGTGAACATCTTCTCCATTTTTCACTGCTTCATCCATGACAATGACAGGTCCGGAATCCACGCGGAGTACAACAGAGGGGAGGTCGGATGTTCGATAACCCTCAACGACGTAATGCGTTCGGGAAAGGGGATAAGTCTCCAGAACGCGTACAATTTCATCATCAATGAGAACAGGTTGTATGATAATGAGGACGGCCTCACCTCGATCAACGGGATATACTGTTATATCTATGAGAATGAGGTCTGCGACAACTCCAAGGACGGAATAAAGATAACCGATAATGTCAAAGGCGGCATAAGCCGGAATCTCATCATGAACAACGGCCGCTACGGGATCTGGTCCAGGGACTCGATCCACAATCGGATCTTCGAGAATTCGCTGATAGGGAATAACGGAGCCACAGAATATTTCGATGAGGATCATGTGCAGGCCGCGGATCATTACATAGGAGTTACTTCCCGGAACTACTGGAAATCACAGTACGGCCTGGGAAATCACTGGAGAGATTGGATCCGCACGGGTTTCAACGGATCGGTGAAGCCCTATCGGATATACGGCGGAATCTCATATGATGATGCCCCCCTCGAAAGATCATCCGTAAAGGCTCCTCCGTCGAGCGTGGTTAATTTCTCGGGTGCCGTCTTCCCCGATTTTATCGATCTGGCGTGGGATATGCCCGTGGATGCAGGATGCTCCGAGATAAACGGATACGAAATAGAGAAAAGGGTCCGTAGCAACCCGTCGTTGACTGAGACGATCTCGCTTGGTGGAATATGCTTCCGTTACACGGACTACGAGATAGGGCCCGACGGATCGTACTCCTATACCATAACGGCCTTGAACGAGAAAGGAGCGGGTATAGGATCGGGCCCGATATCGATCACGGTGGACAGGACCTCTCCCTCATTGGAGATCGTATCACCGATTGACGGCCTTGTACTGGATCGAAAGGACGTGACTGTCATATGGAAAGCATCGGATGAGGTTTCCGGGATCGACAGGTCGCTCATTAACCTGAACGACGGTCCTTGGATCGATGTGAGAAACGAGACATCCTACGAAATCACGCTGGTCGAACCGGGTGATTACCGATTTCAGGTAAAGGCTTTCGACAGGGCCGGAAACAACAGAACGGCCCGTGTGAATTTCACATATGACGGCGGTGCGCCGGATCTGGCGATCGAATGGCTTCACGATGGGACCATCATCAATCGGTCGACTGTCTCCTTCAAATTCCACGCCGTTGACGATCATTTCGATCACATAAACTACAGCATGATGATAGACGGCAATGACTGGATCCAGCTTGGTGATTCAAACCAGGCCGAAATCAGCGAACTTCCGGACGGAGACCATATCCTGAGGTTATCTGCCAGCGATCCCGCCGGCAACAGGGTTGAGAAATCGATATATTTCACGACCGACACGGCTCCGCCGATCGTCGAGATAATGTCCCCGTGGGACGGTGCCGTCCTTTTCCAGAATGAGACAACCGTGAAATGGGATTCCCATGATCTGTCAAGCGGGATATGGAACAACACTTTGAGGATTGACGGAGGTCCATGGATCGATATGAAACAGCGCAGGTCATTTTCCGTCGGATACCTGAGCGAGGGACCCCATACGGTAGATATCAAGGTCAACGACTGTGCAGGTCATTCGACGATCGCATCGATGGGATTTGTGGTGGATCAGGAATTTCCCCGGATCCTGAGCAGCTATCCTGACAAGGAATCCGTGTCACCGAATACAAAGGTGTCCGTCATGTTCTCCGAACCTATGGATGCAAGCCGGACCTTCATAAAGATTTCAGGTGCCAACGGCCGGAGTTCATGGGCGGGTCTAACCATGACATATGAACCCATCGATGCCCTTGAGGTCGGAAAGACCTACCGGGTGGAGGTGATCGGTTATGACTCCGCCCGTAATAGAATGGATCCTTTCACTTGGACATTTACCGTTCTCCCCGAATCAAGTGTTGGTGAAAGCTCCGTCGCGGGAAAGGTATATGACAGATTCGGAAAACCCGTGAGCAATGCAACCGTTCAACTCGACGGTTACTATGTTGGCAGAACTGATATTACCGGCAGTTTCAACTTCAAGACGTGTGACGGGATCCATTTCATTCTGATCTGGGTAAAAGGCCGTATCGTTCACAATGAAACATTCATCATTGAAAATGAGACGTCCAGCGATCTGGGAAATATCATGGTCAGTGGCGAGAACGATTCGGATTCACCGCGTTCCGTAATAAAAGAAATTCTGCCATTCCTGTTGGCCATGATCATATTATTGATTGTTCTGGGTGTTTTTTCATTTCTATTCATTTACTTCAAGAACAGGACGGATTTCGAAGTCGTGATCAAGGACCGGAATTGTATAGAGATCGATGGAGAACCGTACAAAGAGCCTGGTCTGTCATCGAAAGATGAGGATAATCTCAAGATCATGTTCACATCAAATGAAAGACCATTGACACGGGACGAGATGAGATATCAATATCCGCCCATGACAGCGGAGTATCTATACGGATCGATGCAAAGGGCTGATGCCGTTGAGGATGATGCCCAAGAAGAGGTGTCGGATGAACCACCATCGGATATCCCAGTCTGGGATGAGGATGAATTCGAGATCGAGCTTTCAGATGATATTCAATCCGGCCTGGATCTCTCGATCCTCGCGGAACTTCAGGATCTCAAGGTGGACGAGGCGTTCACGTGGAAGGACCTTGCCAATCCTCTCTACGAAAGGGCAGGCCCGGGCAATCTGATTCTTAGCGATCTGAACTGCTACGAGGTACTGGGCGCACTGGTAAAGTTCCGCTGCAAGCATACGTGCAGGGGAGGAGGAGGGCCCCCCTTCTGCAAGATGAGGAAATT
>JBLIRG010000080.1:0-13019 GCA_049472195.1 Thermoplasmatota archaeon
GTAGGGGATTTTGATGCCCAGCATGTTGGGAACAACCATGACCCCGGCCGCCAAAAGCAGCAGCACCAGGATGGCCTTCACGAGCTTTTTCGAACGCGCCTTCGGCGCTTCTCGGTGCAGCGGCATCTGTTCGAAAGCTCCCTGAACAGATCGACGTAGGACCTATCCAATCTGCCGGGCATGTACACTCCGATTTCGATTCCGGACAGGGCCTCCCTATCATGATCCAGGAGCTTCATCACCTCGGAAGCGAGCATGTCCCGGTCAACTATCCTCCTCTCCCTCAGAAGGGACATGTACCTGGAGAAAATCATGTTCAGGTCCCGAGCCCTTTCACCCCTGGCAGCACTGCCCAGCCGGCCGGGATCCACACCGTTGAGGAGGAGCTCTCCGATGACCCGTGAAACCCTTCCCGCCATTCCGCCCACCGGAACGGACCGCGATTTCAGATGAGGTATCCTGATCCCGTTCATGATCCGGCGGACGGCGGCATCCCTCAGTCCGCTGTCTCCAAGAGGGGCCGATCCACCAAGCCGGTCATACAATATGTGAGCGAACTTCCTGGGGGTCATAATTCCCGAGGTGAAACCGCCCCCGAGCTCCTCGACCACGATCCTCTTCGATTCAGTTACCATTCTCTTGGTCGGAAGTATCAGGAAAGTGCTTTCCGGATTCTCCCTGATCCTCGGCATCAGCTCGCGTAGAAGCTCCCTTCCCCCGTCACCCTTCATAACCCATTTGAAGTCCGGGGAAGATCCGCCGTTCATCTGGATCGACCCCTCCGAATGGTCAATGTCATCCTCCATCTGCCGTTCTCCCCTGCAGCATATCGATATCGGTTGAATAAATAAAATGGAGAGGGCGGAGGTGTGCAAAAGTGATGATCAGAATAGTTCCGAGAAGTCCTGCGGTATGATCAGAACGGGTATGTCGCACTCCGACATGAGGTCCGATACGATCCATTCTGCTATCACCCGTCCGGATGAAGAACCCATGAGTATCAGGTCGACCTGGTGCTCGCATGAGAAATCCAGCAGGGATCTCACAAGTTCCCCACTGGTATAATATGAGATTACCTTGACACCGGCCTCACGGCCCTTCTCCTCGAATATCCTGAGCGCGGCCCATCCCTCGGATTCCTGGCTCGTGGCCACGAAATATTTGGGATCCCTGATGTGGACAACCTCTATCTCAGCGTTTAGCCTCTTGGCAATATCGACTATGACATCCACGTTCTCCTTGGCCGCGAGAGACCCCGACGTGGGGACAAGTATTCTCTTCGTTTTACCCGTCATCGAACCCTGAACGTCGGCACAGGAGATTAAGTTTTTGAGCCGTTACGCAAACCGCGTGCTCTTCCTCAGCTCGGACAGCGGCGCCACCCTCTCGGCAAAGGCGTCGTGTTTGTGGATGGATTCCTCCGATACCGATCGGACCTTGAGTGAGGCATCACCGGAAATGCCCGGATATCTCTCCAGGAACGCTTCTATCAGCTCGCGGACGATATCCTCGACGAATTTCGGATTCTTGTGGGCTTTGAGGACGATCTCCCCCTCTCCCTTTCTCTTGAGTATCTCATAGGTGGCCGATGACAGGATCCCCTCAACGAGGGATATCAGGTCCTCGGCATCTATATGAAGCTCCCGATCCCAGCTGATTCCTATGTAGGTCCTGTTCCTCTGATTGTGGGTAGGTACCGGAATCTTGTCCAGGATCGCAACCTCTTCGGGAGATGCCCCATCGTCGATCAGCTCGTTCTTGAGCATGGTTCTTACCGTTTCCATCGCACAAGGACACGCGCTCATCCCGGATACCTCCACCCCTATCGTTCTCTCGGGGCGGGGATCTCCGCGGCGTATCCTCGCCTCGGCGAATATCCTGTAATTCTCGGTAACGCTCCTCTCATCCGGAGATCTCTTCTTCATGAAGTAGTCAGCCCACAGGGAGACATCTGCATAAGTTGCGTATTCATGCGATTTGAGAAGCTCCAGGGCGATCCTCTCCACGAGCCTCTCGAGGGAGTCATTCTCCACATTGATAGCCATCTCAACCGCCCTGTTTATGACCTCCACATGCCTTGACATGTGCGATCCCTTCTGATCGGAAGGGAGGTTCACAGATATGTCCAGGGTAGGGATCAGGTTCACGGTCTTTCCGGGTCTTTTGATGGATACGGGCCTCATTATGCCCTGAATGCCCACCCTCGAGATCCCGAAACTGTCCTTTATGGTCGATCCCTGGACGTCCGGCAGTTCACCCATCCAGCTCACCTTCCATTTCCTTGACGGCCTTCGATATGGCCCTGGCCGCAGAGTAGCCCGATGTCGGATTCTCTATCGAGTCCGATGAGTATAATCCGTCCAGAACCGGTTTCAGCCTCTCCATTCCTCCACCGGTGTACAGTCCGTGGGCGCAGCATGCGTAGACGGCCTTGGCGCCCTGTTCCCGGAGGGCCGTTGCCGCCTTCATGATGGTTCCGCCGGTTGCGATGATGTCGTCCACGATGCAGACGGTTTTCCCATCAACTTCGAGGTCCTTCGGCGCGATCTTCACCGTGGAGCCGTCGATCCTTGTCTTCTCGAGGTGGTCGAATCCGCAGCCGCAGGATTCAGCCGCTTCCCTGGCGTAGTCAACAGCTCCCTTGTCCGGTGCGAGTATGTACTCGATACCGAATCCGGACAGGAAATCCCCGATATCGGCCATTACGGATACGTTCGCGGATTTCCCCACTTTTCTGAACTCCCGGAGCGTTGCCTCCTTGTGGAGGTTGACGCAGATCACGTCGTCCGCGCTCATCTCGATGAGAGAGGCCATCGTTCTGGCGGTAAAGGACTCACCCTCCCTGAAGATCCGGTCCTGCCTGGCGTAACCGAAATAGGGTATTATCCCCGTGATACGGTAAGCCCCCAGATCCTTCAGAAGCCTGCTCAAAATAAGGAATTCCATGGCATTGTGATCCGGGTACGTGGATTGAACCAGTAGGACCGTCTCTCCCTTGACAACATCATCTATCCTGGCATAGAGCTCTCCGTCGGGAAACCTCATGACCTCCCGGTCGAGTAGATCTATTCCAAGCTCATCCGAAAGCCTGCCCGACAGTTCAGGATTGGACGATCCCGCGAGAATCTTCATCGTAGACCCTGGTGGCATGAGTGCCTTTTCATAGAAAAGACTTTACCATGACCCGCATCGAAAAAACAACTCATTCCTCGTATTCCTTCTCCTTTTTCTCCTTCTTCTCCTTGATCTCCATTCCGAGGGCTCTCCTCGCCCAGGTGCTGAAACCGGGCATCTCCCAGCATTCGCCGTCCTTTGCCTTCAGCACAGCGATCAAAGCGAAAACGACATATGCCGGCCAGAAAAGAAGAAGAATGTTCGAGAAAAGGCCCTGTATGACCTGGAATCTGATCATCTCCATATCCAGATCCCTGCGTTCTTTGGTTGAGATATACGTGATCAAAGCACCTATGAACGTAGCATTGGCGAGCATCATCCAGTTCCTCGTTTGCTCGTCGTCTGTATACCAATCGGGTTTGGGCTTCTCCTTCTTCTCCTTCTTCTCCTTCTTCTCCTTCTTCTTTTTTTCCGGTGCCTCTTCCGCCTCATCCTCTATTTCCTCAAAGGGCTCCTCGTCCTTTTCCCCATCATCGGTTTCGTCCGCGATCCTGAGCTCCTTCTTCTTCTTGGCGCTCTTCCTCTTTACCTCACCGGTCTCCCCGTCGGTTTTCATTTTCGGTTTCTTCTTTTTTTTCTTTTCGACGATATCTTCTTCCAGGTCCTTCTTTCCCATCTCTGATCCCCCAGGTATGAATTATCGGCTGCCTTAGAATTCGTCAATTCATCCGGCTCCCGCCGTTCGAATAAACATTTGTGAATAGATATAGATTATGCTGAATTACCGCATTTATCGGGGTAAATTTCCGTGTAAAGATGTTTTTTTACCAGGCATTATATCAGAGGAACTCCTCGATCCTGATGAGTTCGTTGAGCTTTGAAGTCCTCTCCCCCGATACGGCTCCCGTTTTTATCGCGATGGATCCGAATGCAACCCCCATGTGGGCTATGGCATTGTCGATCGTCTCACCGCTCCTGTGGGAAATGACCGTCTGGTAGCCGGCATCCTGTGCCAGCTTGACAGTATCAATCGTTCCGGTCAGCGTTCCGATCTGGTTGGGTTTTATGAGGATCGCGTTGCACGCCCCCATCTCGATACCCTTCTCCAGCCTCTCCTCGTTGGTGACGAATATGTCATCACCGATTATGAGGCATCGATCCCCTATCTCCTCGGTCAGCATAACGTAGCCCTCGTAATCCTCCTCGTCAAGGGGGTCCTCTATTGAGAAGAGCTCGTACTTGTCGTAAAGCTCGGCCATATATGCCACCTGGCCCTCTCGATCCAGTTTCCTGTCCTTGTAGTTGTAATTCCCGGACTTGTAGAACGACGATGCCGCCACATCGAGGCCGGGCTGGATCTGGAATCCGACCTCATCGGTTATCTCCTTGCATGCCTGGGCCACTATCTCAAGGGCCTCGTCATTGGAGACCTTGGCCACCCATGCCCCCTCGTCTCCCTTACCGATCGCCACGTCGGGATATCTCTTCTTCAATATCTTGGACACCCTCTTGTGAACGGAGGCATTGGCAAAGACCGATTCCGCAAACGTATCGCCCTGGGCGATGACCAGGAACTCCTGGATATCCGTTCCCCCGATGGCATGTTTTCCTCCCCCGAGAACATTGCCCATGGGAAATGGAAGATCGGATTGAATTATCCCCCCGAGATACCTGTAATAGGGGATCTGTAGGGTATCCGCCGCGGCCTTCGAGGCCGCGATGGAGGCGGCCACTATGAGGTTGCCGCCGATCCTCTCGAGGTTCCCTGTTCCGTCGATATCCTTCAGCATGAAATCGAGGTCCACCTGGTCCATGGAATCGAATCCAATAAGCTCGGGTATGACCTCCTTCTCGAAGATCGCGATGCCGGAATCGATCCCATCCTTTGCGAAGGCCGAGACCTCATGGGCTCCTGTCGATGCTCCGCTTGGGGCCGCAAACCTTCCCATACCCCCTTCCGTGAAAATATCGACCTCAACGGTCTTGTTTCCCCTGCTGTCCAGAATCTTCCTTATCACCACATCCACGATCTCCGTCATTCGAATCACCTCTGACGTCCAACTGATACAGGATAAAAAGGTTTTCGGAAATGATGTTCGATCGGTTCGGTTTTTTCCATGGAACACGGATTTTTCCATCCAATATATATTAGTTACAAATCGTCGTTATCCTCCCATGGACGGCGAGACCACAATAGCGGAGGTGAAGGGGGTGGTGCAGAGGTTCATATCGGACAGGGACTGGAACAGGTTTCACAAGGACAGGGATGTCTCCATGGCACTGTCCGTTGAAGCATCGGAACTCCTGGACCTCTATCTCTGGGACAGGGAGCCGAACCGGGAGGATCTGGAAGATGAACTTGCGGACATATTCATCTATCTTCTGGATATGTCGCATATCTGCGGCATCGACCTGTCGGATGCGCTTCATCGAAAGATGGAAAAGAACAGCGGTAAATATCCCGTGGATATCGTCAAGGGAAGATCGGAGAAGTACACCCATTTCCAAAGATCGGAGTGATTGAAATGGAGGATGAGAAGGACACTCTCCTGATACACAACATCGGAAGGATCGTCACCTTCCCCGGAACCGGACCGGTATCGGGTTCCGGGATGGATGAACCCGATATTATTGAATCATGCGCGTTGTCCGTGAGAAACGGAAGGATAGGCAGGATCGATACGGAGGAAGGAATCTGGTCATCGGTAGATCTCGCCCCTGACGCGAGATGCGTTGATGCCGGGGGCAGATGCGTTGTGGCCGGTTTTATCGATCCGCATACACATGCCGTTTTTGCGGGATCCCGGGAGTTCGAGCTCTCCATGAAGCTCAAGGGATCGACATACCTTGAAATACTGAAAGCCGGCGGCGGCATCCTCAGGACCATGAGGGATACGAGAAGCGCCTCCGCAGGGGATCTCATATACCAGATGAATGAAAGGCTGGACAAGATGATGATCTACGGCACAACCACGGCGGAGGTCAAATCCGGTTACGGACTGGATCCGGAAAGCGAGCTGAAACTTCTGAGGGCAGTAAAGGAGTCGGACCATCCCATGGACCTGATCCCGACCTTTCTCGGACCCCATGCGGTCCCTCCCGAATACAGCGACGATCCGGATGGATTCATCGATATCATGATCGATCTCCTCCCGCAGGTCGTCGATGAGGACCTTGCGGTATTCGCCGACATATTCTGCGAGAAGGGTGTGTTCAATGCCGATCAGTCAAAGAGATTTCTTTCTGCGGCAAGGGATGCTGGGCTGAAGATCAAGATACATTCGGACGAGATCGAGAACCTGGGAGGCACGATAGTCGGTGCGGAGCTCGGGGCCGTATCCGCCGAACACCTTCTCGTTTCCACTGACGAGGACCTGAAGGCGATGAAGTCCTCGGGAACGATCCCCGTCCTACTGCCGGGTACCCTGATGACCATTTTCGAGGACAGGGTCCCCAGGGCCAGGGATATGATAGACATGGGACTTTCTGTGGCCCTGGCAACCGATATAAATCCAAACTGCTGGGTGGAGTCTATGCAGTTCATTCAGGCCCTGGGAAGCTACAGGTTGAGGATGACGCCGAACGAGACGCTGGCGGCCACCACCGTGAATGCCGCTCATGCCGTTGGGCTCGGGGACCGCAAGGGAAGGATACGCGAGGGTTACGATGCGGATATACTCATACTGAAGGATCCCTCCTTCGATCATGTCGTATACAACTTCGGCGTCAATCACGTTCACACGGTTGTGAAGGGAGGAGAGGTCGTTCACGAGGATATCGGGTGGTAATCCATGGATTTCGAACTTGTGCTCAAGAACAGGCGGTCCGTAAGGTCGTTCTCCAATTTCGCCCCTCCGGAACGCGATGTCGAGAAGATAATGGCCGCTGCGAGAATGGCCCCTTCCGCGGGCAACCTGAAGGCCAGACAGATAATTGTCATGAAGAAGGGATCCAAAAGCAGGGCCCTGGCCGAAGCCTCGGGAGGGCAGGAGTTCGTGGCCGATGCCCCGTTCGTACTGGTATTCTGCGCCGATCTCAAGAAGATAGAACCCTACGGAGAGAGGGGAAGGGATCTATACTGCATTCAGGACGCGGCGGCATCCGTTGAGAACGCCCTCCTCATGGCGGTGAACATCGGGCTGGCTGGATGCTGGGTCGGGGCGTTCGACGAGGAGAGGGTCAGGGAGATATGCGGTCTCCCGGACTATCTGAGACCGGTGGCCCTGATCCCGATCGGATACGAGAAGTGATCCCATGTGGACCTACGTCATCGCATTCTCCCGGGACCTTTCCATCGATGAGAAGCCATTCATGATGGTTCGATCCAGGAAGAGAGGCGGTTGGGAGATGCCCGGGGGTGGTTTGAAGAACGGCGAGGATCCAATAATGGGAGCGGTCAGGGAATTTCTGGAGGAGACCGGGTATGATCTCGTTACCCGCGGGGATTGGATCGAGGAATACAAGGGGGGATACGTTATATTCGGTCTGATAGGGAGAAGGATCTCCGATCCCAGTGATCACGAGATAGTGGAGTCAGGCCTCCACGCCGATCTGCCCGACGATCTGGCCTTCCCCGACGATGAATATCGGAGATTGATCGATACGGGAAGGCTCCTGATCCGGGGAAAATAAATATCCAATGAGCCATGATAACCATCGAGAAGAGGTGAGGTGGAATTGTACGACGATATGGATGATAACGGTATAGAAAAACATAGACAGTTGAGAAATACATTGCGAATACTCGGGCTTATCTTTTTTCCGATCGGAATAATCCTTACCATTGCGGGTTTCATTATCTTTGCAAGTCCAATTTTTTCAGAGAAGCCTTCGATGGATAACGCGGGGATCGGATTCTTCATGTTCGCAGCTGGCGGACTCCTGTCAACGATAGGATTTGGTATGCTTGGTTGGGGCTATCAGGGAAAGATCGCGAAATATTCGGCAAGGGAAACGAAGGATGCGGTAACGATAGCAGGCGACGGAGCGGGAGTGGGGCTTGCAACGGGAATCAGAAGGGGAGGAGGTATCAAACTGGATATGGGCGGAGGTGGATCCCGTTCGAGTAGCAGGGAAGTCGTCAAGATACGGTGCAGGAAATGCGGGTATCTCGATTCCGAGGATGCGAAATACTGTTCTAAGTGCGGATCCCGAATATGAAATATGGTTAAAATCGGAGGGATCGGGATCAAAAAAACGCATCCCGATCGATGTGTTAAGGTAAAAATTGATCGTTTTTCAGCTGTCCTTGATGATCTCGAATCCCTGCTTGTATGCCTGGAGCACGGTATCTATCTGATAATCTGAGAATCCCTGAAGCCTGAGAGAATCCCTGAGCTTGATCGGTTCGTATTTGACGTTGATATCCCAGTCCATGCCATCACTACCTGATCATCGGTATGTCCCATCGGTCCTGTTGTATCCGGGCAGACGGAGCCTTCGGCCTGGAACCCGATTCGTTCTTGCACAATGAGGCGATGTCGACGGATCCGTCGTCCATCCCTGTTATTATTCCTATCAGGTCCACGTTCTCCCTTCGATCCCTTTCCCTGAGGGTCCCTATGAAAACCGACCTGTTCCCCCCTCCAAGCTGTGTGAAGATCTCGTCGATGAGGGGCTTGGTGGATTCCCTCCTCGCTTCCGCGGGGGTAACCAGATTGAGGAGGATCCCCTTCCCCGTCCGGGGATCGCTTCTCAGGAGGCCGCAGGAGATGAACTCGCAGGCGGCATCCCTCGGGAATCTCAGGTTTCCCCCTCCGATATGCAGGGATCCCTCCTTCCCCTCCTTGAAAAGGGATTTCAGATCGGATATCGTGATCCCCCTCTCGGCCCTGCCGAATATCACGTCGACAAGCGACATGATAACTCCGGACAGGAGAGCGTCGAGATTGGCAAGGGTCATGGAGAAAGCCTGCTCGCCGTTGATCTCCCTGAAGCGGTCCTGGTCAATGGTGACCACGTTGAACCCCCTCTTGATCATCTGATGCCTGGTATGGTTCCCGACCGTCCGGTGCAGGGATTCCAGGGTGGCGGACGGGAGGATCAGGAAATTCATGACGAAGGCCCCGCTGGACTCTGCCAATGACGAGATAACGGGAGTGGCCCCGGATCCTGTCCCCTTGCCGAGGGTCGATACGATCAGGATCATCTTGTATCCCTGCAGGTAGGGCTCGATATCCCTCTTGGCGTCGTCCGCGGCCCTCTCCCCGAGATCCGTCAACCCCTCCGCCCCGAACCCGCCGCAAAGCCTTCTGCCGATCAGGATCTTGGTGCCGGCCCGGGTGTAGTTTACCGCCTTCTCATCGGTGGAAATGTAGAGGGTATCCACCAGATCGGATTGATTCTCATGAAGCAGGTTAATTATCCTGCTGGAGCCTCTTCCGATCCCTGCGACCAGCATCTTCCTCTGCCTGGAAGCGGGTGCCGTACCCTCTATCATTCCATACCACCTTTCACTTCCTGATATAGATCCTGTTCTCTATTCCTTTGTACCTCGTATCCAGAACATGCAGCGCCTGGGTATACATCGCCATTGCCCTGATGTACTCGGGAGTGTTCACGGTATTCTGGCAGTATGAGTTCAACTGCTCCAGATAGAGCAGATCGCTTTTCAACTTCTCACTCAGCGTCGGATCTTCGTCGATCATATATCCCATCCCCTTTGGTTTGATTACTGGTGCATCCAACATCCGCACCCATAATGGGTGCCTGGCAGGGCCCCAAAACCCTGCCGGTTCTGCTTTAGCCCGGAATTTACTCTGAAATGGAATCCATCTCCAACTTGATGGCCTCTTTCCGCTTGAACACCTCTACCGCTTCGTCGTCAAGTTCCCCGCCCTTGTTGTATTCTTCATAGAGCAGGTTCAGTCCTCTGTCCACTGCTTCTGAGATCAATTTCTCGAAACTGTCCTTGAACCCGTAGGTGTAGTGTAGTCTTTTTGCCCTCGTCATCGAATCGTTTGAGAGCGGTATTTTTACGATGTTGCCCGGAGACCATCCTCTGGTGTGGTAAAAAGTGTCTATACCGTATTGTATTACATCTGTAATAGACATATCATGACTGCGCATCATCGCCTCGACCTTCTCGACTCGATCATCGTCGATACGAACTGATACCGTCTTTGTTTTCTTTTCCATCCCAACACCCGAAGAGCGGTTTGATTTCAGATCTGTTCCCCTTTTTGCCCTTGCGTAATACAAAAGCATGACATAATCTTACTGCTGATATAAATAGATTGCTAAGTTAGAACCAGGATACGCACCTGATATTTTCGGCGAATGCTTGGAATCGCAGCGATGAAGGTGGCAACTTTTTTCAATGAACGAGTAGTTGTCATTCTCATGCATCTTACAAGGGATGAGGAGCGGATATTGAAAGGGGATAAGGGCGAGGCGGAGGCCCTGGCGATGAGGATCATAGTCAACCTCGGGGACCTTGAAGGGGCGGACCGGCTGATACCCATAAAGACCGCACACATCTCCGGTGTATCCTACCAGACGGGCGGGGAGGGCCTGATCAGGTATCTCGAGAGAATGGTTAAGGCCGGAGCGAGAGTTACGGTTCCGTCCTCCCTCAATCCCGCCGGCATGGACCTTAGGGAGTGGAGATCCATGGGGGTTCCCGAGGAATTCGCGGAAACACAGCTTGAGATCATCGATCTCTTCTCGAAGATGGGTATCAATATGACCTGCGCATGCAATCCTTACGAACTCTTCCCCGCGGTAACATCGGTTGAAAAAGGGGACCACATCGCATGGGGGGAATCGAATGCCGTCATATTCGCCAATTCGATGATAGGGGCAAGGACCAACCGCGAGGGGGGTCCGGCAACCCTTGCCTGTGCCATAATCGGAAAGACCTCGAACTGGGGAATGCACCTTGACGAGGGAAGGCGCCCGACCGTGGAGGTAAGGGTGGGGGGGGAGCTGGATCATCTCGGATACAACCTTCTGGGAGCATTCATCGGAAAGAACATGCCTTCGGACATAGCCATTTTCAGGGGTCTCAGTCCGGCGGCGGGAAGGGAGAAGATGAAACATATGGGAGCCGCCCTTGCCGCCAAGGGAGGGCATCCGATATACCACGCAGAGGGAATAACTCCGGAGAGCATGCTATACCCGCCGGAAGATACGGCCGACCTGCAGAGGATCGATATAACGCAGAAGGACCTTCTTGATATGAAGGACGATCTATATCCTCCCGACGCGGACGACGCGGACGTCTTCGTCCTGGGATGCCCCCAGTTCGGCGCGTTCGAGTTCGATCGGCTGGCAGGGTTGGTCAGGGGCAGGAAGATGGTGGACGGAAAGAGAATACTTGTGTTCGCAGGCAGGGACATCATGCCGCATCTTCCCGGCAAATGGATCGATGAGATAAGGGAATCGGGAGTTGAGATCTACCACGACACCTGCATGGTTGTAACCCCCCTCAAGGGTATGAACCTCGGAAAGGTGGGCACCGATTCCGCGAAGGCGGCCCACTACATACCAAGGATGCAGGGGATCGGATCCTCCCTGCTTCCCCTTGAGGTGATCGTCGAAAGATGCATGGATTAGACGGGGGCCCCCGGATTCTGCAGGCAGCCTCATCTCCTTTCATCATATTGACAGGGAGGCCGTCACCGCTAACTTTTATTAACCACCTCTCATTGGCCATCTGATAAAAATGAGGATCGCCGCCCTTCTCTATGACAGATGCCAGCCCAGGAAATGCGGGAAGGAGTGCTACAACTTCTGCCCGCGAGTCCGTGCGGGTGACGATATCTTCTCCTTTGATGAGAAGGACAAACCGATCATAGACGAGGCGCTGTGCGTCGGATGCGGCATATGCGTTCACAAATGCCCGTTCGACGCGCTGAAGATCATAGGCCTGCCGGAAGAACTGGACCGGGATATAGTTCATCAGTTCGGTCAGAACGGATTCAGGCTGTTCAGGCTCCCATATCCCCAGCAGGGGAGGGTTCTGGGTCTTCTGGGATCGAACGGGATCGGAAAATCCACAATACTCAACATTCTTGCGGGAATGACCATACCGAATTTCGGCCTGGGTATCGAGAAGGACGAGGACGAGGAGGAGGCCGCGCCTTTCGGATCCAAACAGCTGGATGAGGACGAGAAGGATCTTCCCCCCGAGAACTGGGAAGATGTCAGGGACAGGTTTGCCGGTACCGCCCTGTTCGAGCATTTCGACAGGATCGCCGCCAACACCATGAACGCGGGCCTGAAACCCCAGTATGTGGATTCCATTCCAAAGGCCCACAAAGGCAAAGTCAGGGAACTTCTGCAGAAGATCGATCCGAACAAACTCTCGGAGATCGCTGCCGATCTGGAGATAGACCACATTCTCGACCGAACCCTGGACAAGATCTCCGGAGGAGAGCTTCAGAGGGTTGCCATCGCGGCGACTCTTCTGAAGGACTCGGACTTCTACTTCTTCGACGAGCCCTCATCGTACCTGGATATCAGCCAGAGGCTGAAGATATCCCAGATGATCAAGGAGCTCGGCGATTCTAAACAGGTAATGGTCGTGGAGCACGATCTCGGAATCCTTGATTTCCTGGCGGACAACATATGCCTCATGTACGGCGATGCGGGTGCTTTCGGGGTCGTATCCAAACCCATGACCGTCAAGCATGCCATAAACACGTTCCTCCACGGATACATGAAAGAGGAGAACGTGAGGTTCAGGGATAAACCGATCGAATTTTTCGATCATCCGCCCAGGCAGGAATGGCGAGCCGGGGCCCTGCTCATCTTCCCTGAGCTGACGAAGAACTTCGAGACCTTCCATTTCAGATCAAACGCCGGGGTCATTCATACAGGAGAGGTGATCGGGTGCGTCGGTCCCAACGCCACGGGAAAATCGACGTTCGTGAAGATGCTTGCCGGCGATATCAAACCCACGA
>JBLIRG010000081.1:0-12852 GCA_049472195.1 Thermoplasmatota archaeon
TTTACGTTTACGGCGGTGGGTATACCACCGGCCAGGGGCCGAACACGAGATACTGGACGCTGGATGATTTCTGGAAGGTCGACCTTGACACATATTCCTGGACCCTGATATACGAGGATGCCTTCCCGGGGGAGAGGCAGGGGATTGAACTGCTATACAACCCCGACACGGATCTCCTCTACTTCTACGGCGGTTACTCGTATCTTGACCCGGCAGACGCTTACACCCGCCAGATCTATGCTGATTTCTATTCGTTCGATCCGGATACGAGCCAGTTCAAGATGATCAATCCCCCTGCAACGAATCCCGGGGGAAGGTTCGGTTCGAGCCTCGTATACGATTACGACGATGACGTCATGTATCTCTTCGGCGGAGAGCATCTCCCCTCGGGATCCCCGACGTCCAAACTCGAAAACGTTCTGTGGAGATACGATTTCACTGCAAACAAATGGACGGAGATCGATGCGACCTACAAACCATCCGACCGCGATTACGGAAAGATGGTCTACGATCCGCTGACGAAGGAATTGTACCTGCTCGGAGGTGGAGAGAACGACGATCTCGTCAGGTTCAGGATACTGGAGGGGAGGTGGTATACCGATTGGTACCCCGTTCCAAATCCGGGGACCCTCTCGGGACATGCGCTCTTCTTCGATACCGCAAAGAGGGACATTTGGCTGTTCGGCGGAGGTGCGAAATCGGGCATATGGAGAATGGGGATACCGGCAAGGCTCGCCATCCAGAACGTGGAGTTCACAAACGCCGAGGACGGCAACACTCTTGCCTATGCAATGCTGAAGACCTACAATTTCGAGGTGGTGACCAAAACCGTGACGGGGCCGGGTGATCTCGACGAGATGAAATTCGACCTAACGCACTCCAACGGGAAATTCACCCTGATCTACAAGCGATCGGAAGATTACCCGGGAGGCGAGCCTTGGACCGAACTGGATAACGGTGACTACGCTGAGCTGACCGCCGATCCCACCGTTACCGTTGACGGAGAACTGCTAACATTCGACATCCCTCTGAAATTCCACTGGAACTGGACCCACAAGTCGTCCCAGATTGAGAGGACGGTTGACGTCAGATGCACCGGGATCGGCGTGGACGAGGACGCTCTCAAGACAACATTCTTCCTTTCCGTCAGGAACCAGCTGGAATTGAAGGGCCGGATCGATATGGAAGGGGAATTCCAGGGCAGTATCAAAAACGAATCCTGGATACGATCCGACGAGAAACTCACCATACACGGACCGGTCGTATCATACGTGGGAACCGACATTCACCCGCCCGTGGGCACCTACGAGGTCAGGCTCTGGGACGAGAACGACGATTACTACGTGAGCTCAGCACCCGCCGGGGAGGGGATAAACATAACCCTGAACTCACCGAATTCCACCAAGACCGGCTACAAATATATACTCAATATCACCGGGGTCCCGGAGAACACAGACACGACCGAGATCGAACTGATGCTCAACGTCGACGGGAACAGCCCCGAAGCCCCCGCCATATTGACCCTTCACGCGGACAAGGCGGACGATTCCAGGACCGATTTCGACAACGACCTCGATATCATAGCAACGTGGCAGGCCGCTTTCGAGACGGGCTCCGGCGTCAAGGTATATTACTGGGCTTTCTCCGACCTTGGTGGAACCAGGCTCGGAACCGAGCTCAACATAACGACCAAGGCCGATATACATCTCCCCACCAACGGATCGCATACCGTATACATCTGGGCGGAGGACAAGGTCGGCAATATCGGACCGGCGGCCAATGCCACTATCGTTGTTGACGACGAACCCATTATCTTCGACCTGCTGTCCCCCGATCCAGAGATCACGATACCCTACGACAACATAGATATCGTTCTGAACATCACCGATTACGGAGGATCCCTGATAAACCGCTTCTCGGTCCAGTACAGATACACCAGCGGCGGCCTTAACGATGAGGTCAACTGGCTTGGATCCGAGGCATGGCAGTATTATCAGACCATCTGGGACCTGGAGGATTCCTCGAATTTCCTGGTGGAAATGGAACTCAAGGACCTCTCACAGGGAGCGGACAACTTCTTCCAGTTCCGGGCCGTGGACGGAGCGGGCTCCCAGTATGAATCGGAGGTCTTCAACTTCGAGGTGGATTTCGACCTTGCCTACCCGAAGGTCACCATTGTCGGTCCCGCGAACTACGCGGAGTTCTCAGATGCGGAGGACATCGTCCTCAGCTGGAATGTGGACTTCTTCGAGCCAAAAGATGTGGAATACTATCTATATATGTCCACAATCAAGGATCTTGTTGTGAATCATCAAGAACTTGGCAAGTGGAGGAATGAACCAATAATTGGTACCGAATACCAGCCTACCGGATTGACGTTCGGAACATATTACTGGACAATCGTTCCGATCGCCAAGGGAGAGTATCAGGGGGAGTGTCTCAATGGATATTTCCAATTCAACCTGACCAACGAGGAGAGCTACGCCTTCGACGTCAATCCGGATGAGGATATCATGAGGTTCCAGCAGGGGACTGTCGGAATTCCCATCAATTTCGATATAACCAACAAGGGCAACTTCGATGCGTACATCAAACCTTCTCTTCTGACCGAGGGGCTGGTGAACATCACATGGGAAACGCTTCCGGACAGCGGTTATTTCGTGCGTGTAGGCTCGTCCTACACCGCCATCGCGATGATGACGATCCCCTCGAATGCAACCATTGGCAATCACACACTGGTGTTCGAGTTCAGATCTGACATGGGATTGGTCAGGACGAGAGAGATCACCCTACAGATCACGAAGAGGCAGGAGGTCGCCCCTCCCGAGGAGGATAGTGTGGACCCGTCCCTGTTCATCGTTATCGGGATAATTCTGGTGATCGTCATATTGGCGGTTATCGGGGCCCTTTATTTCTTTGTGTTCAAGAAGAAGGGGAAGAAGGACGAGATAACGCTGGAGCACGAGCTCGATGAACTCGAGAAGGAATACGGAATATCCTCGGGAGTGGCCGTTGCACCTCTTCCCAAAGGAGGGGCCACCAAGGCTCTGCCCTCGGCCAAAACACCCAGACCGCCGGTGGAGGGCGAGGAGGAACTCGATGAATTCCAGGATGTAGAGGAGGAGCCTCAGCTTGTGGCGCCAGGATCGGAAGATGACTGGATGAACATCGTTGCGGCGGAAACCGTCGCTCTCGAACGCCAATCTGCAGTGGAAGAGGACAAGATGGTCCAGTCCGACGGACAGCCCAAGGACATCTCGGATATCCTCGGGGAAATGATCGGAGAGGAATGATCAGACGGTTCCGTGAACACGCCGGGAGTCCTACCACTCCCGG
This sequence comes from Thermoplasmatota archaeon, assembly GCA_049472195.1. Lineage (GTDB taxonomy): Archaea > Thermoplasmatota > Penumbrarchaeia > Penumbrarchaeales > Penumbrarchaeaceae > JBLIRG01. The sequence continues at coordinate 3,337 of JBLIRG010000081.1, forward strand.
TTTTTTTTTGTTTTTTATCAGGATCAAGTTTTTTATCAGGATCAATTTCGATGGAATATCAAATCAATACACATGAATATTTATGAGGAAATCCCCTCCTGGATGAGTTACCAATATCGATATCAGACACCCATATCGTCCACGGAAGGTCCGAGGATCGAAAGACCGTCGCTGTCGATATCGATAACGTACTGCTTCATCGAGTGGTTGTTCTGCCTCATCTTTATGACCTCGATGTAGCGCTTCTTACCCTCCAGCGTCCTCCTGATACCAAGTTCGATGACGCCGTCTGCGAGGAAGTTCTCGTTGTCCCGGGTCATAAGATACTGGGTCTCCTTTGGTACCTCGTTCAGTATGAAGGACGTGAGTCCGGCATCCCTGAGAAGCTTGTAAAAGTAGTAAAGGCGTTTCCTGATGAGATACTCGTTGTCCATCTTGGTCAGGGTGTAGAGGGCGTTAAGCGAGTCGAGGGCGAAAACCACGAACGAATCACCCCTCTCCTCCTTCGTGGACAGGATCAGCTTCTCGGTCAGCTCGAGGAAATCGGTGTTCTCTGATTCCTCCCGGTACATCTCCCTGGTCCTGTTGTAATCGGCAATGAAGATGTTGTCATTGGGTTCGATCCCGATGGATTTGAGGTTCTTCAGAAGGGATTCCTTGGACTCCTCGATCGTTGCGTAAACGCCTATCTGTCCGGGATTGTTCTCAAGGTACTTGGACATGATCGAATAGGTGAATGTCGATTTCAGGGTCCCGGTGTATCCGGTGACCATGATGATCATGTTCTCGTAGCTGTTCGTCCTGAAAATCTTCCCCAAACCCTTTATGGTATTCTGGAACATTTCACCACTTCCTCGTGAGCGGGAATATGAGGATTTTCATACTCCCGTCGCTGAAAATATCACTACTGTTTAATTAATATATCGGGATGAATTTCAGTAGATCGTGATCAGTACTGAGGGTAGTTTTACCGACCCTGGCTCTTCTCGATCCAAGGGATTATCGGACAGGTATTTTCCCGATCCCTCCCGGATCCCGGGACAATCCTTGACGATCGCCATCAATTGATGTGCTCTAGACGATCAAGATATAATGGTGAACCACTTTCGATGTGCGTGGAGAAAAGGGACCGCTTAGACCTGTACGTGGGCTTGGCCGCCGTATCCGTAATTCTGATCGCTGGATTGCTCGCGATCATAAGACCGTCGGTATTCTGGGATGGTTTTCTTTACAAGTACTTTTTCGGTCCCATCGTAGCCGATGCCGGGGGAGACGCAGATGGGATCACATCCTCTTACAATATCTTCGACACGCTTACCTACGGGATCATACTCGCCCTCTCGGCATACTACATTCATAAGCTCTTCGTGAAACTGAAGCTGAGGGTCGGCCTCTGGTTCTTCATCGCCCTCTCGCCGGTGATCCTCATCGGTCCGTCGGCCAGGGTCCTCGAGGACATGGAGCTGTTCAGGGAGCCGCTTCAGTACGTTTTCATCTCTCCGGTGATCTACATCTTTCTGGGACTGTCCACTTTGGCGTCGCTCTTCGCATCGTACCTGATAGAGAGGAGGTTTCCCAAGGGAGGAAGTCGATGCAGTTCCGCATCATTCCTTTTCCTCACGATCCCCGGGCTGTCTGTCTCGCTGATCATCAAAGCGTTTCCAGGGTGGTACAACGGAGACATTCCGATATGGCCCGTCCTTCTCATAACCCTCGGACTTTCCCTGCTCTTCTCCTTCCGCATCGAGAGACCGAGGTACGAGAGGATCCTGTTCGGTTTCTGGCTTCAGGTCCTCTCCTTTGTCATCTACGCATATGTTCTCTGGGGTGCGAAAGGAGAATGGTACGATCGATACACGGACATTGCAAACAGCACTCCCGAATCCGCCCTGGGCGGAGGCATGATAATCATCGGGATAATGATCACGACCACCGCGATTACGGCGCTGGTGCTTTACCTGCTCTCCCGAAGGTTCGATAGGTTGAGGAAGATAGTAAAGGGCGTCAACATAATGATCATCGGGGGGCATATGCTCGATGCGTCCGCCACCTACATGGGAATCGATCACTACGGCTACGTGGAGAAACACGTCCTTCCGGATTTTCTCATACGCACAACGGGGACCGCGCTTGTGATGTTCCCTCTGAAACTCGTGTTCATACTGCCGGCCGTATATTTCATCGAGAAGCTGGCAGAGGACGAGATGAAGGAGAACGAGCATATGATAGCACTTGTCAAGCTCGCAATCCTTATCCTCGGATTCGCACCCGGGACGAGAGATGCGATAAGGCTCATGGTCGGAGTATGACGATCCTACATCGAATATTATTATGAATTACAGTCCTTGTGGAAAAAAATGAAAAGCCTGTCACTGGACAGAATAAATAAAAGGAAGAGCGCGGCCCCCCGCGCTCTTTGTGGCAACAAGACCCAGGATAGTAGGTGATGAGATTGCTGCCACAGGATGGATGGAATTATCTGAGTCTTTCATGGACGAAAACGGTATTAAAACTATTTTGCACATGTGCAAAATTCTCCAAGGTCCAACATAAATGTTGAACCTTGATCTATCAACCCCCACATCCCCATTTTTGGGTGGTCTGAATCAATCGGGAATAAATTCATTGCTAACCAACTGGGTGATTGATGATTTGTTTTTATTACCAGAATCCAATGCAAGCATTGAATTCCGAACCATGAAATCCCACCCCTCAAAGGTTAAGTGCTATATTGTATCAATCCACATCAATTGTGATTCCGACTATGAATAGGGGCTTCAACCTTACTAGGCTGAGGAGGAGGTGTGCTCCCAGATCACCCGGAGAAACCTCTCGCCGTACCTCTCGCATCTGATCTTTCCGATCCCTTTCACATCGAGCATCGACCGAAGATCGGTCACGCCCAGGTTCACCATCTCGACCAGGGAGATGTTCGATGCTATGCAGTAAGGCGGGAGATCCTCCTCGGATGCCGTTAGGTTCCTCTCGGCCTTGAGGAGGCCGAACAATTCCCCGTCAACGGGGAAGGGAACCTCCGTGGCGGGAAGAGGCCACGGGATCATTGCGGGGATCGTTTTCGATCCCCTCAGCGCTTTCCTTCCTTTATCGGTAATTGATATTCTGGGAAAATCCGTGTCGTCCAGGGAAAGAAGACCCAGCCTCATCAGTGATTCGATGAAATCCGTTATCTGGTCCATGTCCAGAAGGGACAGCCTCCCGTGGAAATCCTTTGCGCCCTGGGACCTGCTGATTACAAAATCGGGGTCCATGCCCTTCAGAAGCATCGCCATTCTCTTCCTGCCGATACCCTTTTCGAAAAACATCGCGCAGTTAAGGATTATTCTGGATACGGTATCCTCGAAATCCTTTTCAACAACCCACTCAAGCAACTCCTGGTCGCCGATCGCTTCAACTTTCATGTTTCTACCTCCGTTCTGTCTGTTTCCGGATCCTTTGCGAACGGATGCCAAAGAATCCGATCTACCCTAATGATGGAATATTTAAGTTCTGCTGCCGGGAGGGCGAACATTCCGTCCTCGAAAGACGATCACACCTTCGGTGTGTCGCCTTCGAAAGTATCCCCGGCGAGCTTTTTCTCAACCTGGCCCATGATTATCAGAACCAGCACGAGACCCAGAATTATCAGGGAACCGATGAGCCATCCGTTGTAAGAAACGGCTATCATTATCAGCCCGGCGATCAACACGCCCATTGAAATGGCGATGAAGGATGTGTACTTGTTCATATCGAACAGGTAAGATACCACAGTCCCCGTCCATGCCCCGGTCACCGGGAGCGGGATGGCCACGAAGAAGATCAATCCCAGGTTACCGTAGAGCTTCACCTTCCGCCACCCCTTTCTGTGGGTCCTTAGAAAGAGCCAATCGAAGAAAACCCGGAACGGCTTCCATCTCCTCAGCCATTTCTCGACTGCAGGGAAGAACCTGAGAAGGATGGGGACCGGGATCAGGTTTCCGAGGACCGATAGGAAATATGCCTGTCCCCATGTCAGGTTGAAACCCCAGCTAGCGTGGGCCGCCGGGAGAGCCCCCCGCAGTTCGATTATGGGAAGCATCGCGATGAATACCGTTGCCAGCATCCTCCCCCACAGGGGGAGCCCGCTGAGGGCTTCTGTTATCCATTCGGCCGGATTGAAGCTCATGGATCACTCCTCGAACAGCCTGTCCGTCATCCAGTCGGGATCGAAGGTTATCAGGTCTTTGTATCCCTGTCCCGTCCCTATGAAAAGTATCGGTTTTCCAATCGTGTAAGCGATCGACAGGGCCGCGCCGCCCTTCGCGTCAGCGTCGATCTTGGTAAGTATTATCCCGTCGATCCCAACGGTCTCATCGAACTTCTTTGCCTGTATGACGGCATCATTTCCGGCGAGGGCGTCCCCCACGTACACGATCAGATCGGGTTTGGCCACCCTCTTGATCTTCTTCATCTCGTCCATGAGGTTTATGTTGGTCTGCATCCTTCCCGCAGTATCCAGGAGGATCACGTCCTTCTTCCTTGCCCTGGCGTGTTCGAGCGCGTCGAAAGCGACGGCGGCGGGATCCGCCCCGGATTTGTGCTTTATTATCTTCAATCCGAGCTTGTCGGCGTGTTTGGAGAGCTGTTCTATTGCGCCGGCCCTGAACGTGTCACCGGCAGCAAGGACCACAGAATGATGGTTCTTCTTCAACCGGTGGGCGATCCTTGCGATCGCCGTCGTCTTCCCGGTACCGTTGACGCCCACGAACATGACCGTGAAGGGTTTTCTGGACTTCTTCACCATTGTGTCGAAATCGATGGTCTCTATGTCCATAACCCGTCTTATGGATGTTTTCAGGGCCTCCTCTATGATATCGTCCATGTCGGACTTTCTGCTGATCTTGGCGCCCCGGAGCTCTTCCATGAGATAATCCTTGATCTTCTCGACCACGGGTTGGGCGACGTCGGATTCGAGGAGCCCCATCTCCAGATCGAAAAGGGCGTCTTCCAGCTTCTTCTCGGTGATCTTTCGGGCGAATATGCCGCCCTCATCCCTTATCAGGGATTCCCCATCCAGAAGCCTGTCCCTTCCAGCGCTCGATCCGGCCACCTCATCGTCGAGAGACGGCAACCTGTCATCCTTCTGTTTTCCGGGGATCTTCTCCTCCTTCTCCTTCCTTGCCCTGATCTTCTTAAGGAACTTGCTCTCCTTCTTGACCTTATCGGGCTTTGCCTTCACGACCGGAGCCTCATCCTCCTTCTGAAGATCGTCCTTGGCCTTCTTCTTGAAGACCTTGAGCTTGTCCTTGAGACTCTTGAACATCGAATTCACCCTTGACCGGATCAGAAGGTCCCCTCGGGACCTTGACCTGACAGCATCTGGTTGTTGTACAGCTCCTGTGTTTTCTGGGCCAGCTCGTTGTACCTGTTCAACATCTCGTTGATGCTCTGATCATATCCGGCGACGGCCTCCTCTATCTTGTCCATCCGGTCCCTCATCAGTTTCTTCGATGATGCAACGTCCTGGTCCATGTAGATCCCTGAACCCTGCTCGACAATGCAGCGGCCTTTGTCAGCTATGCTCGCCTTGACGAATACCATCCCGCCGATGGGTATCAGAAGCTCCTCATCCGCTCCGTTCTCGAGAACGTCAAGCACTTCCATTGAAGCTCTGTAGTCCAGCAGGACCCCCGCCATCGCTTCCCTCTGAGATCTCATGGCCTCGAGCTGAGCCTTGTACTGCTCCAGCTGTGCTATACCCATCTGCAGTTCCCTGCCGGATGATGCTTTATCGGAACTCTCCATTCATATCACCGATCGTCATTGACCGCCCAGATGCGGATTCCTATCCGGCATGCAGTGCATACAGGATTGGCCATGGAAAACTGACCCACGTAATTAAATGTTCGTTAAATTGACAAGGTCCTGCCGAAAACAACCAGCCGCTGACGAGATGATCCTGCTATACACTCCCGAACATGAGATTTATTAGGGCCGGGTGAAGGACATAAGCCTCCTTCTGTTGTCACCGCGGATCGCGGGATGGTGGCATTTGCCTACGCACCCTACCTACCGATCCCAAGACAGGTCAATTCGGTCATTCGGGCTTGCTCCGCGGGAGGTTGGCCGTTTCATCCGATCCATGCCGACGTCCGGACCTGATCCATCATTCCATAAGGCATGGCGGTGCCGTTTCTGCTCCATTGCCGATGCTCTCGCATCCCCCTTTCGGGGTCCCGCCGTCTTGAGGAGGGAGGACTTTCCTCAGCTGCCTTCGTGGGCTGCCGTCAGCCACCCGCCTTCTCCCGGCCTCACCCGATTGAAGGTCCGATTATATAGATATTATCACAGGCCGATCCCGTCAGAGAATTCCATCATTTCCCGTAGGAAACGGATCAGGGTCCTCGGATACTGATCCTTCTGGACCTTGAAGTGAACGGATGCGCTCTGAAGATATCTGTGGGGGCTTCCTATCTCGGATCCGGAGATATCGATCTTGACATCCTCGACCTCCTCTATCCCTTCCAGACCCCTGAAATGTCCAAGATAACCCATGACAGGATCCCCGTCAAGATCCTCTATGAGCGAATCGTACATCTCGCGGTAAACTTCCGAACCGGGATCCGCCTTGGCAAGTTTGGAGGACGTCTTCTTCAACCTCTTCCATACCCTGAATATGTCCTCGCTGGCCTGATCAAGGACCTCGGGGTCCTCGATTCCGATCAGCTTCATGGATCTGAGAAGCGATCGGAGGTCCTTCCCGTAGATCTCCTCGGCCCTCTTCCCCGCAACGTATTCCAGTCTCACGATCCCGTCCTGGATCTTCTTGGTCCCGGTGATGATGATCCTTCTCGCCTCCGAGGTGTTCCTCAGATGGGTTCCGCCGCAGGCCTCCGTATCAAGATCGTCGATCCGGACCACCCTGAGCTCCTCCCCGGGGACCGCCCCGCCCTGATAAAGCCTGAATCCGAAACGGCTCTCCGCCTCGTTCCTGGGAAGGATCATGGATTCCACCTCGATTCCCTTCCTGATGATCCTGTTCGCCCCCGCCTCTATATCGTTGAGCTGTTTCCGGTCGAGGGATTCGTAATGGGTTATGTCGAGCCTCCCCTTCTGCTCCGTCTTCTCCGCTCCCGCCTGCCAGATGTGGTTGCCCAGTATCTGCTTTGCAACGCCGTTTATTATGTGGGTTGATGTGTGGTGCTGGGCAAGCTGTCTGCGCCTCCTCTCGTCGATTCTGCCCTTCACCCTATCTCCAGCTCTCCATCCTGAGATATCACCGTCCACCCGGTGGATTATCAGATGATCCTGCTTGAAGGTGTCAACTACGCGGACGGTTGTCCTTCCCGTCAGGGATCCGATGTCATGGAGCTGTCCGCCCGAGGTAGGATAGAATGCCGTTTCCTTCAGCAGAACGTGATCCCCCTCCACAGCCTCTATCCCGGTCTCGAATTCGAGCATCAGGTAATTGTCATAATACAGAACACCGGTTGGAGGGTGATCTCCGATGTCGATCTTCTCGTCCTTCTGGGTCTTCGCCTTGTCCTCCTGGTCATCGTGGAGCATGGAGACGCGTTTGTAGAAATCCGCGGGAACCCTGATATCGAGGCCGACATCGACGAGCAGATCGGGGGTGATCCCCTGGGAATCGTAGAGGGTAAGGAGATCTTCGATCGTCACCTTTTTACCTTTCTCCTGTTTCTTCTTGAGCCTCTCAGCCGTCGATAGGGCCTTCTCCTTGGTGGACACGTATTTCCTTTTCTCGTGATCCAGGATCTCCCTTACCTCGTCGATCGATTCCAGCATCTCCGGGAACTGCGGCACGAGATACTCAGCGTGCCACGAGCAGACATCCCCCATGTCGAGATCCCATCCGTAGCGGTTGATGAATTCCATGGCCCTGCGGTATATGAGCCTGAGATTGTACCCGCCGCCGGAATTCGAGGGTAGCCCCCCGTCCGTAAGCGCGAAGAGGAGGGTCCTGGCATGGTCGGCGACGGAATAGAGGCCCGCATGCGTCATGACGGACCTTTTCAGCAGCTTCACATCAACGTCTATCCTCCCCGAGATGTCGTCCCAGACCTTGTCGATGTCATCTACCTCCTCCATGTTCAGAAGCCCCGAATACGGGAGGAAATCCCTGAGGATCCTCTTTTCCTCGCCCGACTCGCCGATCCCCGCGATGTAGAACAGTTTCCGCATCACGGTGGGGAAGTTGGGCTCGTACGAGGTCGGTGTCCCGTGGGAGAACCACGCCGGCCTCTCCTGGCCCATCCCCATGTCGAGGACCCTGATATCGAGCCCCTCGAGCTTGTCCCCGACCCTCTCGTACATGGTGTAAACCTGGTTCCCGATCTCCAGTCCCTTGCTGAAGAACTCGAGGGAGCATCCGAAGTTGCCTCCTCCCGCCCATGCGTCCTCATGGTAAACGATGTCTCGAAGCGGAATACCCATTCCTTCGACGAGCCATGCGTGGATGTCCTCGAAGTACTTCGGCTGGTCGAACTCCTCCTCCGAAACGAAAGCGTGCTGGCCTATCATTATGAACCCGGTGTTGTGCCTTCCGGTTATCCCGACGTTGTCCACGTCGTTGAACCTCAGACACGTCTGGGGAACGACCAGGGGATTTGCAGGGGGTTTTACTGCGCCCCGGACAACGTACGGTTGAAAATCCGTTATGGACGCAAGAGTGAACTCCGATGTGGGATTCCATCTGGATATGACCGGATACCTCTTGATGGGGGTGTATCCGCGCCTCTCCATCAGATCGGAGAACCTCTGCCAAACTCCTATGAAGTCCATCCGGTGCGTGCAGTTATCGCCTCCGATGAAGGAATAACCCCCCTCGCAGACAGGCTCCCCGCAGACCTCCCTCTCCTGATCCGACGACCAGAAGTAGTTACCGCACTTGATACACTGGTTCCTGATCAATCCCAGCTCCCTCATCCTCTCGGTGGGAAAGAACCGATCGGGATCCGCGGAGGCCTCCTCCCTCACCCTTTTCTTCATCTCCTTCTCTGAAAGCAATTGCATCGCCCCTATACGGAACTGTGACTGTAAATGAATTTCTTCGGTTTTTCCGGCCACCACGATGACATCTCGTTCAATTTCTCCAGGGATCTCAGGGCCTTGACCGGATCGTGGAGTATGCCGACGATCAGCATCCTCTCGTGATTTACGGAAAGCGGTGAGACGTCCCCGGTATAGATCACCACCTCATCATCCGTCTCAACCACAACGGATTGATGACCCGGAGTATGGCCCGGAGTTGGAACAACCGTCACCCCGGGGGCCACCTCGACCTCGCCGCGGACAGGCTGGAACCTGCTCCCGTGAAAGTTCTCGGCAAGGTAACCGCCCTTCTGGAACCGGTCGGGCTGATACGCGTACCTTATCTCGTCCTCCTGGGCGATGGACGGGCGAGCACGCTCGTCCGCGCGCTCCAGGCGAGCGAACTCCTCCCCCAGGTCGCCGACGCGGACTATCCGGGGCCCGGGAAGGCGCTGGTGAGCTTCGCCTGGAGCCCCTTCGCGGTCGATC
>JBLIRG010000082.1:0-12774 GCA_049472195.1 Thermoplasmatota archaeon
ATGATGGATCCGGCAATCCGATCTCGGAAAACAAAGAAGCAGGTGATCAGCCTGCTTTGATCATTCTGTCAATCATTGTTCTCCTTGTAATAGGAACTGTGATAATCATCATAAGATCAGAGATCGTGCCGAAGGACGTATCCAGTGAAGAGTGATTTGCTTTCAGGCAGTGAATATTCGCAAATGTGATGTGTTTTAAAATGATCAATGGAAAGTTCTATCATGATCAAATGTCCATATCATCACGATGAAGATCCTGGTCACGGGATCATCGGGATACGTCGGGATGGTCCTGTCAAGATATTTCTCCGAGAAGGGGATCCCTGTAACTGGGATCGACGTCAGGGAGAATCACGCTTGGAAAGGGAACGAGAATTTCGATTTCATCGAATGCGACGTCACCGATCGGGATGCGGTTCGATCCGTTTTCAGAAGGATCGAACCCACTCACGTGATCCATCTGGCTTATCTCATGACCCCGCTCCATGATAAGAAAAAAGAGTACGACATCGACGTCAACGGGACCATAAACGTTTACGAGGAATCAAAGGACTGCAAAAGCGTTATCCAGTTCATAGAGATGAGCTCCACCAGCGCATACGGGGGGTGGCCAGATAATCCCCTCTGGATCAAGGAGGACCATCCTCTCAGACCCCGGGGTTATAGATATGGGATCAACAAGAGGGAGATAGAGGAATACATGGCCTACCACCCGCCCGGGAAGGACATGAAGCTGATCATATTCCGCATGTGCACCGCGGTCGGGCCTTCATACCATAAAAAGGGGGGGGTCGTCGCGATTCTTGCAAAATCCCCTTTAATCATCAAATTCAGCAACAGGTATGCCGAGGTCCAGTTCATACACGAGGACGATCTGACGGCGGTATTCGACCTCATTCTTAACGATCCCGGGATCGAGGGGATCTTCAACCTCGCACCCGATTCTTATTCGACTACCAGGGATCTCTCGAAAGCCCGGATCTCGATCCCCGTGCCCCTTTTCATCATGAAAGGTTTGACTGCCATATTATGGTCCCTTCACCTCTCGACGATGAGGCCACCGGCAGTGGAACTGAGCACATACGGGATCGTTGCCGATCCCCGCAAACTGATGGAGCGGTATGATTACGAATTCAGGTACGGGACGAAGGAGGCCTACTTCGAGACTGTCAAAGAGAGGAAGAAAAGAGGCACCTTGTGATACCAGTTTCGATGATGATCTCCCCGGTCGAAAATAGTTATTAAAATTTTAACCAATAATAACACGCTTTTTCAATTTATATTCATATATGGTAAAAATTCGTATTGTTTATATATGTCCTATTACAATTCAATTTAAGAGAATTGGATATCCGATTCTTGAAATGGGGGTTAATGTGATGAATGCAAAAGCATGCATTCTAGTGGGTTCTGCCGTTTTATTAATGATGTTTGCACCCATATTGACATCTGCCGATGCATCAGAGGATACATATCGGAAATATTCCGAATCCGTAAAAATCACCTATGATATGAACGTGGGTACATATTATACCTGGTCTCCCGACAGCTCCTCGATACTTCTTGAACATGGAACTTACAGCACACCACACAACATATATCAGTATTATTTGAACAACGGTTCTATTCGAATGATTACCAAAACGGATAACAATACCTATCATCCCGTATGGAGCCGCGATGGGTCGATGATCTCCTTCTGGGAATTCGAGTCTGCATATTCCAGGTGGGGCGAGTCAGGATACAATCTGTACCTGATGAATTCAGATGGTACGGGAAGGAAAAGGATCTCATCGTCATTTTCCGAGAGAGCGCAGTGTTTTACGGATGATGATGAGAAAATATTCTATTTATCATGCAGTGATAATCTCAACGGCTGGTTTCATCTATACAGGACAGATCTTGAAGGAAAGGATCATGAAATGATCAACGATATTGGAACCAGTTACCTTATCTCGGTTTCACCCGACGGCAAGCGGATTGCTTACGATCCGAGGCCGTACTGGAACCGGGGCGGGACGGTGAATGTGGTGAATTCCACGGGTGAAGGGGACAGGGAGGTGTACAGGAGTGTCAATTACAACTCGTATTCCGGTTACAATCCCATGGCATGGTCACCATCAGGGGATCAGCTCCTCCTGACCGATGGTTACATGAATGCCAGGGATATCTATGTCGTGAATTTAACCGGATCAGAAGTAACCAGGATCACCAATGACACCTCGGAAGATGAGATCGAATGCAACGAGTGGTATCAGGTATGGAATCCGGTCAACAACAAGATAGTATTCTCATCCCAGAGATCGGGAAACTGGGACGTGTGGGTAATGGACCCGGATGGTACGGATCTCGAACAGATCACCTTTTCAGATTTTGAGGAGAGGCATGCCCTCTGGTCTCCCGACGGTACGAAGATTACGTTTATCAAGACCGTCGACGGCAGTCGAAATTTGCATTATGTGGAATATGAAAAAAAAGCGAGAGATTACGCTTTCGATCATTTCAATGACGTATTTCATTTCCATGATAACAATCCGTGCTGTCCGGGATCCGGCCCGTTTTATTACATCAACTGCGACATCCCGTCGGGGGTGGTAGTTAGAGATTACATCGAGCAGGGCACTGATCTGACGGCCAACGACCTTATGAGCGATATCGGGCGCGCTCTAGTGGAAGACGTTCATTACCAAACACACAGTTTCGGCATGTGTGGGTATTTGAAAGGATTGTACCTTGGTGAGGATGCATTGCTGGAGGCCGATGATCCCTATGATGTGGAATTTCAGGACGAGTCATCGGCCATTGAAGAATATCAGAACGAGATCCTCTTACGAAACGGCAACCTGGCAAAGATATTGATGATGAAGTGTGTTGGAATAAACCTGACAGCTGAACATACCATTCTCGAATCGAATATTGATGATGGGGAACCGGCGGTTCTGTGTTTGTTGAACGGAAGTAGCATCAGAGCGGTATTGGCCTATGATAAAGAGACATTGGACGGAGAGATCAGGTATTCAGTCTACAATCCCTCATTTCCTCTTAGAGATGATCACATCATCGTGAACACGACCACAGGATCAATTCAGAATTTCGTCACCTCGTTCGGGGGCAGCTATTCAAGTTTCTGTATTCTGGATGAATGTGATAGGAATACTGAAACATGGTTCAAAAATATCATGAGAGAATCCATTGCAATACAAATTTTGGGACCGGTTGATATTTGCGTTTCGAATCATTCCGCGGAAAATATCGGAATATCCTTCAGAGGATCGGTCTTCGATACGGTTCTGATATCCGATCCGAATATTTTGGGCTATGATATCGTATTAAATGGCAGAGGGAGCGGGGATTTCTTCTTGAAGATAAAATGGACCCAGTTCGGTTCGATCGTTGAAAGAACGGCAGAAGGATCTGTACTGACGGGAATGACGGTCAATTTCACGTTTATTGACAACGAACTGGAAGAGGTCATACCCGAAGGGGATGAAGACAATGACGGTTTATCTTCCAGCGAGGAAATGGAGATCGGAACAGATCCGAGGAATCACGATACGGATGGGGACGGCATACCTGACGGATGGGAATACGAGAAAGGATTGGATCCGCTAGTGCCCTCAAGTACCATTGACACTGACGGGGACGGGACCATCGATTACCAGGAGTACATCGATGATACCGATCCCCTGCGGAAGGAAGAGGAGGGATGGACGGAATCGATCACCAGCCCCTTGGTGATAGCTTTTTTCGTGATCATAGTCGTTCTTCTTTTCATCCTGATAGGAATGGTCATTGTCAGCAAGAAAATTACTTCCAAAAAGGAGGAGAACATGGAGATCACGGTTGAAGAAGAGCTGAAGGAGATAGAGGACTCGATAATCCATGTACCTCAGACCGAAGGAGAGATCGCAATCCCGCCTGAGGCAGCAGGCGATGAGACGCTGCAGCCCCCTCCTCAACAGGAGCCATTATCCCAGGAGCCTCCGCCCGCATACGAGGATCTCTACGGCCCGAAACCTCCTGCCCCTGAAACCACCCCTACTTCGATACCACCGCCATATCAGGAAGAGGCAGTGTTTTCCCAACAAGAACCAACCGCGGATAGGAATGATACGATCAACGATGATAAAGATACGGCAACAACCCCGCCTCCTACAAATGCTCTTAATCAGAACGGAGGTGATCAGCTTGCATAGGACCACCGCTCCACTGTGCCTGGTGCTCTCTTTTCTGATCATGATTCCTTCTTTTATGATAAACCATGATACGGAGTCATCAAACATGGAGGATAGTGACAAATATCCCGCCCCTTGCGGAATCGAGCCGGATGGGAAGCTTCTCACCGGTTACTTCACCGAGAACGGAGGTCAATGGGACGAGGATATTAAATTTGCAGGTTCCACAAATTTCGGAAAGATAATGATCATGAACGACGGGATCTGCTTCCAGATCGAGGAGCTGATCGATGCAGATTTCACCAGATCCTTCTATCCTGATGTGGATGATGTTCCGACCAATAAAAATCATTATATCAGGTATACTTTCGAGGGAGGATCAGATTACACGATTGAATCAAATAATGAGCTGCCACACAGGAGCAATTATTTTATCGGCAGTGATGAGACGAGATGGGCCGTCGGTCTCAGAAGCTATGAAACCGTTATTCTCGAGGATGTGTGGGGCGGAATAGACCTCAGATACACGTTCAGCAAGGGGAATCCCAAATACGAGTTCATTGTCAATCCCGGATCGGATCCGGAGGATATCGCGATCTCCGTCGAAGGTGTCGAGGAGATATCAGTTGACCACGATGCCGTTTCAATGATACTGACAGATGATATCCGATTCATGGATGGGGGATTGAGGACATTTTATTTCTCGGATAATGAAAAGACAATCGGGTCATCAATGAGGATATTTGGTAAGAACGGCTTCAGCTTCAAACTTGACGAATACGATTCAAACAGAAGAATCGTTATCGATCCGATCATTTACACCACTTATATCGGAGCCGAAGGCTATGAATATTCCATGGGAATGGAGCGCGACGCGGAGGGATGCTTCTATATCTGCTGCCAGACAAATTCTGTGGGATTTCCGACAACAGCCGGATCCCACAAACCCGTTTATTCGGGAGGAACATCGGATATCGCGATCCTGAAGATGAACGAGACTGCTACCCGCCTAATTTATTCAACCTATATTGGCGGCTCGTTTCTGGATAGCAATCCCCATATTGATATAAACAGCGAGGGCGAGGTATGCTATATCTTCTACACCGATTCGGATGATGTTCCCACGACGAGTGGTGCATACGATGAAACCTTCAACGGAGAAACGGATCATTTTGTTGGAAAATTATCAGCGATCGGGGACGAACTGATATTTGGAACCTACCTGGGAAGTGACGGGAATGAATGGACCCCAAGGGATATTGCATTCGATTTAGATTCAAATATACTGGTAACCGGTGATGTCGGATCTGCAACATTTCCGACAACTGAAAATGCATTCGACAGGACGCTTGGGGGGCCGACTGATGCATATCTGGCAAAACTGTCGGCCGACGGATCATCTCTGTTATATTCGACATTCATCGGGGGAAGTTCATATGAGAAGATATGTGAAATACTGATATGCGAAAACGGAGACCTGGTACTGAGCGGAAATACGGAATCAACCGATTTTCCCACGACGAACGGAGCATTCAAAGAGGCTATTTCGGGCAGTCAGGATGATTGGGTGATGAGGATGGAATCCGACGGTTCGGGACCTGTTTTCTCGACATATCTGGGCGGAAGATATCAGGATGGATTGATGGCTCACTTACTTGATGACGAAGAGAATATACTTATAACCGGTTGGATCAGATCGGATGACTTTCCGACCACGGAAAATGCCTATGATAAAACCTACAATGGAGGCGGTTTGTACGGCGATACCGTTGTCGCCATGATGAAAAGCGACGGAAGCGGTTTGATATTCTCCACGTATTTGGGTGGATCATCACAGGATTCAGGACATGATGCATTCATTGATCCCTTGGGTAGAATATTCCTCTGCGGATGGACCCAGTCATACAATTTCCCGTTGACGCCCAATGCCATGGACAGTACCATACAAGGAGACGAGGGATATGTTTCGGTATTGGATGAGAACGGGGAGAACCTTCTCTATTCAACTTTCATCGGAGGGAGCTGGTATGACCGGCTGGATTTCATCATGCAGGATCCTTCCGGAGATATATTCACTCTCGGATATACGGAATCGAGCGATCTTCCAACCAACTCAGAATCATACGACGAAACCCACAACGGCGGATACGATCTGTTTCTTACAAAGATCGAGATCCCTGAGATAGAATCCGGTCTGTCACCACCAGTAAATTTCAACGTGGAAATGACCAAGGAAGGGAATTTGCTTGAATGGGATCCGCCGGAAGATTGGGAGACATGCGGCATAACCGGATACAACATTTACAGGAGGGAATACGGATACAACATGGATTTGTTGACTTTCGTGGAAGGAACCTCGTATCTGGATGAGGATGTGGTGATGGGTAAATATTATTATTACTCGGTGTCCGCGGTCAATGCCAGCGGTGAGTCCCCTCTCAGTCGAGAGGTATATGGTACCGATGATGAGGAACCATCCCTTGTTGAGGATCTGAGCGCGGAGATCGGCCATCCCAACGAATTTTTCAATGTGTCCGCGAGGATCTCTGACAATATTGGGGTTCTATCCGTGTATATCAATTTGTGGTATAACGGATACGGAAATTATCAGTATTCATTGAACACCATTGATGATGAGATATGGTTCACAGAGGTACAGCTAAGACCCCTTATCGGAAACATATCATATCAATTTCGGATAAGCGACCACTACGGCAACTTGAACTTATCGGATATCATTGTTATACCGCTTGTGGACCACATCGCACCGAACATCACGTTGATGGATTATAAATCGGAACCCACCACCGGGGAACCGTTCTGGATACATTTTCAAACATTGGATGATATCGCTGTTTGGAGTATCGGACTGGATTACTGGTTCGGGGATAGCGATGAAAACAGTGAACGATTGATATGGGAAAGAGTGAGTGAGGGAAATGCCAGGATAATGATTCCGGAGGATGAGGTTGATATGCTGAATATCCGCTTCATATTGATCGATTCGTCTTTCAATCAGAACTCATCCGAAGTATTTTCCTTTAAAATTACGGATAATGACCCTCCGAAACTTCTGGATGGTGTCAGGACTTTCCCCGCTAATTTGCACTGCGGATCAAATATCAAGATACCACTCAACCTGAGCGATAATGTCGGGATCGGTAATGTATCGATCAGATACCGATACGGTGACGATCCAATCGTGGTTGAGGAGATCATACCGGAAAACACCACTTATTATCTGGCGATCTCACCCCCTGTATGCAGGATGGATACGTACCATTTAAGCATCAATCTGACCGATCTGAACGGAAATTCAGCGATTTTCGGACCGTATCACATGATGGTGCTGGATAATATGTGTCCTTGTATCGCTCCAATGAACAATATCACGGTTGAACAGGGCCACTATTTCTGTATCGAGGCAAACGCCACCGATAATATCGGGATCATGTCCTTCTATTGGGACGGATGCCCCGTCCTTAGCACGGGTCCGATCCTTGAAGGCTCCATATCAGCACCGGGAACGTACAACATTACCGTGACCGCATACGACTGGATGATGAACTCCAACACCACGACCTTCTCGATCCTGGTAAAATCAAAAGAGATCGAGGATGAAGACGGTGGAGGAGTTGATATGGAATTTATTCTAACGATCGGATTCGGGATAGCTTCGATCCTGCTTGTCATTGTGATATTAACGATATTTGCCCGGGCTCTCCTAGTCAGAAGAAAGATGAAAAGAATATGGGAGGAAAAATCGGGAAACAAGGATGAAGAATCCATTCCCACAACCGATAGCACATCCGAACCTAACCCGTGAGCCATCAATATTATATTCGGCGGGATCATCGCGACAGCATGGTCGAGGATATCCTTCCGGACATCTACAGGATCACGCTCCCTCTCCCCAGGAACCCCCTCAGGGAGATCAACACCTACGTGATCCTGGGAGAGGATCGCAATCTTTTCGTCGACACCGGAATGAACAGGCCCGAGTGCCGGGAGGTCCTGGACGAGGGCATAGAGGAGCTGGGAATCGATCTCTCCGTCACCGACGTGTTCGTCACCCACCTCCACGCGGATCACCTTGGGAACGCCCCCCGCATCTCGGGAGGCAAGACGAACGTCTACATGGGCGGTCCCGACATAGAATCCATCGAGGAGACGACATACTGGAGCAGCATGCTTGAATATGCGGTCATGAACGGATTTCCGAACGAGGATCCTGAACAGGCCATCAAGCGGCATCCCGGATACAGGTACGGCCCCCTCGGACCCATGAAGATGGTCGAGGTCCGGGAGGGAGATCGGTTCGATGTTGGAAGATACAGCTTCGAAGCGGTGTTCACTCCCGGTCACTCCAAGGGACACATGTGCCTGTACGAAAGGGAGAAGAAGATCCTGTTCTCCGGGGATCATCTTCTGGACGACATAACGCCGAACATATCGCTGTGGGAGGAGGGGGAGGACCCGCTTTCCGATTATCTGCGGAGCCTTGGAAAGGTCATGAAGATGGATGTGGACATGGTACTGCCCGGCCACAGGCGCCTCATCGAGGATCACCGGAGGAGGATCGACGATCTCATCAGACACCACGAGGAGAGGGCGGATGAGGTCGAGGACATTCTGAAGGATGGGGAACTGACCGCATTCGATACCGCAGCAAAAATGACATGGGACATGACCTACGATTCTTTTCATGATTTCCCCATCATGCAGAAGTGGTTCGCACTCGGCGAGGCCATCGCCCATCTTCGTTACCTTGACACGCAGGGAAGGATCAAATACGGGATCGGGAACGGTCTGATCAGATACTCGCTGATGTGAGATCCTATCTGATTTTACAATCCGATCGCCTCCAAAATTCGGGGTTTTGTTTTTATTGTCCAAATACTACCCCCATCCGGTGATATGATGGATTTTGACAGAACCCCCGATGAGAACGAGTTCATCGATAACGTAAGGGATGTCATGGAAAGGAGGATCAAACCCAGGGTCAAAGAGTGGAGGAAGGCAAAGACAACTACCAGGGAGTTCTTCAGGATACTCGGTGAGGAGGGCCTCCTCGGCTACCGTATGAAAGGGGATAGCATTGAGATGATCCCGTGGTCCCGCAATATCTATTTCTACCGGGAGCTGGCGGAGATCTCCGGGGGTCTGGCGATTGCCGCCTTCGTACATTCCCAGACCGGCAACAAGGCGATCCATTCATTCGGGAACGAATATCACCGGGATAGATATCTCATCCCCGGGATCGGGGGAGAGAAGATCCTCGGCATAGCCAACACCGAACCCGGGGCCGGATCGGATGCTTCGGCGATATCACTCAGAGCGGAGGACATGGGGGATCACTACCTTCTGAACGGATCGAAATCCTACATCACCAGCGGAGACATCGCCGATGCGATAGTGATAACGGCTGTTACCGATCCTCATGCGGAGAAACCGCATCGGGGCATCTCCATGATGGTGGTGGACGGGGATTCTCCCGGCCTCACCAGGAACCGAATGGACAAGATCGGATGGGTGGAGTCCCATCTGTCGACCCTTAACCTTGAGGACGTGGAGGTCCCCAAGGAGAATCTGATCGGAGCGTACAACAGGGGGTTCTACCAGACGATGGAGGTCTTCAATTCCAGCAGAATAGGGATAGCCGCCACCGCAATGGGGAGCGCTCTGGGCGCGTTCAGGATGTCCTTTGAATATTCGAACCGGAGAAGGATATTCGGAAGGACCATATTCGAACACGAATCTAAAAGGTCCGAGTTCGCGGACAGGATCACCACCCTTCAAGCCGCGTGGCTTCTGATTCAGAAGGCGGCTTTCCGCCACGACTCCGGAAGGGATTATTCCTACAATGCCTCGATGGCCAAGCTCTTCACCACGGAGGAAGGGTCCCTGGTATCGCACTGGGCGGCACTCAACTTCGGCGCCAGGGGGATCCTCGAAGGTTATCCGGTATCCCAGTACCCTCTCGATTCCAATGCGGCGCTGATCGGGGAGGGAGCTCCCGAGGTGCAGAGGAAGATCATCTCAGAGAATATCGAAGCGATACTGAATGACATGTGACGATCCATCTTCAAATCCATTATAAATGATAACCCGCATACCTCAAAGTGCAGAAAGGCGGAGGAGAATCCCATGAGAAAAGGATTGCTCGGTTTTGGTATAGCTTTGATCGTATTTTCAGTGGTTGTCACACCCATAGCATACTTCATCAGCATGGGCGAATTGAACAAACTCGATCCGGAAAAGGACGATGACACCATCAGAATATCATCAAACGGCGAGATCAAGACCATACTTAAGGGCAAGTACGACATATGGTACGAGGACGATCCGGGGGATCTGGTGATCCTCGGACCGAACGATGAACCGATAGATATCGAAAAGGATCCCACGATTTTCCCGGTCGAGGGGAAGAAGAGGTACGGGGTGGTCGATCTCGAGAATTCCGGCCTGTACACCTTCAACTACGATGGCGGAACCCTCTTCATAACACCCTCCGTCGACACCTCCTTCTACGACAACATAATACTGGCCTGTCTTCTGCTCGGGCTGTTCATGATCATCGCGGGAATTGCCCTTGTGATCGTGGGAGCTATCATGAAGCCGAAGTTCTCGATCCTGGACTACCGCCGGGAGCAGATGAGAAGGGGAGGCCCTCCATCCAGGAGGAGACCCCCAAGCCAGCCGGTCCAGAAGGGAGATCTCGAACCGAAGAAGAAAAAATAATATCCGTTTTATTCTGACGAATGAGATCATCCGTTCCTGCCCCGATAATTCTATCTGTCAGGAGATGATTCGGATGGGGCAAGGAGTCAAGAGGTGTTTGTTATTGTTTCGTATCCATGCCGTGGCAGCGGGCTTGTTGATGTTCATGGCAATACTCTCCGGATTGCATGCAGCGGAGGGGGAAGATCGTGAAAGCCTGACAATCGGATCGATTCAGGCCGATGATCAACCGAAAGGAGGTAGCCGGGAAATCTGTCCGGACACGTATTTTGTGGAAAATCTCGGACAGTGGGAGGATGAGATATTATTCATGACCTCCACGGATTTCGGGCATGCCGCGTTCACGAGGGATGCGGTTCTGTACAATATAATCCGGAATCAGATCCCGAACGATCATGTGGCAGGTGAGGTCATAAGGATAGGTTTCGAAGGATCAGGCGAGGTTGATCCTCAGGGAATCGATCCGGTTGAACAGGTGAACAACTACTTTGTCGGAGATGAGAGCAGATGGGTGTCAGGGGCACGGATCTATCGTTCCATCAAGTACGAGAATGTCTGGGAAGATATCGATATCATATACAGGATCTCCGGTAGGGGCTTGAAGTATGATATCATTCTCCATCCCGGATCCGATCCCGACGACATAGTATTCGATGCAGGTGAAAACATCGATCTTCTGCCAAACCGGGAATCTATATCCCTGACCGCGGGAAGAGGGGCAGCCTTGACCGACGGAGGTCTTGAGATCGCGTACGGTGACGGAAGGCACGAAAAGATAGGCGGCATGTTCAGGCAGTTATCCGGGAGTAGCTACGGTTTCGAACTGGAGGATTACGACATCTCGAGGGATGTCGTTATCGATCCCCTGGTGTCATCAACTTACATAGGAGGTGCGGGAGGTGATGGCGGATCCGACGTGGTCCTTGATTCGTCGAACAATCCGATAATGATAGGTTTTACCGCTTCTTCGGATTTTCCGATCTCATCAGGTTCATATGATATCGATTTCAACGGATGGAATGACATTGTTGTGACCAAGATGAAGAACGACGGATCGGGGATTCTATTTTCCACATATTACGGCGGAACATCGGCCGATACTCCGGGCGATATAGCGGTGGATTCGTCCGATAACATTTTCATTACGGGCTGGACAGTATCGAGCGACCTCCCCACAACCTCCGGAGCATATGATCGGGAGTTCGGCGGTTCCACCGACATATTCGTGGCCTGTCTGTCCTCGGACGGGTCCTCACTCCACTATTCCACGTATGCGGGAGGCATCGGGTCCGACTACGGATACGGGATCATGATCGATGGGGGTGGGAAGGCCTATGTTGGAGGATACACATATTCCCCGGATTTTCAGACCACATCCGGATCATACCAGGAAACCCTGGCCGGTGGAAGCGACTGCATCATATTCAGGTTATCAACCAGCGGGGATCAGATCGAAGCCTCCACATTTGTAGGAGGAGGAGACAACGATGCCGCTGCATCGATGGAGATGGATGGGAACGGGGATATCTTTATCGCAGGCACCACCTCTTCGATCGATTTTCCCGTGGTCGCGGGGGCCTTTCAGAGTTCCAAGAAGAGTGAGGATGACGGATTCGCATCGAAATTGGACGGGGACCTTTCCAAACTCCTCTATTCAACCTACGTCGGAAGCGACCATATCGATTGGCTTTACGGAACCGGTTTGGATTCTGACGGTTGTTTGTATATAACGGGGAGTACAACCTCCAGCTCATACCCGACAACGCCCTCGGATCGCCGCAGCCAGATCCCGTGCAAATTGAGGTCTCGAATGAGCATGGGCCACCAGTTGCCCCGATGAGGTGGAATGAAGGTGTAA
>JBLIRG010000083.1:0-12302 GCA_049472195.1 Thermoplasmatota archaeon
CACCCTCTATCTCTTCCGTTTTGTCCCCGTCATCCTTGCTGAAAATGCTCTTGATCTTCCTTATCATCCTGGAGAAGAAGCCCTCTTCCTCCTTTTCCTCCCCCTTCTTCTCTTCCTCGACGGCTTCCGCGGTTGCGTCCTCTATCTTCATCTCTCCCTCGAGGACATCGGGAACAAGGGGCTCGATGGCCTTCAATATTGCCTCGGCCTTTCCCGTACCGATTCCTTTCACGGTAGTAAGGCCGTCAACTCCTCCCTCCACGATCTTGCGGCCCGTGTCGTATCCCGCCTTGAACATCTCCTCCACCTGGACCTTGCCGATCCTGGGCAGCGAGAGGAGTAGCTCCTTCAGTTCGTCCCCCTCGAGTGATCCGCCCGACTTCGGCCGCTTCTTCTTTCCGAGCTCAACAAGATCCTCTGCCTTCGCAGGGCCGATGCTCTTGAAGGTTCTGAAATATTTCTCGTCTCAGGTTTCCAGTTTCTCGTAGCTGTCCAGTCCCTGCTCGTAAAGCGATTCGGCAAGCGCCTTCTTTATCCTGCCGGTGGAGGTCAAAAACTCTATGAATGCCTCCCTGTCAGCCTTATCCTGGGACGTCTCTGCTTCGTTATCGTTAACTTTGGGGTCTTCGCCGGCCATATGGGACACCCTCCAAAACCACCCTTGCCAAGTATCGGGGGAATAGTGTGGAATGGAACATTTTGTTATTAACATTTTGTAATATATTAGGTTAACACCAAACTGCGCCGCATCATTCCATCAGCTGCATGAGGATCCGGACCGCTTCCTCCCTTGAGGCGGGAAACGTCGCCGGCTTCATCCTTATCTTCACCGCCTCTCCGGATTCCCAGAGCCTGAGCTCGCCCAGATACGCCATCTGCTTGTCAAGCCGCATGTGAAAGGTCAACGACTCGTCGAGCCTCTCCTCAACCTGAGACAGGGCTTCCTTCATGAAATCCTTCCCCCGGAACCCCTCCAGAATGCCCTCGATATCCCTCTTCCGTCGAAAGGAGTAGGAGACCATTCCGATGGGATTCCCGTGGGACCCTTCTGTCTCAACGATCTCCAGATCCTCGGGGATCCCGATACCGATGATATTCGACACCGCTTCGATCACCTTCTCCTCATCCTCGGTGGCCTGTACGAAGGTCTCGACCTCTATCTCGTGATATTTTTTCTCCACGAAGGGTGAAATATCATATCCTAAAGAAGCGTTTTGGATGCGGGGTGTATCGAAATGACCGTGCCCGAGAGCCACCCGAGGTATCTCTCCCTGACCACGAGGGACCGGCTTGTCGATGGATGGAAAGAGGGACTTGTTGTTACCCAGGGCCTGATCGCCCACGGAAGGGGTGAAGCATTCGACTATCTGCTTGGAGAGACCACCACGGTGCACGCCGATGCGGCGGAAAGGGCGGCGGCGGCCCTGCTGATCCTGGCGGATCGCCCGGTGATCTCCGTCAACGGAAACGTCGGGGCCCTTTCAAGCGATGATGTCAGGATCCTCTCGGACCTTCTGAACTGCCCGGTCGAGGTGAACATATTCCACCGGACCGAGGATCGGGTGGGCCGTTTGGCCGATAAGCTTGAGGAAGCGGGATGCAGGAGGGTCCTCGGCAGGGATCCCGATGCGAATATTCCCGGACTGGATCACGCAAGGGCCCTTTGCGAGAGGGAGGGAATATTCAGCTCGGACGTGATCCTGGTCCCTCTCGAGGACGGGGACAGGTGCAAAGCCCTACGCGGCATGGGAAAAACAGTCATCACCATCGACCTGAATCCTCTGTCCAGGACATCAAGAACTGCCAATATTACCATAGTCGACAACATCATCCGTGCCATACCTGTGATCATCCGATACGTGAGGGAATACCGGGAAGGGATGAAAAACGGAGAGCTTCGGAGGGAGGACCTCGAGGCAGTGTCCGCATCGTACGACAACGAGGCCGGCCTGAGGTCGACACTGAGGGACATGGTGGAAAGATACTCGGCCGGCGAAATGGCCAGCAATGGACCCCTCGGGGAGGGATAGGAACGGGAAGTTTGGGAGCCCACGTATCGGTGGCCGGGGGAATAGGGAACAGCATCGAAAGGGCCGAGGATATCGGATGCGAGAGTTTCCAGATATTCACCAAGAACCAGAGGCAATGGAGGGCGCCTCCCCTCGATCAAAAGGAGATCTCCGCATTCAGGAAGGACCTGGAAATATCCGGGATGGGGCCCCTGATCTCCCACGACAGCTACCTCATCAACCTGGCCGCCCCGGACCCCGGTGTCTTCAGGAGATCCGTAGACGCATTATCGGACGAGATCACCAGGGCCGAGGCGGTCGGAGCGGATTTCCTGGTGGTCCACCCGGGATCCCATCTCGGGGAAGGGATCAGAAACGGGATCGGGAGGATCGCGGAGGCGATCGACATCGCATGGTCCGGGCACGAGGACCCTCCCATCCCGGGAAAGGGCACCATGATTCTCCTGGAAACGACCGCGGGCCAGGGGACATCCGTCGGTTTCGAATTCTCCCACCTGACCGATATCATCGAGCTGACATCTATCCCGGACCGCCTCGGGATCTGCTTCGACACATGCCACGCATTCGCGGCAGGCTATAACATATCATCGGCCGAAGGATATGAAAAAGTGATGGACGATCTCCTGGCCGTGGCAGGTCGGGATCGAATACGGGCGTTTCATCTCAACGATTCAAAAAAGGGAGCGGGGTCCAGGGTGGACCGTCATGAGAACATCGGTGAGGGCATGATAGGGATCGGGGCATTCGAACTCCTGGTCAACGACCGGAGGTTCGAAAGCATCCCGATGATCCTGGAAACTCCCGGAGGGGATGAAATGTACAGAAAGAACATCGAACTCCTGAAATCCCTGAGGAAAAGAACCTGATCATGCCTCTTTGTCGGGCCGCTTGTGGGACGGAATGATCCGTGTGGACACGCTGAAAACATGATCGGAGGCCAGCTCGATATCGTCATCCTTCATGCTCGATATGAGGCCGCTCTTCTCCATATCCAGCGATTCGGCGGGATACTCGGGATCCAGTTCCTCGAGATAGGTGTTCCGGGCGGCCTCCACCTTGAGCTTCTGCGTCCAGCGGGGATCCGTTCCCTCGTAAACGGGTTTTTCCACGAGCCATACGTCAAGAGCCTTGTTCATCTCACGCTCAAGATAGGGATTCTGAATCCTTTGATCCTTCTTTCTGCCGAGCCTGGAAACCTCTTCGAGGAGGGACTGGTGGATGTCCATGGGGACCTGGAGCACCTCCTTTATCATGTCCAGCATGTGAAGGCTCCGGCTGTCCACATCCGGACTGCACGCCCTGTAAAGCAGATCCCGGTAGAAGTTCATAATATCCCGTCTGGAATAGACCTTCCTTGAATGAGGGTCCTTCACCTCTCCCGTAATGATCCCGTCGAAGAGATGCAGATAGCCAACCTTTCCGTCATTCAACCCGTTGTTCAAATCACGAGCCTCCCCGGTCAATCGGTCCTTAACAGTTTACAATCATTAGGTTTATGGGAAATATAGTTTACTGGGAATGCGGGGACAATCACGGGGGATATGCAGTATATCTGCAGAGCCAATGCCGAACCGATCGACAGCTTGCCCTCTCGACGATCCAAATCCTTAAAGTAATAGTGGAATCTTCAATGTCGAGGAAATCATGAAGGCTGCTGCAACGCGGAGGGATGGTCAATGACGGGATCTGGAGTACTGGTAACGGGAGGTGCGGGTTTCATTGGATCGCACCTTGTCGATCTTCTGATCTCCAAAGGGCATGTCGTCTACGTCCTTGACGATCTGTCATCGGGCACTCTGGACAACCTTGCATCGGTGATGGACGAGCCGAACTTCAAGTTCATCAGGGGGGATATCAGGAATCCCATCGAGGACTCGGTCAATCCGTCGTCGATGGGGGGAGGTCCCGGCATCGAGGCCGTGTTCCATCTGGGAGCCAGGGTTGACGTTACCACATCGATGGAGGACCCCATGGGGGATGCGGCGGTCAACTACATCGGAACGATCAATGTCCTGAACTTCGCTTTGAAGAAAGGGGTACGCAGCGTCATCTACTCGTCCTCGGCCGCCGTGTACGGAGATACAGCGGATATTCCGGTCAGGGAAACGGCCCCGAAGCATCCCCTGTCCCCGTACGGCCTGCATAAATTATCATCGGAGAGGATGATGGACATCTTTTCCGATGTGTACGGGATGTCCTGCTCCTCACTGCGCTTCTTCAATGTCTACGGGCCCCGCCAGGACTCCAACAGCCCCTATGCGGGGGTCATTTCCCTTTTCTTGGACAAGGCCGGGAAGGGGGATCCCCTGCTCATATACGGGGACGGGAGCCAGACAAGGGATTTCATTCACGTGAGCGACATCTCAGCGGCCCTGTACACGGCGTACGTTGACAACCTCAAGGGCGTCTATAACGTGGGAACCGGAGTGGAGACATCCCTGCTGGACCTCGCGGACATGCTCGATCGGATCAGCGGCCGGAAACTCAGGAGGATATTCATGCCCGCGAGGAAGGGTGAGATCGAGAGATCGGTCGCATCCATCGATAAGCTGAGGGTAGCGGCGGGCTTCTCTCCCGGGATCGAATTACTGCAGGGATTGAAGGATACATACCGGCACAGGTCATAATTCCCCGGGGTTCGATTTTTCGATGATACGTTTAAATTGAATATGAATACTCCATAAATCGTCGAATTCGGGGGCCCGCCTTTGAAAAAGGAGAGAAAAAGGACCAAGCTCCACACCGATGACAAGATCATCCTCCTCATTTCCGAATTCTCATCGCGAAGAGGCCAGTGGGACGCCCCATACGAGCTTACCCAGGCGGGTATGGCTGAGAAACTGTCGATGCTGGAGAACAACATATCGAGATCCCTCAAGAGACTTCTCAAGGAAGGAACCGTCGAGAAGGAACTGAGGCATGTGAAGGGGGAAAAGAGAAGGAAGAACGCCTACTTTCTCACCCGCCAAGGAGAGACCGCCGCTGATCAGATTAGGGAGGGATTGTCGGAACGGCCGGTGATCTGCAGGCTAGACGGGAAGGAGATCAGGATGCCCATGACCCGGGTTGTTGCCGAATGCAGATCCCGGGGGGTTGCCGCTTCCCTTCTCGATATGTATTTGAACATCGATTCCGGAGGGGAACCAGTCATAATAGCGGAGGCGCGGGGTTTCACCGACATCTCACCGAAACTCGTGGGAAGGTTCAGCCTTCCCAGGCATTTCTTCGGCAGGGAGGACGAGCTCCTCGTTATCGACAAGTTCCTGAAATCCGATGCCGGCGTCCTCCTGATACGGGGTATAGCGGGAGTTGGCAAGACAACCCTCATACTTCATGCGATGACCATGCACAGGGCGCGGGCAGGATACATTCGATGCGAGCCGTGGACGGACCCGGTCGAGCTGATGAACGAGATCGAGTTCATAACCGGCGAGCTCGGAATGGATTTCGAGGCATCGGTCGCCGAGCCCGCCGGTCCGTCCCCTGGAATGATCATAAGAGCCCTCCAGAACGCATCCGGTCCGGGTCTGGTCCTTATCATCGACGATCTTCAGAAAACCAGAGGCGGTCTGGACCTCTATCTCGAGGCCATGTGCAAGGCTTCCATGGATCGATCCGGTCTGAAGATAGTGATTCTCAGTCGAGAGACCCCTCCTTTCATAGATCCCCGATACGAGATCCACGGCGACGTGATATCGATAGATCTCGAGGGGCTCGGCCAGGACGCGATAGCCGAACTGATAGGAGCGAAGGGAAGGAAGGGCGACCACATACAGCTCTGGGAGATGACCAGGGGGCATCCTCTGTTCATCGAGATCGCCATGACGTCCTCCGATATGGATCCGGGATCGAGGTTCGGCGATTTCCTCGAGAAAGAGGTCATCGCCCCGCTACCGCCGATACAGAGAAGATGCCTGCAGAAAGCCTCCGTCTGCGGACTTCAGGCTCACATCTCCCTGTTCGAAGGGGCGGAAAGGGAGGATCTGGACGGATTGAAGGCAAAGGGACTTCTGAGAGAGACCGCGCCGTCCATATTCTCGGTTCACGATCTGATATCCGACCATGTGATGAACGATATGGCCGGGGTAGAACGCGACGAGATCGAGGCGGGAGTTCTGTCCTATCTCACGGCTGCCGTGCTGAGACTATGGGGGGACGGTCCGGAGCTGGTAATCGGGATCAGGGATATGGAGGAGGACTGGGATGACGACCGGAAGCTGGTGGATATCTCCGATTATTCCTCGATAAGGTACGAGGATCAGGATCATCTCAGGGAGCAGATCAGGGATTACATCGACGCATGCGTTTCCCTGCACGT
Source organism: Thermoplasmatota archaeon (assembly GCA_049472195.1). Lineage (GTDB taxonomy): Archaea > Thermoplasmatota > Penumbrarchaeia > Penumbrarchaeales > Penumbrarchaeaceae > JBLIRG01. The sequence goes on from JBLIRG010000083.1 coordinate 6,349, forward strand.
GAACAGGGGATTGGTGGACGAGGCCGCCGGTCTGATCGCCATTCTGGCGGGAAGCGCCCGGAAAGGCAAGGGAAGGATACTGTTCAGATCGATGAATGTGCTGAGGGGCCTTCTGAACGATGAGGACAGGATGGACATGCTCCTTCTTCAGGGGAATATCGAGGTGCAGGAGGAGGAATGGGACCTGGCCGAGAAAACGATCGAACGGATCGAGAACACCATGCCGGCCGGTCTGATAAAAGGGAGGAGGAAGGGGGACCTCGAGCACATCCGCTCCATGGTATCCCGGCAGAGAATGAGGTTTGACGAGACCGTAAGGTCCCACAAGTCGGCAATAGAAACATATCGAAAGATCGGTGACGGTGCCTCGACCGCGCGTGAAAGGCTGCATCTATCCAGAACCCTAATGAGGATGGGGGAATCCGAGGGATCACTGAAGGAAGCGTTGAAAACCGCTTCGGAATACGCGGAAATACCGGACCGGTACGGAGAATCCCATGCCTGCATACAGGGATACAGGGCCGCCCGGGCCGCGGGAAAACATGCGGCGGCGAGAAAACTCATCGACCGCGCCAGAAAGCTGGCGGGATCTCTGGATAATCACAGATTGATGGCGCTTGTGGAGCTGGAGGAGATGATCAGCGGCGACGGGGATCCCTCCGACAACATCGAAAGGTTCGACGAAGTGGTCGGGGAGAGCACCGCAGATGATGTCCAGTGGGCGGTCCAGGGATACCTGAGAATGTCGAGGTCGCTTGAGGGATCGAAGGGAAGGATCAGGCTTCGAATCAGATGCCTTGCTTCGGCCAGGCATCTTCTCTCAGCGGAAAATGACCGGTCCGCGTCAAAAACCGTGATAGCCGCGGATTCTTTCGAACCGGATATGGTCGATTCCGGAATAGATCTTCTCGAGCAGTCCCTTTCCCTTTTCGATATACTGGAAAAGAGGAATATGAGGAAGGTCCGCGAATCCGCTGAAAACTCCGGATGGCCCTTCGTAAAGGTGAGGGAGAAGGATCCCAAGGGAAGCGTTCTGAAACAGCTTTCGATCATGTACGAGGACAGGATCAGGGCCCTGCCCGAGGTCGGAACGGGATCGGACATGCCTACGGGATTGATGGATAATTATTATGAGGACCTGGTACACAATCTCATTGAACTAGCTATCCATTATCATAAGAGAGATCGGTTGAAATCCGCCAAAGCCTGCTACAAGAGGTGCGGTGTGATCATTGCGGAGTACGAGTGGAGGATGTCCGAACTGCCCGATCATACACCGTCATGGAACCTGAGGAAGGCAAAGGAGATACTCAATAACAACAGAGCCCTCATCACGGAATGATATATCTGCGGTTTTTTTGATAGATGTAGGGGATATCAATGGATTCCTTATATAGCGAATGAGGTTAAATCCGTTTCATGGAGGATCTGAACCTCCTTAGGTGGAAATTATATGAAAACCGCAGTATGGACCGCAACCGCCCTCGGCCTAGTAATAGCACTTCTGCTATCCGCAGTGGTGATCGCCGAGGAGCGAAGTGACGAATCAGCGACAGAGGGAATCAAGGACGAGGAGCTTCAGGAATATCAGGAAGCGATGGACGAGGAATTGTCGGAGTACGACCCGGACCTGACGGAAGAGGACGCGTCGGTATCGCCCCAGTTTCCGGGAATGGTTAGAAGGAGCTACCACTACCTGACGGCCTCATTCATCGGAAACCACTCGATGTGGGGACGTCTCCCCGCGGTCAAGGCCGTCCTGATAGCCCCCTCCCCGGGAAGATGGATGTATGCAAATCTCTCCAGGATCAATGCCACCGGAGAGGCGAAGATCATAGATCAGAACGGGGACGGGATCGCGGAATACGTTCTTTGGGTACACAGGGACCACGGAAGAGTGAACATGACCGCATCCGATATCGATACGGAACTGCCCGATGACATATCGCTATCGGCAAGCGATTCCGTTTCGGCCGGAAAATCCGTTCTCTACTGGAAGATCATCTGGATCCTCAAGTACATGGACAGGGACGGAGACGGGATCCCTGAGATGATAGGTCTGAGCTACCATCGTATCGTTGCCGTGGACCTCCATGCGGACGGATCGATGGAATATGTGTCTTCTTTCACCTGGCACGGAAGGGAGATGGACCGGGATGACAGCGGAACCTGGGATGCCCAGGCATTCAACACCCGATCCGGCATCAGGCTTGATAGAAACGGCGATGGGGATCCGGAGTACAGGGCAGTTCACGCCGCAAACTACGGCCGGTCCAACGGCAGGACCGGAAGGAGCTGGGATTACATCCATGCAAGCGCGCAGAGGTCATACTATAGGGACGTGAACTCCGACGGGAACCCCGAGATCGTCAGATCGATGAAACTGGCGGGGAAGTGGATGGACCGAAACGGGGATGCAAAACCCGAGTATATCGGCATCCACAGGCATATCAGCGGGGTCGTCGACCGGAATTCCGATGGAAATCCGGAGATCAGGGGCTTCAAATATCTGAGGTTCCAGTATATCGACAGGAACTCGGACGGCAGGCCCGAACTCGTATCGATCGTGATCGGCTGGAAGCTGCTCATCGACCGCGATTCGGACGGAACCGTCGATCTGATCGTTGTTTACGAGAAGGTATTCAAATGGATCGACCGCAACAGCGACGGTGATCCCGAGAGGGTCATCAGATCGGAGATCAAAAAAGAGATCAAATCCGATGAAAAACCAAGCATCAGGGAACGCATCAAGGAAAGCGTCAGCAACCGGAAAAAGCCAAGGAAATTCGAAGATACGAAGGACCTAAACGATGGTCCCGAACAGAACAGCGAAGACAGGGAAGAAAAGACCCCGGACCAAAACAGCGAGGACAAGGACATCACAAGCGGCGATCGGGACATGAAAAGACCAGAAGGAAAAATATGAGCGGAATACCGGAATGAAAGGAGATGGCCGGAGGGGGCTCAAAACACGGGTCGACCTCCGGAATCAAGGGGAGGGATCCCTCGATCCCTCCCCCACTCCTTGTGCGTGGAGGATGGACATGGTTTCGACGCCTGGAAAGAAATACGGATCCGCCATGACGGCGCTTCTTCTTCTATTGATATTGACAGTCATCCCGTCTGTTCACGCACAGGAGGCGGAGACCCGGGATGACCTCAGGCTGGATTCGACCCGGGAATCACTGCCATATGTCATAAACCGGGGAGTGACGAAGAGCGCTTTCGGCGGAGGCTCGTATCTTCTGGTCAGGTTCAACAGGACACTCACCTTCGGCGTGGTGTACGGGAACGCCAAGATCAAGGGCCCGATAACCGTATTCTCTATCGGCAGCAACGTAGACGTCAAGCTTACCGAGGGATCGGATGAATCGGTCATCGATACCTACACCGTAACGGCAACCAGACTTGAGGTGATCTACGAGTACGAGGATTCAAACGGAAACTCCGTATACGACATCCCGAAAGAGAGGGTTTTGGCCGAGGAAAAGACGGAAACCAGAGGAGGGAGCATTTCCGAACTCACCCCCGAACCCGATGAACCGGTCGAATCATCATCCGATGGCCTGGAAGCGGATCAGGGGGGTGATACTACGAGAGATGCCTATCTTTCCGCGGATTCGGAGAAGGAAAACATTACGGCCGACAGCGGTCCGGAGGCTGATCAAAACCAAACGGTGAAGCCGGACCTGTCAGTGGACTCCAACACGGATCCGTTCACAGACGATAACAAGCCCGATGCGGCAGATACCTCCTTGACCGCCGATTCCGACACGACGACACCATCGGCGGAAAAGGAGGAAGAAACGGCAGTATCGATCGATTCCGGAACGTATACGACCGATGAAGAGAGCGGAAATCAGACCCAGACGGATGAAAAGGAGGATACCGCTCCGCTGGAGGACGTGGCCGCCGATGATACCTCCTCAAATATAGGAACCTCGGAAATGGCGACGGATGATCGAATTGTCAAGAAGGTCTCCCTGTCCAGGGCATGGAACCAGACATCTTTCAGGGCTGAGAGGTCAAGGGAGGGAGAGTTCGTCTGGTCCTTCTCGCTCTTCGCAAGGGATCTGAAATACGAATATCCTTACACTGAAAATACCCTGTCAGCTTCCGACCCGGAAAGAATCCTTCTCGAGGAGGTCAGGATCAACTTCAGATTCACCGTCTATCCCTATTCCGGAGCGGGTATCACGGCCGAGTACACGGCGGAAACAACTGCTGAATCTGATTCTCCGACGGTTATGGACCGGGAAAAGGAGATCAGGTTGAGCGGGAGGAAGCTTTCCATGAAGATCGATCACAAGATCGTCGGATGGGACCAGGATCCTAACAGCGACGCACCGATGCTCTTCCTCGGGTCCTCCATGATCTTCGGACTGTCCGTTCCCGACGATATCTTGAAGATAATCGCACAGAAGGGGCTGGGAGACGTGGTTCCGGTCACTTCCTTGAGGACCAGGATAGTCAAAGGAGTTGGAGGGATGGCCCAGGACGACATATCCTCTGATAAGGTGGATTTCCGGGATACAAGAATCGTCCAGGGGGATCTTGCTACCCATACGTCTTCATCGTTCTCGTCCAGCATATCCATCGATCCCTATGTCCCTCCGACATCCGCATCGGCGGATGCAGGGGGTCATTTCAACTATCAATTCCTTGGCGGGAGGTTCCTCGGACCTTTAAGCGACCTGTGGAAAAACGAACATTTCCTGGGCCGGACGACAGTTGGTCTGGCAATACACGGAGGCTACAATTATCCTTTATCCGGTAAAATATATCATGATCCCGAGATCAGGGCGGTGGGATACGAGATCCCGCCTCCCCCGGAGAATTCGGCTCAGGGCAACAGCACGATCATCGATTTCCTGCCTAGGGCAAGGGTATCCATCCCGGCGATCATCATCATTTTCATCATAATCGTGGCAGCCGCGGCGGCCCTTCTCATCGGGTCCGAGAAGAAGAGAAGCTTCGTCATATACGATGACCTGCTTGAAGAGGAGGAGGAGGAGATCTTCCAGGTCAAGAGGAGAAAGAAGGACTGGGACAGGCTGAAGGTCGATTGACCGCTGATTCTCCTCCCGGGAAATTCAGCCAGATAATTACTTATTATTCAACTGCAGATTTAAATCGATGACCTATCCTCCGGCCAAGTGCCCGAAATGCGGAGAGCCCAACAACACGAAAATTAATTACTGCGCTGTCTGTGGGGACATCTTCCGGAGAGGAGCCGGACCGGATCCGCACGGAAAACGAAGAAAGATGTCCTCCGAGATGAAGCTCCGCCTGAAGAAGGAGAAGAAGAGGAAGGAGCTCACGGACCTGTTCAAGGCCAAGAAGATCTCCCTCGAACAGTACAGGAAGGGGATGAAGAAGCTGGGATACCCAACGGATGCGGACAAGGCGGAGGCCTTTAAAAAATTCATCCGCCAGCAGATCAAGGACCTCGAGAAAATGGAGGTCGCCCCGAAGGGGATGGAAGGGGGGTCGCATTTCGATCCTTACCAGTCAAGGTCCGACCTTCCCAGGGATTCCAGCGGGAAGGTTATCACCGATTTCTCCGTCTCTCCGACCAGGGCGCCCGACCGCAGGGTTGATGCGCCTTTGGTTGTAGAGGTCGAGGACTGTGCATGCGCATCGGTCGGCAGCGGACCGGTGTTCGGCGAATCCCTCTTCGCGGGAAGCGGCATGCAGTCATCGAAGCGCAATGATCCTCCAAAGGAGAGTAAAAACAGGGAGATCCCTAGGATTTACCGTGAAGAAACGGAGAAGAGGCCGGTGGTGTCCCGCTCATCATCCCGAAGAAGGAGGCACGATGACTGGGCCGTGGAGGAAGAGGATGAACCGGACGTCGAATTCGACGAGGACCTGCTCCGGTCCATGGCCTACGGAAGCGGCGGAAACTACTATTACATCCTGCGCCCGGAGGACATCCTGGCTGCTCTGGGCGG
>JBLIRG010000084.1:0-12284 GCA_049472195.1 Thermoplasmatota archaeon
GACACACAGATTCCGGACAGGTATATCTGCTACTTGGCAAGAAAAGCGGGTGGACCAAGAACATGGACCTGTCGGAATCGGATGTATCGTTCCTGGGAGAATGGGAAGGGGATGGATTGAAAGGGATACAATCCGGATCAGGGGACCTGAACGGTGACGGAAGGGATGATATCGTTCTGAACGCTGGGAAAAATGATGACGGTGGAAAAAAGGACCGGGGACAGACCTACATTATCTTCGGAAAGGGAGAGAGGAACTGGTGGATGGAAAGGCCTTTGTCCTCTGCTGATGCATATTTCATCGGGGAAAATCCCGGCGACCTTCTTGGAACCTCAGCTTGGTCCATAGGAGATGTTAACGGAGATGGCTTCCCGGACATCGGGTTGGCGGCCGGGTATAACGATGATAACGGGAAGGATGCCGGCAAGATCTACATCTTCTTCGGGGATGGAAGAAAATGGTCGGGGAGGATCCCATTATCACAGGCAGATGCTTCTTTTGTTGGTGAAAGACCGGGGGATATACTGGCGAATGTTGTCCCTGCAGGGGATTTCAACAATGATGGAAATGATGATGTTTTGATATTTTACTGGATCTTTAACCCATTTAATCCAACATATCTCCTGGATTCAAAGATATATCTTGTATTGGGTAAAGAAAATTCGAAATGGGGTAAAAACATCAACATCTCCCAGGCCGATGCATCTTTCATCGGAGAACGTCCGAATGATCAGTTTGGTTATTTTGTGCGAGGAGGTGGGGATGTAAATAATGACAATTATGATGATTTCATCGTTGGCTCTATCAACAGTACAAAAGGAGGGCCATGGTGCGGTGAGACTTACATAGTGTTCGGAAGAGACGGAGGTCTCGGTCAGAATATGAACATCTCCCAGATCGCGGATGCATCATTCATAGGCCCTGCCCCATGGCTAGCATCCGGTTTTTTTGGAGGTATTAATGGAGACATCGATGGTGATGGGTATGATGATATTCTGATATCATCCATTCCGGAATCCACAGGAAGTGCCCTGAAAGGTAGGGTCCATATCATATACGGTAAGAGCACAGGGTGGGGGATGGAGACGTCCCTTAATAATGCGGATGCATGTCTATGGGGGGAGAATAATGGTCATGCATTTGGATTTATTAGTTCATATTCTGATGTGAATGGCGACGGTCGTGATGATATCCTCGTAACTGCTGGAAATTATAATGAAACCGGGGGCCATGAAGGGAAGACCTATCTCTTTTTCGGAAAGCCTTCGAGATTGTTGAATGATATCTCTCCCGACAAAGCCGATGTTACATTCCCCGGATACAATCCCGAAGCCTCCACATTCGTTTCCCCGAAATCTGGTGATGTAAACGGAGATGGATATGAGGATATCTTCATCATATCACGCCAGGACAATGCTGGTGGACCTCAGGCTGGTCAGACCTTCATCTATTTCGGTAGACCATCGGGTTGGAAGAAGTCGATGCCGCTTTTGGAGAGCGACGCCTCCTTCATAGGTGAGAACAGCGGGGACTTTTCAGGAGGTTTTCAGATCCAGGACCTTGATCTCGATGGTTACGATGATATGATGTTCCACGCCAGCGTGAATGATGACGGAGGAAAGGATGCTGGAAAGGTCTACATCGTTTACGGCAAGGAAAGCCTCAACATGAGGCCAGTGGTGGAGCTCGAAAATGATTACATGACCTCGCAGCTTGAAAACGGAAGGATCGGTGGAGAATTCGATATCAAATGGTATGCTGCTGACAGGGAGGATGGTTCGAATATTGTCCTGAATATTTTCTATCAACAAGGAGAAGGTGTTTGGAATAGGATCGTTTCCAACATCACAAACAAGGGTTCCTTTATTTGGAATACAGAGGATCCCAGGATACCGGATGGTGAAGAGTACTCCATAAAAATAGAAGCAGTGGATTCATCTGGACTGGCCGGTATCGCAGTAACCGGATTCAGTTTCGGTATCGAGAACCCGGACCCACCGGTTCTGGATATAACTTACCCTAAAGATGGAGATGTCCTTTCTGGTAAATCTCACATCGCCTGGAAATGTACGGATGACGAGGATAATTCAAAGGACCTGAAGATAGATGTTTACCTTTCAAGTGATGGTGGTCAGAATTACGAACAGTTCATTTACCACACCGAGAACACAGGCACTGTGGTCTTCAATACCACATCCTTACCCGACGGGGACCGTTATCGATTGAAAATGGAGGTGATCGATACCTCGGGTCTGGATGGATCTGATATCTCCGGGAATTTCACCATAAGGAACAGCCCGACAGTGGAGATCCTGACGCCGGAGGCGGATGAGGTCGTCACCGGAATACATGACATCTACTGGAACGTCAACGATCTGGAATTCGAGGAAGAGGATATCACCCTCGACCTCTGGATCATCGGAAATGATAGCAGTGAATGGCAGCTCGTTTCCGAGGGTATCGAGGGATCCAAACCATTTGAGTTCGATTCATCCCGATATCCCAATGATGACGATTACAGACTGAAATTGACCGCTACCAACCCGCTGGGTTTCAATTCATCCGATGAGACCGGTGTATTTGCCATATTCAATGATGGGCCCCCTGGTGCCCGGTTCACGAGTCCCGAAAAGGATGAGATCATAACCGGGATCTATGTGATCAAATGGGATTCATGGGACGATACCGATCATATCACGGAATTGACCTATGCATTGTACTATAAGTTCGACAACGATGGGATCTGGTATGAACTTGCCCTTGACCAACCGAATACCGGTTTCTTCAACTGGGATACACGGAACGCTGTCTTTGATGACGGGAATTACACTCTGAGGCTCGTGGTTGAGGATACGTCTGAGAAGATCTCAGCTGAAGTTTTCGTCAACTTCAGCATCTACAATCCAGATTCACCGATCGTCCATTGGTTGAACGGGCCTTCGGAAGCTGTGAGGGAAGGAGAAGCGGAGTTCCGGTGGTTCGCTGATGATCCGGATCCCGGTGAGACCGAATGCCTCCATGTCTGGATATATGTTTCCCAGGATGGAGAAGATTGGGTTCCTGTTGAATCGGATATCCCCAATGAGAACAACTACACGATGGATGTCAGTGGCCTTGAAGATGGGACGCACATGGTGAAGTTCGTCTTCAGCGATTGCAAGGAGGGTGAGTTCAGCAGATCGACCGAATATGTGTTCGAGGATCTCGTGGTGAACAATATTAACGATGCACCTGTTGTCGTCCTTGTCACGGAGATCGATCCGGAAAAACCTTACAGAGGGTGGTTGAACCTCACCTGGGATGGTTCCGATGCCGATGGTGACAATGTAACATATTCACCTTATTACAAGCTCGAGGGGACCGACGAATGGATACCGATACCGGGGGCCCAGAACATCAATGAAACAGAGTTCTCCTGGGATATCAGCGAAATGGAGACCGGCAGGTACAAGGTCAGGATCGTGGCGACAGAGGACTGGAAGGATGGACTGGAGGATGAACTGGAAACGATCTCTTTCAGAATAGAGAAGACCATGGTTTTGGGTGGTCAGGAGGAGGGTGACAGATCCGTCGAGATCAATTCAGGATTGCTATTCGGTGTTGCAGCCGGTTTCGTTGTACTTGCACTGGTGATAGTGTGGATAATGTTCCTGAATGTCAGGAAAAAAAGGAGCGAGGGTGAAGAACGAGAGGGATTGAATGGTGAGGGCCCCGATGATGAGATGTCGGAACTTGATAAGGAATACGAGCACCTCTACGGGGCCCCGAAACCAACCCCCCCTTCCGAGCCTGACACATCATCTCTGGATGAAAGTTCAAAACCCAATGTTGAGGAATGAGTGAATGCTGCCTGGGGCCCACTGTTGAAAGATAGATGGTAGGCCAGGCCGGGTTTTATATGATCTTATACATGAGAAATATCTCCCATTAGGGTCGAAATAATCATTATCGGTACCTTCACTTGATATCTTCTATCAGACCTTTGATATTCTCTTTACTAATATGATCGACAGGCTCATTCAAGGCATCAAGAAGCATCCTCTCATCATCCTTGAGGTCGTCCCCCTCCTTCATCATCTTCTTGACCATGGTCATCATCATCTTCTCCTTGAAGGGGAGCTTCTCCATATTGAAGCCTCCCCTCATGTAGAAGAAATCTATTTCTTTCAGTTCATCAGGGGTGAAGTTCTTCTGTTTCACTTTATCGATAGGTACTTTCTCATCCTTTGACAGACCGTTGGTGAAGACGACGATCCGCTTTCCCTGGAAATTTTTGAGGTTCTTCTTGATGAACTTGATGCCGTGGATCCTTTCGGCATATATGCCCCCTCCGTAGATGATGGTGTCGTAGTTCATGAGTTCCTTGACCTTGATGTCATTTGCGGGGATCGCTTTGGTTCCAAGCTCCTCTGCAATCCATTTGGCCTATTTTTCCGTGTTCCCGGTCTTCGAGGAGAAGATGACGATCGCTTTCATGTTCTCACCTCAGGTCAGTCGGACTGCAGAGGCTCTCCTTCTCGTTCGCGGTCCTTCCGCAGCATCTGCAGATGTACTTCGGATCGTCCGTGAGCTTCCTGACCTTCTCTATATCGAACTTGAAGGGAGGACTTGCCATGACACACATTCTGTTCTCCGGGAGATCACCGCAGTCACAATTGCAGGAGGAACTATCGCAGCAGCTTTCCACCATCTCTTTTCCCACCTTCTACTCCGCTAATATCCAGTTCCTATTTCATCCTTTTTACGGAAGGCGGACCTGGTGATCCACACCGAGCCAGGTGGTATCCACAAATAGTTTTAAATAACCTGTTTTACATTTTTTTTTCAGATTCCACACAGGAGATTTCAGGTTTCTTTCAGGATGAGAATGGTTCGGAAACACTGATACAGTCAATGAGAACTTTTATGGACAACGAGTGCGAGTGCGTTGAACCTAAAAGTAAATTTTATCGAGAAAGAGGGGTATGTTCTGGCGAATATCGAAGGAGCATTTTCGAGGATGGGCGGATTGCAGCTTTTCAGGGTTCTTGTCGAATTCTCATCGAACACAGAAGCTGAAAATATACTGCTCGACTGCCGGGGTGTGGGTGGAGATGTAAAGGCATCCGATTTCTTTGCCTTCACAATTAGAACCAAGGATATTATGAGGGAATACAACCTCGAGGGCAGGATCCAGGAAATGAAGAAAGCCTACGTTTTCGATGAGGACAGGTACGATATGGACCAGGTCTGGGACACCGATATCGAAAATGAGAACGAGGTTTTCATCCGGGGTCCCGGTGAATTTTTTCTTTGAGCAATTTGTCCCGGCAGGTATTCTGGACATATCCATCTTTTAACACCGTGGAAAGAACGTTACCACTCCATCTGAACTCCTGATGCCGTCGAGGAGTTCGTTGTACCTCTTTATCAAAGGTATCCACGCATAGCTGAAGGTTCGATCATTCCTCCGGGATCCCCTTCGTTTTCCTCCTGAGGACCAACAGGACGCTTCCCAGGGCGATCAGGATGAGGAGAAGGACGAGGAGACCGATGATATATGACAGGGTGTGGTCCTTCTTCGGTTCGGACGGTACCTCGATCTCCACGAACTTCAATACCGGAATGGGGTCGGAGAGCTTCCCGTCCGCTCCGATAGTGGTATTCCATATTATCGTATGATACCCCTCTGCCTCTAGAGTGATCGTGAGGTTGGCCCCCTTCAGTTCATTTGACAGATCGAAGGAAACATTACCAGATGCATCGGTGGAGTTCTCGTAAGTGAACATGCCGAAGTCCAGCAGGAGATCCGCACCTGCCACAGGCCCCCCCGAGTCATCGATCACCGGTCCTATATCCATCGTGAAGGTACCAGGTTCATTCCTCATCCCCGAGATCGCAAAATCGGACAGATGATCCGTTGCGGCCCATACGTATCCCGCGTACTCGGATCCGTAGACCGACTGGTCTGTAGTGTTCACACCGTTGTCGAACACCCCGTGGGTTTGGTCAGATAGTTTGTTCCAGGTACCATTTTCGAAGACGTATAGACACAGGGTGGATTCGTCCAGATCCTCCGGGTCGTCAACGTCTCCGTCCTTGTTCATGTCCAGCTCCCCGGCCCTGTAATAGATCATGAACTCCACCCGGGAGATGTTCTCTATCTTCTTCCCCTGAGCATCCGTCATTGTGATCTTTGTGTACCTTGGAAGGGCCACCTCGTCCGGCCCCATACCGCTTCTGACCGAAAGGGGTTCCAGGCCCTCGATCGATGAGGATCTAGCTATCGTCAGGTTCATGGATACGTTCGTTTTCAGCCTGCAGAGAACGCTGGTATCCGTCTCCCTCAAGATCTCCAGGTGATCCGCCTGGACGAAGCTTCGAGGGCTCAGGTAATCTGCAATGACCTTCCCGTCCTCAACGACCATCCTAACGTTCCTGAAAATGCTCAGGACCCTGTTGTGATCGAACGGTCTCGGATCGGATAGAAGTACCACGGTCTGCTCGCTCTTCCAGATCCCGTATCTCACGATACACCTTTCGGACCCCGCCTTTTCCATACCGGAAAGAGCATCCGGATTCTCATCGAGAAGATCGCGGATGATCCTTCCCGCGGTACCGTTCTCCGCGGAGGGATCTCCCACGATGACGATCAAGCCATTATCGGTATGATCCGAGAGAAGCTCGTCCGGAGTGACCTCCCGAACATTCACACTCTTTGATAGGTTCTCGATGAACCAACGGTTCGCCTCACCGTCATCGGCGGCCACGACGACCTCTTCACCGATATCTATACTGAAGTCCTCATCGTAGAGGTCTCCGATCCCGTCGCCGTCGGAATCTCCGGATCGGGGGTTGTATCCGACCTCGAGCTCCCTAGAATCCGACATTCCGTCCTCATCGGTGTCGTTGTTCACGGGGTTCAGGAACATACTCACCTCGAATCCGTCCGTCAGGTTGTCCCCGTCGCAGTCCCCGTCGACCGCGGATGTGTTGTATATCTTCTCGTATCCGTCGTCGATCCCATCCCCATCAAAGTCCGCATCTGACGGACTGCATCCGATCTTCACCTCCTCACCGTCGAACATCATGTCTCCGTCCCCGTCGGGAGACGTAGGATCCAGTCCCATCAACCACTCTTCGTAATCCGATAATCCGTCGTCGTCGGTATCGTTGTCATTTGGATCCGTCCCTATCTCGAATTCGATGTTATCCAACAGTCCCTCTCCATCTGTATCGTTCATCAGAGGATCGCTCCCGAAGATCAACTCTACTCCGTCCTCAAGACCGTCCATATCGGTGTCGTAAGAGGTGGGATCAGTTCCCAAATCGATCTCCTCTGGATCCGGAACAGTGTCCGTATCGGTATCGAAATTTAAAGGATCCGTTCCAAGATCGTATTCCTCGTTGTCCGGCAAACCGTCCAGGTCCGTGTCCGTCAGGTTGATACTGGAAACGACCCTCCTGTTTTCCAAACCGCCGGGGAGCGTCACGTTTATCCCCCACCCTTCCTCCTCCACAACATCGAAGAGACCGTCCCCGTCCGTGTCATCGTATGTGTAGTTCTTCTCCACTTTGTGGATGGTGATATTCTCCCGGAATTTCACGATTCGCCCGATGGTGGCCCCTGAATCGGTCACTCCGCTGACATAGATATCGTGATCTCCACCGGAACAAACGGACTTCTGCAAGATGTTCACAGGCCACTCCACCCTCAGCCTCCGGTACTTGTCGAATTTCTGAACTCCGTGGAAAGTCTCCCCGTCCCAGGATATGAAGAGGCTGTCCTCCTTATCGATCCAGATGTCGGTAGGGGTATCATACTCCGAGATCTCCAAGACCAGGCTCAGGTTGAGGTCCTGATCGAACACCTGTATCCGGTGGTTGTCGGTATCGAGGACGTAGATCCTCCCCTTGCTGTCGATGTCAATGGAATTATCATAACTCACAACGAACTGGCCGGGGAGGTCCCCGGTATAATATTCTTTCATTGAGAGATATGTGCCGTTCTCGGAGAACTTCACAAGAAGGGGACAGACAATGTCGCCATAACCGAATGCGTAGAGATCGCCGGCATCATCCGTTGCAAGAGCCGTTACATCACCGAAATCTGTCCTATCCTGTATGCTGATTGTCCCGTTCACGGTTCCGTTCGCCTCGAGGATGAACATGGGCCTATTATCCGGATAATCCCAGGCATGATATCGGCCGACGTAGATCTTCCCGCTGGGACCGATCGCCAGTGATCTCAGATTGTAAAGTGTATCATCATGGAATTCCCAGATGAGTTCCCCATCCGGTCCGAGCTTGATAACGGAATCGTTGAAACTGCTTATCAAATACAAGTTCCCGTCAGGGTCACAGACCATATCGACACAGTCGGGGATCCCGAAAGGCTCATCGTCACCCAGTGTATCGACGTATTCCATCTCGGAGGTCGAGTAATCAACGATCTCATCCTTGATTCCGTTGCCGTCGGTATCCGAGGAGATCGGGTTCAGCAGGCAGAGATACTCGACGGTGTCGTTCAGACCGTCCCCGTCCGTATCGGGTGACCTCGGGTCTGATACGATGTGCCATTCGAAAGGATGTCCGTAATAAGTGAAATTGATTATCCAACCCTCCAACTCCACTTTATCGTACAAACCGTCTCCGTCCGTATCAGCGTTTCCCGGATCGGTTCCGGAAAGCAACTCCCTCTTGTCCCATATGCCGTCTTTGTCCATGTCGTGATCGGTAGGATCATAATCCCTGTCCAGCTCGAATCCGTCGCCCAGGCCGTCCCCGTCGGAATCCCATTTCCAGGGACTTGTATCCACCTCATCCGAGTTGTTTATATTGTCCCCGTCATAGTCGGAATGTTTCAGGTAGGTCCATGTTCCGAACTGATCGATGGTCTCCGGAAGGACATCGTAATACAGCGTCTTCGTGCTCAGGATATCCGATCCGGAATCGCTCTTCGGAGTGAACGGGATCAGCCCCCAGAAGAGATATTCCTGATAGTACATGTTGTAGTCCATCTTCAGGTTCAGGGCGAACTCGTAGTTGACCTTGGCAATGCCCGGTACTATCCACGCACCTGACTCGTATCGAATTTCCTTGGTATTGCCGTCGTTCGACGAGGAGACCTCGGTGAGGAAATTTCCCGTTGTATACTTTTTCTTTCCGTCATCACCGACGACAGGAGAGGTTATGTAATATTCAGGTTTGATGTAGGAATCCCTCAGATGATCGGATGTGCCGTGGGCTTCCCTGGTCACGATAGTGTCCCATATGCTCGTATATTCGATCTTATCTCCTGCATCCAGCCCGTTATCCGTATTATCATGAATTATTATCTTGGAACCCACCATATCCATGTCCAGACTGGTCAGTGTGCGGACGCCCGCGATCAGCTCGATTATCCATGTTATTATCCATTCCGACCCGCTCTTCCCGGTGATCAAACCTACGATCAGTTCCTCGAGGGCATACAGGATCCCCACGATCGCTGCGATCACACCGATGACAATACCGGCGATCTGGCCCCCGACGGGGATAGCTTGAAGTCCGAGTATTATGGTCAATATGGATACGAACAGCCCGACACCGAATAAAGCGGTGATCCACGAGAAGGCGAGGACGCCGTATATTGTGGTGATAGTTATCCCGAACGGGTCATTCCCCACTGAGCTGTACATGGCTACGAGATTGAAGATCAGTATCGTGAGGTCGATTACATAGGCGATAACATCCACGGCGATCCCGATCCCGGCTAATGTGTTCGTGATCGCCTTACCCCAGACCTTCCCGGTCTCGAACGTTTTGAAAAGGAACTTCACGCCGTTCCACGTTCCCTTGATCACCTCGATCATGAACGCACTGCTTGTGTAGAACATCTTTATGGAATAGTGAATGAATTCAAGGGCAGGTACGATGAAATCCCTGATGAAGGAGATGATCAGCAGTGTGGGTGCGGTTATATATCCCATGATACTGGCGACACTCGATGCCCAGTGCTCCGTCGCTCCATCGTGGATATGGTCTCCTTCCCGAACGACCCGTATCTCCCCTATATTCCAGAAGAGGAACATACCGAGCATCATGGTGGCGTTCTCATCATCGAGGTCCTTAAGAATGGGCTTGATCTCCTCCACGAATGACGAGGCATCTATCGGCTCAAGGTTTGGGGTCTCGTACCAATTCGATCTCATCATGCGGGTGGTTATGACGGGCGCTTCAGAAAGGTTGCCGAGAAATAGAGAACCATCGGTCATCGAGAGGTTCATCAGATCGATCGCTGCGCTGTTATCCTCCATAAGTACTGTTATGGAGTATTTTCCGTTCTCGGGAAGTGATTGAAGCGCCTCCTTGGTCATCCTGGTCATGCATTCCCGCACGGCGAGATCCAGGTGGGAGTAATCTTCGATCATGTACTCGGGAAATATCTCGTTCTCTGCGAGGAAATCCTTCATTTCATTTACATTCAGGGAATAGTTCCTCATGAAACCAGCGGAGAAGAGCATGTTCGCCGCCATCATCTCTTTTATGTCCTCAGAGTAGAACAGCCCGATATCGGTCCCGTGGTTCTCCGTTACGACAAGGCTCGCAACTGTGAATGCTTCATGATATGTGATCAGGGTTTTACTACTGGTTCTGACATCGCCTTTCTCTATCGCCATCAAACTTCCTGTAGGTCCCGCTTCCTCTGCTTTGAAACTTCCGTCTTCCCGATCCTTGACGAATCTGTCATCACCGTCTTTCAGATAATATAGATCGCCCGACTTGACAAGTGTGAAAATGCAGGCGTCCTTTATGTTCGGGAAACCCGATATCAACATTCCATTCTGATCTATACCTGCGTAATAGCCCTCCATCGTGCGCATGGCTACCCTTTCGTCATCTATCTTCTCCCAGGTGAACCTCTGCGCTTCCGTGATCTCCGTGGAATTGGCCTTGACCATGCCCTCATCCATCGAGGTCAGATATTTCCCGTCCGATGTCTTTAATGTCCTGACCTCAGCGTCGGTAATTCCGGTGACGACCCATTTCAATCCCATCTCGAGGTCCAGATCAGCCGCGCCGATCGAGGGAGGAAAATAGACCCTTCCGCCTAGACCGACGATCCGTCCGTATTCCCATATGGGATTGAGAGGCAGCGTCACACTTTCATTTCCGACCTTCATCCCGTATTCGACCACCTCGTCCTGATCCGGGTAGATGCTGCTTTTCATCTCAAGGACCGGGGTCACCATCACATCCTCGGTGGAGTTGTCGAGATCCTTCATGATGCCCTTGTCGTCCTGTGGCCAGTCCATGGTATCGAACATTAGCCTCATATTGGACGGATTCTTCGGTCTGATCTGGAGAGAGATGTACATCGGTTTCCCGGTGGTTTTCAGATCTAATTGGAGGTAATCCATCAATCCGGTCTTAGCGAATGGCGACTGATCCGAGGCATCTTCGATACCGTCGTTGTCGTTGTCCCTGTCCCACGCATTGGATATTCCATCTCCATCTGGATCGACCGGAGTTCCCAGGATCTCCTGTGCATCGGAGAGGCCATCTTCGTTGGAGTCGGGTTTCAGAGGATCCGTGTTCATGGATACCTCGAAGGAATCGTTGAGATCATCATGATCGCTATCCGGGTTATCAGGGTCAGTTCCGATGATAAGTTCGATCGAATCGGGAAGCTTATCCATATCTATATCCGAGGTATCCTCGGTAACCGCAAGAAGGTCCTCAACTAATCCGTTCAGATCCCTGTAAGGTCCGGGAATGACGGATGATCTTCTTGGATCCTCCTCCCTGCCATTTTCATCCACCCAGCTGTTTACGGCGGGTTGAAAGGACATCAGGACCAACAGTACAACACACATTATGGAGAACCGAACGATGGTCTTTATTCTCAAAATACCACCTCGAATTGGGAACGATCAACATATGATTTCAATCGTAGTCTGAAATAATTTCTCAATAGATCTGATCTCTAAGATCATCTCATTTGCGAAATGATTCCCCCCTTTAAGCCCCTTGAATAAACCATATGCTATAATGTCCGATTTGATCGAATAACCTCTGGGGTATAATTCATTTTCGTACCGACAGGATAATCACGAACGGATTATTAGTACGGACATTGACTATTTTTTTATATTAATTGAGTGTGGTCCACCTGTTTATTTCCAAATTTTTCATATTTTACTTTTAATATAAAATATGGACTTTAACTAAATATAGAGTGGGCCCGCCCGGATTTGATGCAGCTAACTTCCTTCGGAACTTAGCGCACTTGCAAATTTGGAGCCCTGTAACCTCCAAATTTC
>JBLIRG010000085.1:0-12145 GCA_049472195.1 Thermoplasmatota archaeon
GGAACCAGAACGCCAGGAGATTATCCGACAGGAAATATCTTCCGGACTTTGATCTCTCACTGGCTCCGATCGGTAATTCTCGCTTTACCAATCTGACATTCATCAGGTTTCTCAGATACGGCATGATATCGGCATGTTTCATGCCGCAGTGATTTCTGATCTCGGATGGTTTGTTCCTGCCGTGGGCAATGGCATTCAGTATCTTCTTGTAATTTCCATGATCGGTGAATTCGTATTTCAGGAGAAAGTCCACCTCCTCCTTCAGAAATGTATCGGTCTTCCTCATCTCCCTATCAAGCCAGCTCCAAATGGGTGGCTGGACCTTCTCCATGTAGTAAGGAATCCCATCCGAAATAGCAAATGAAAGACACAGGTCCTCGATGCCGCAGTCCGGGTAATATTCGATCAGATCCGAAAACCTCAGAGGGCCAAGATCTATGGTGCTCGTCCTTCTTCCATATAGAGGGCTTGTGTAGTTCATTACCTGATCCGTCATCATTGTAATGGACGATCCCAGGATGATAAGCTTCGTTCTTGTGTCCGCCAGGTCACTGTCGATAATCTTCTGGAATATGGAGGTCAGTGATGGATCTTCCCTTATCATATACGGGAATTCGTCCAGGATCACGATCCTGTCCTTCAGCAATCTGATTGTCGAGATCCAATCCTCGGCGGAATGCATTATCTCAGGTACCCTATCGGATACCTCATTTCTGAATTCCTTCAGATTATCCTTCATCGTTGCCAGATAATAGATATGGTCCATTTCCTTGACGGATTCAAGGACCAAACGGGTCTTTCCAACTCTGCGTCTTCCGAATATGACGATGAATTCGAAAACATCGCTGGTCAGCCTGGCACTGATGTCTTCCATTTCCCGGGCCCTTCCCACAAACATGATAATCCTTATTATCATAATGGAAATTATCATATTTATCATTATTGGAATGGATCACATATTAATGATATTTTACTCAGCGATGAAGGAAAAGGACCAGAAGTGTTCAAAACCGGTAATTGATCGAATCCGGTTCGAGTTACGGTTCTTGATTATTTCAAATTGGTTATTTCAAATTAACTAATTTGAATTGATTTATATTTTGACTTGATAATCAACAATAGGAGGGATTGCAGATCGTGTCATCATCCCGGGATCTAATCCATGTATTCCACATTGTCCGTTGGAAAGAGATCGGGGGTGGTCAGATATCTCTCCCCGGTATCGTAGAAGAGGCAGCAGATCGTCTTGCCCCGGTTCTCGGATCTTCCGGCCACCTTTTCCGCCACCCAGGCGGCGGCTCCGGAGGTGACGCCCACGAGCAGCCCTTCTTTCCGGGCGATCCTTCTGGTCATCTCGTAAGCTTCATCATCCGGTACCAGGATCAGCTCGTCCATGTTTTTTCTGGATCGAAGGAAATTCTCCGTCTGAAATCCGGGCCCGATCCCGATAAGTTTGTGCTTCCCCTGTTCGCCTCCCGAATATACGGGGGAAGATTCCGGTTCGAAGCAGATGATCCTAATAGATGGATCCTTCTCCTTGAAATAGGTTGACAATCCGTCGAAGGTCCCCGAGGTACCGAGTCCTATTATCATGATGTCAATTTTACCGTTTGTCTGCTCCCAGATCTCCGGCCCCGTGGTCCGATAATGGGCCAGTCCGTTGTTCGGATTGGAGTGCTGGTTGAGAAAGTAGGTGGTATCGGGGTTCTCCTCGCAGTATCTTATCGCCCGCTGCCTGGCTCCCTTCGTGTGCTCCGATCCCGGGGTGATCACGACCTTGGCCCCGTAGGCGGTTATTATCTGCCTCCTTTCCACGGAAGCCAGCTCGCTCATGAAGATCCGGACCCGAAATCCCATTACCGCACCCAAAAGGGCGATGGCTATCGCGGTGTTCCCCGAGCTTGCCTCCACCACCTCGGTTTCGGACCTTATCGATCCCTCCTCGATCCCCGCTCGAATCATCGACAGGACGGGCCTGTCCTTCACGGACATCAGATTTTGAAACTCCAGCTTGGCGTAGATGTCCGCCGGGGATCCGGGGAACAATCCGTTCAATTTCAGAAGGGGGGTCCTCCCTATGAGATCCACGGGATCCTCTGTCGCTTCCATGAGTGGCGGATGGATCAGCGCTTAGAAAAAGATACCCTTCCCCATCCGACCAAAGATTTACTTGGATCGATCCCATTCACCGGTGAGGAAGGGAATCCCCATGGGTACGATCTACATTGTGATCATGATCCTTATCATGCTAATCCTGCTCTATCTCGCAGGGTGGTTCGCGGGATCGGAAACCGCGCTCACCAACCTGTCCCCCAGCAGGATCGCGAGGATGAGAAAGGAAGGGAGAAGAAACTCAGATTTCGTTATGAAATTGAGAAAGAACCTGGATAAGAGTCTGATCACGATCCTTGTCGCGAACAACATCGTGAATATTCTTCTCTCGTCCATCGCGGCCCTTTTCGCCAACGCCCTGTTCGACACGATCGGGGTTTCGATCATGGTAGGGGTGATCACCTTCCTCATAATCGCCTTCGGCGAGATCGCTCCCAAGTCGAATGCCATCGTGGACAGCGAGAAGGTAACCCTTCGACACGCAAGGATCCTCTATTATCTATCGGTGGCCCTTACACCGGTTATATTCATATTCATATGGATCTCGGAGATCCTCCTTAGAATTAGGGGGAAGAGATCCGAGAGCGGGAATATCCTGGTCTCCGACCAGGCCATCAAGGACCTGGTATCCTTAGGTGAGGAGGAGGGCGTCATCAAATCCATCGAGAGGGATATCATACACGGTGTGTTCAATTTCGGGGATCGAACGGTTGAGGAGATCATGGTCCCCATGAAGGACGTGTTCTTCATCGATCGGGATCATCCCATCAAGGAGGGGCAGGATCTGATCTCGACGAGGGGTTTCACCCGTATACCGTACCTGGGAAAGGACGGAAAAATTGAGGGATTGGTCTACAGCAAAGACCTTCTGAAAAGAAAAGACGGGAAACTGTCCGACATCATCAGGCCGACCGTGAAACTGAAGGCGGATACCGACGCCTCCACCGCATTCGAGATCCTGAGAAACAAGAGGATACACATGGCGGCCGTTATCAATGACAAGGGAAACGATATCGGGATCGTTACCATGGAGGATATCATCGAGGAGATCGTGGGAGAGATCTACGACGAGTACTTCAAGGACAAGATGAGGGAGGTCGAGAGGAGGAGATCGGCGGGTAAGAAAAAACCCTCACCTTCCTGAATTATCGAACGTCTTCCCGGTAATCCTTCAATCTCTCGATGATCGACATCATCTCCTCCTTCTCGATCTTTCCGTCCAGGAAACGGTTCACCGTCAGCAGGAACATCTCGTCCGCAAGTCTTTCCCTCGTTACGATCTCGTATCCCGATCCCTCGATCCCCTTCACCCTCCAGACCAGTTTCAGCTTCTTCAGTTTCCTGAGATTGTACTGGAACGATTCCCTTTTCATGCCGGATCTCCTCCTGAGATCTCCGATGGATAAGCCCGGATCCCTGGATATTATGTCAAGGAGCTTCTCCTGGGCTTCATTCAGATGAAGGTCGGGATCGGAGAAGGGGAACCGCTTCTTGAGGTAGGAGAAGTAGCACTTCTCCCTCCCGGACTTCTCCTGGACCACCTTCCTCTTTCTCTGAAGATAATCGAGGTGATACCTCAGAGTTCCGTCAGTCAGCTTGAATGCTTTTTTCAGCATCCGGTAGGTGGCTCCGGGGTTGTCCCTTATGTATTCGTACAGAAGCCTGCGGGTGTCGTGGTCCCTGTATCCTTGCGCTTCCATATTCCGCACCCCGGGTTCTACTCCTCCCTTATCCGATCTATGATCAGACTCAGCTCCCGGTACTCTTCTCTGGTTAGCTCTCCATCTCTCTTTTTCCTTTTCAATTTTCTCACTATCGATTTGGTATCATGTCTCAGATATACTTCCGAATCCAGCTCGTCCTCGCGGCTATCGGTGAGCTCTCCCCGGGCCTGGTAAAGCCAGGGGCCGTCGGGGATCCCGTCTTATGCGGGATCCCCTGCCAGGTTTCCTCCCCTGATCTCGGAGGGATCGATTTCTCTTATCGGTTCAAGATCGGGCAGGGGATCTCCAGGCTTCCTTCGGGTGGTGGGGGCCGATGGGATTGGTTGCGTTGTTTCCTCCTCGCCTTTGGATCTTCTCCTGAGGAAGAAGGCTGCCGTTCCCGCAAGGATCAGTAATATCATGCTGGCCGCGATGACTATGATCCACGGGAAATCCGTATCGGGATCAGGATCCGGTGGAGTGAATGACGACTGCACGGTGATCGGGACGGATATCTCCGTGTAGTTCCCGCTTGAATCGGTCACCCTCAGCGTGAGGTTGTAGATCCCTGCCGGAAGGGACAGGTTGAAAGTAACGTTGTAACTTACAACAGAACCGTTGACGAACCATGTGATATTGGCATCGTCGCCGATATCGGGATCGAAGAATGACGCGGAAACGATCTGGTCACCGCCCTCCTTCAGTGTTATATTTTTGAATATGATCTTCAGGTCTGACGGAGGATCGTTGATCTCCACGATGCGAATATCTATCAGGAAGGTCAGATCATAGTGTCCGTCGGATACCGAGAAATTCAGCACCCCGATCCCATACCAGTTCTCTCCGGGGACGATCGTCAGCATTCCGTTATTGATCGATGCCGAGATATTTTCAGGTGCTCCCACGGAGATATCGAGGGGATCATTGTCGTAATTGAAGAAAATATCCGAGAGGATGTAGGTCGAGCTTTCGTCCTCAGCCATTAATATATTCGTGAACGACCTGTTCATCATAGGAGGATCGTTGACATCGATCACGGTAAGATCGAACTCATTGACATCCCACAGTTCACCGTCGTTCACCGAAACATTCACCTGGAATACCCCAACGTCATGGAGTCCAGGTGTTCCAAAAAGCAGTCCGGTCCTGCTGTCTATCGATAGGAAAGCCGCTTCTGTCACCAGCCTCCATTCAAGTATGGGACTGTCATCCGAGGCGTCGTAATCCACGGAGTATTTCTCCCACTGGTTAACCGAGGTTGTATCGTTTGTCGTGATAACGGGAGCGAAATTCTTTACCAATACGGTTATGGTGAAATTGGTAAAGTCGGACAGTACTCCGTCGGTTACGGATATGTTCACCCAGTACGATCCGATATCCGACGAGGTGGGTTTACCCTTCAGCGTATGATTTTCATCGAACGTCAGCCAATCCGCATTGGTCGAGAAGGACCAGGTAATATTCTCGGGCCTGTCTCCGGAATAGGGAACCCGGTATGTATGCGAATAATCCTTGTCCACCGGGGCTTCCCTCTGGTGATCCCTGGAGATCCTCAGAATGCCGCTGAGGGATATCGGAGGATTTACCAGCGGATAGTTATCCCTTGATATCCCGTCGGCCAGAACATAGGGAATATTCCAGACTGTTCCATTATTGGATGCTGACGAACCGTACCGTTTCCCGTAATCGCTCCAGTAATTCCCCGATGATGAATTGTCATCCCATAAGCTGGCATCTCCTTTATCCCTGGCCTGAACTCCTCCCTTGTTGTTGTTGTAGAAAACGTTCTCGTAGATCGAATTGTCCTTTATCTGATCGTAGAAGAAGTCGATCCCGAATCCCTCGCTGTGGGAGATGTTGTTCCATCTGATCACGTTCGCGATCATATCGTTCTCGGAGTATATTCCAACATCATTTCCGAAGATGTTGTTCTTCTCTATCAAGGCCTCCGTTTTCAGCAGAATATAGATACCAACACTGTTCGCCAGCAGATGATTGTCCGAGATCTGGATATCTGTGCCGGTGATCTCGATGCCGAAAACCTCCTGGGAATCAATGATATTTTCGATGATCTGATGCCTCGATCCGCCAGCGAATATCCCTTTCCTTCCTCCCGAAACGACATTACCCTTGACGATATCGGAACCGCTGGTGGGCAATCCACCGATCCTTATTCCTTCATCGACATTGAAGATCTCATTGTTCTCTAAAACAGAAAATTGGAGACCCAGACAATAAAAACCGAATACACCGTTTTTCAGCGTGATATTGCTCAATACCAGATCCCTGCAGATATAGGTGGATATGCCATGTCGAAAGTCATCTATCTCAATGTTGTCGATGATCACGTCTTCCGAATAATCGGCGATGATCCCCTCTAAAACATTTTTCAGCCTGATCCCGTTTATCTTGATCCCCGACGAATGGAAAACGGAGATGCCCGGGGATATGCCGTCGAATACCAGATCCTTGACGATCTTGTTCTCGCAGTTGGATATTATCACCAATCCAACATCACCGGAAATCGTCTCCGGTATCGTGCTTCCTTTCAGGAAAACGATGTCCTTTCCGTTCACCTTGTTGGATCTGTCGATGGAATTAGATATGGTATCGTTGTCCTTATATGAATAGAACCTGATCCCGCAATTTTCCATCCGATTGTTTCTAAAGATATTGTACTTGGATCCCGAGATCAGCAGACCGCTTCCGCTCAATCCGCTCGCTCTGACCTTGTTATTCATTAGTGTATTTCCCTCAATTAAATTGTTATCGGAGAACTCGATTAAGATTCCCCTGGCCGAATTGCCGCTGCAGTTATTGTATCGGATCACGTTGTTGGAGCTGTAGTCAACGCTAATCCCGACCGCATTGCTGTCCTCGGCATAGTATGTATCATAGGCCTCAAGGCAATGATTGTACTCGATGATGTTATTATCACAGTCGGAACGAATATCGATCCCCACGTGACGACTGCGCATGCATGTGTTGTTGGCCACGAAGCTGTTGTCCACATCGTTCCGTAGCTGTATAGCCATTCCGTCATCGAAACAGGAATTGTTCGTTATTATGAGATTGCTGCCGGGTCCGTAGAATCGTATCCCATCAAAATTGGATGTTGCTGTGTTGTTGTGAACCACCATATTACTGCACGAGTTCCCAGCCACACCTCCGTTGTTATTCTCCAAAAGACAATTTTGGACGGATCCGTTACTCACATACCGAAGCAATATCCCATCATTGATGATGGGCTCATGAATTGATCCATCGAATATTCTGCAGTTTCTGATGATGAAATACTTATCCGTGTTATTTATGAAGATCCCGGTTTCCTCGGATGCATCGATCCTGAAGTTCTCGATGATAAACGGATCGGATTCGGTTCCCGATCCCGAGCTCACTCCGTTCGCGGATGTGAAATCCGAATTTCCATCGATCTTAATCGGGGATCGGTCCTTGAGGATCGATCCGTCGTAGAGATCAGCATCCGCTTCATTCGAAAAATCCATAATCATTACGGCTCCGGACAGGATCATCATGACCGCCAGAGCCGTTGTTTCCAACCTCTTCATCTTAACTCCCTCCGTTCGGAGGACTGAAATAAGTCCTCGAATTCTCATATGAAATAACATCGGAGAGGTTATTTAAGTGGGTGTTGGCATGAGCGGGATCCTCCTCCTGGCCTCATGAAATTATTAAAGATTTGTGGCATTATCCGTTCCATTTTGATCTCCCAAATAACGGACATTTTTACGATCGGAATCGGCCCTCTTTTTCCAGAATCAAATCCCTATTGAATATTTCCCTTTGCGTAGAAAAACAAGATAATCATTATAATACTTAAAAAGGATAGAAATTGGATAATTTCCCATTAGAGGTCTCAACGGGGGTACGATTCGTGAAATTGGAGGTGGATCCATAACCGATCTGCAGTATCGGAGGATCAGGGAGGAGAGGGTCCGCTGGACCATTCTTTCACCGGAGAACGGGAGGTTGTCCGAAAGCATCACCGACGGCGATCTGTTCGGTTTCATCTCCGGGAACAGGGAGGTCCTTTCCGATCTTATTGATATCCGAACCAGCCTGACCGATATCGAATACGAGATCGTTGGGAGGCTGGCGGTCCTCGAGGAATACCACTACGACGAGGCCAGGTTCATGGTTCGTCATCTTTTCATGGAGACCATCGACAAGATGGACCTCCAGATGGTCAGGACCCATCTGAAAACCGTTCTGATCCCCGAGCAGAGGGAGATCCTGCGGAAATTCCTGATAGACGAATGCGGGATCAAACCGGAGAAGGTTAGGGATACCCTGAGAGAGGCCGATACCAGGGAGAAACTTGCGGAGGCCGCGGAGAACGTAGATGACGGAGAGGGGCATGTCCGTTCATCGGACAGCTCGAAGAGGCTTGCCAGGTGGGATGATGGTGTGGACGAGCTCGCCGGGAGATATTTTGCCACCGTCGACATCTACCGAAAACTGAAGTACGACGTGAAGGCATCGATGTTCGGGAACGGTTTTTTCAAAGGGGTACTCGAGAGACAGAACGGGGAGAAATTATTCGATCTCGTTTCCTGGACATCTTCCAAGGTCCTGGATTTTCCATATCTCAAGGATCTCAAGAAACCCACGATCGTGCTGGTGGGCGGATCGTCCGGAACCGGCAAATCCACCATCTCTCAGCACATCACCAACACACTCGGCATCCCCACCTATGCCTCGACGGACGTGATCTCCAGGGAGATCGTCAGGAAGACCATGTCATGGCTGATGGGAGGGGAGAACGCGGGAAAGAGGTTCCCCGAACTTTTCGGCTCGTCGTTCTCCAGACCGGATCTTGACTGGTTCTACGGGCATTCCATTCTCACGATGATAGGTGTCAAGGGCGTTCTCGATCGTCTCATATTCGAGGGTAGATCCGGGGTTATCGAGGGGGTCCCTCTGATACCCGGCCTCCTTCCGGCGGAATACTTCGACCGGGCGAATATCGTCTGGATAGTGACCTGCATCGGGAAGGAGAACATTCACTACGCCAGATATTCGGGAAGGGACCTCGCCGGTGTGGACCGGGGAGGATCCGGCAGGTATCTGAAGAAATTCAGGGACATCAGGAGAACCCATGACAGAATGGTGGAGATGGGAGACCTGGCAAGATCCATGATCATCGATAACTCCGGGCATCTTCGGGATTCTCTTGACAAGGCGATCATGCGCGTGGAATCACCCTTTGCCGAGACCGGGGCTCCGGTGACTGACGAGATCCGGGAAAGGGTCTTCAGGGATATCGAATCCCGGAGAGGGAAGATCGATCTCTCATCCAGGGAGCCGGTGAGTATCAGAAAAAACACGGGATGCCCGGTGGGAACCGAGATCACCGGGCCCAATCCCGATCTCGTGAGATCGGCTCTCGAACTATGGATCTTGAGGAACGAGGAGGAGATCGGAAGGATCAACGGGAGGATCGAGAAAGGGAATGGCGATCCTGAAAAACTCAGGGACGAGATCCATCACAGGCTGGACGACATAAGGCTTGCCGGCAGTATTCTCGATCCGGATACTGTCTCCGGGATACTCAGATCCAAATTCGAGCTTCTCAAGGCGACGAGATCGCTTCTGATACAGCTCCGATCCACCCACCTTCAGCTCCTTTCGAGACTGGCAACCCTTCCTGCAGCGAGGTACGACGATGCAAAGAGGGACGTGTACATGGTCCTGAAATCGGCCCCGGACGAGATCGATATCGACACGGCGAAGTTCTCCATCAAGGAGCTGATGCTGCCCGAGCTGAAGAACAGGCTCAGGGAGTTCTACCTCAACGAGTACAGCGTCGGTGCGGCAGCCTCGAACGAGGTGTTGAACGACCTTCACATGTTCTCCGGTTTGAGGGAGAACCTGGAACATCATTTCAGGAACCTGTCCGGGCATCCCGGAGACCTTCAAACAGAGATGATGAGGGTTCGGAACATCATCGACATCTGGGAGAAGGGGATCGACGATCTCACCGAGAAGCATTACGAGATATACAGGCTGTGGAGGACTCTGGAGGACACCGAGATCGACATCGTATGCAGCGATCCTGCCGTTGCCGGATTGATAGAAGAGCAGGATCGGGAGAGGCTCCACAGACTGATCAGGTGGCTCACCCCGAGGATATACGATGTCCCCAGGGTGAAGAACCTGGAGAAGAGGCCCACGATCATACTTGTCTCCGGATCCTCGAAAACGGGCAAGGATTCGGTTTCCCAGTATATCTCAAAGACGCTTTCGATCCCCATATATTTCTCAACGAGCATCGTCAGGGAGGTGGTGAGGAGTACGTTCGACTGGGTTCTGGGGAGGGACAGGGCCGAAGAGATATTCCCGGAACTGTTCGGATCGGTCTACGACGGCGGCGGAAACGAGATCCAGGTGGCCCTGTCGATGATCGGTGTGATGGGGGCCATGGATCGGCTGATCAAGGAGAACTCTTCGGGAGTGATTAACGGATCCGTTCTCGTACCGGGCTACCTCCCGGAGAGGTATTACGAAAGGGCGAATATCATCCAGATGGTCCTGAACATCTCCGATGAGAGGGATCACATGGTCAGGATCTTCGGAGAGGAGATCGGGGATCCGGGAAGTTCCCGGTTCGAGAGTATCAGAGCCGTCAACGACAGGATGAGGGCACTGGCCGAGATGAACGGATCCCTGGTCATCGAGACCGGGGGAAATCTGGAAAACGCGCTGTACAATGCCCTGAACCGGGTCGAGAGCCCGTACGCTGACAGGGGTCTTCCTATCCCGGATGAGAGACGGCATACGGCCCGGGAAGAGATCGAGGGCAGGATGGAGGGGGTCACCGGTCTCGGGAGAAACCGGTTCAGGGGAGCTTTGCTGACGGATATTGACGATACGCTGATCCCATCCGGGGTCACGCCGGATGACGAGTGGATAGGATGGCTGGCGGGATTCCTCAAAGTGCTGGGTGACAATGATATCGCATGGATCCCTATGAGCGGCGTGGCCCTGGTGAAGCTGGGGCCCAGGATATTGTACAGGCTCCCCGAGGAGGTGATGGAAAACGTCATCCCCTACCTGGGTGACGGGAGCCAGAAATATGTTTACAATCAAGGGAACGGGGAATGGGAGGAGGATCTCAGGTTCTCCCGCAGGTTCTCGGATTCCCAGACCGCGGCGGTCATGGGTATAACCGAGTTCCGCAACTTTCTCATGAAGAACCGGAACAACGGCGAGAACGGGATCATATCCCGCCTTGAGACCGCGGTGTCCGATCTGGATCGGTTCAACGAATCCATGGACCCTGGTGTGAAGCGTATCGATCCCGACAGAGGTCTGATAGGGGAGCTGGAGGACGAACTCGAGGCATCCGGGATCAGATCAGATCTCGAGAAGAGGGGATATGATATTAGGGATCCGGAGACCTACTTCCGCGGGGGATCGGTCAGCTTCATGATGCTTGGAGACATCTCGGCGGAACCCTACGAAGAGGAGGATGCCTACGAGATGAGGACGGAGAAGTTGATTACCCATGCAAGAAGAAGGCTGAAGGAGCTGGGAAACCTGTCCGATCTTGGCGGGAACGGGATACATGTCCCCTTTCCCGGGGCCAGGGGCATCAAGTTCGTCCTGATGGGGAACGACAAGGAGAGGGGAGCCCGGGATCTCGTTGATAACGAGGGGATACTCCCGGAGTCCATGATCTTCCTCGGCAACGAGCTGTTCGAGGGAGGGAACGACAACATGATGAGAAGGATCCCGGGGATGACCCTGATCTCCGTTGGGAAGAGGGAGGATCCCGGCGTGGTGAATTGGGGATCCGGGGTGGAGGATACCAGGAAGCTCTTCGATCTGATCTCGGGAAGATTGAAGGAGGGTATTGATCTTCAGGATATCATCGAGGAGATCTCCGGGAGAACGGGGAATTGAAAATATCTTGAATATTTGATCAAAGATATTGTTAAATATTTATCATGAGTTGTACTCATCGGGAGAAATGCGATCCTTCAAGATAGCAGCGGGATTTAAATTTCAAGGATACATTGCAATCTCCCTATCTATCATATGTATATATGGTTTATTTACTCTGTCAATCATGCTACTAGTAGATTTCGTCCCATTCCCGTTGTATAAAATTATGGCACTTATTATCTTGATACCTGCAGTTATTCTAGGTATTTTTGGTATTCCTGCATATATCATAGGTGGCTATTTGATAGAGGGAGCACAACCTTACCAGATTTTTCAGAGAGCGATAGAATTAGCTAAGCAGAAGACCGCATAATACAATAGACAAGTCAAAATAAAAAAGTTCTATAGATCCATCAGTATAT
>JBLIRG010000086.1:0-10076 GCA_049472195.1 Thermoplasmatota archaeon
ACATTAATTTTAAAAGATAACATATCGAGCTTAAAAGCTTCAAAAAATTGTCTAAATCTATTATTAATATGAGTTGGTCCACATAATATTCTAATATTTTTTAAATATAAATTGTAATAATATTAAAAATATACATTAGGATCTTTTGGCTGATATTTCGATCTTTGAATTATTGAAAATAAAAATATATCATCAAGGGTCCGAATCCCTGACTTTCATTTCTTCGAAATGAAACAAGAAATGGAGCCACCGGGGGGATCCTCTGAGCGGAAGGACAGCAAATAATCATATTAAGGCGAAGAGGCCAGGAAAATCTTTGATTTTTCTAAGGTCGGATCCGAAGGATCGAATCCCCGAGGTGGCGATAATAATCAAAAAGATATTGGAGCCACCGAGGGGATTCGGACCCCCGACCTTCTGATTACGAATCAGACGCTCTACCAGGCTGAGCTACGGTGGCATTGAATTCACGTTAGCGGATGGTGGAAAAGGGATTTGATAAATAAACCGTTCGATGGATGAAGGATCAACCGCCGATGGACGGATCACTCCTCTTCCCCTTCGGAGAGATCGGCGAACTTCTCCCGGGATCTCTTGAGGGCTTCGATGACCGGCATCGTCTTCCCGGAAAGATAGCTTATCAACGCCCCCCCTCCCGTGGAGACGTGGTCGATGTTGTACAACTTCTCCGTTTTCACCACCACATTCGTCTCCCCTCCCCCCATCACAGAATACGCATCCGCCTGATTGATGGCCTTGAAGATCTCCTTTGTCCCTTCGGAGAACTCGGGGATCTCGAAAACGCCGGCCGGTCCGTTTGCTACGATCGTCTTGGATTCCTTTATCACCCTTGAATAGGTGACTATCGTATCGATGGAAATGTCGTATATCGGGTATTCCGCGGGCAGCTCTTCGATGGTTATCCTCTTTCTCTCCCCGTCGGCGTTGAGTTCCATGTCAAGGGGATACATGATCTTGTCAGCGTGATCCTCGAGCATCTTCCTGCACCTCTCAACGATACCGTCGGCATCCGGGATCTCCTGCCTGATGAAATTCACATTCGGAGTCCCCAGATCATATCCCTTGGCCCACAGGAACATCGATCCCACAACGCCTGTGGTCAGGAGCCTGTCTATCGCATCGGTGGAAAGAAGGTACTCCGCAACGTTTATGGAATCATCCACCTTCAGACCTCCCAGGATCGCTATGGAAGGCCTCTGTGGACTTTCGGTCACCTTGACAAGGGCTCTCAGCTCTTTTTCCATAAGAGGACCGGCGCATGACGGAAGAAGCTCCGAAAAACCAACCAGGCTCGGCTGCGACCGGTGCACGGCGGAAAATGCATCGTTTACGTATACATCAGCGACCTCTGAGAGCTTCCTGACTATATGGGTCGTGCTCTGAACGCCCATCGAAGCGTCATTCAGGGCGACCTCCTCGGCGTAGAATCTGGTATTCTCCAGAAGCAGGATATCTCCGTTCTTCATCTCCCTGATCTGCTTCAAAGCATTCTCGCCGAAGAGCGTATCAACGAAATCCACATCCCGATCCAGAAGCCTGGAAAGGGCCTTTGCATGTTCCTGGAGGCCGGTATAATCCTTTTTTCCGGGCCTGCTCTGATGTGCGAGAAGGACGAGCTTGCATACCGGAAGTTTCCTGATCGACCGGGCATGCTCCTCCAGCCTCTTCAAAGAGAGTATCTCCCCGGTTTCCGGATTTATCGGAGAATTGATATCCACCCGCATGAGTACGGTTTTTCCACCAAGGTCCAGATCAGAGATCGTGTAGAACGGCAGGTCCATTTGGATACCCCGGGTATGAATAAAAGACTCGGATTAAAGATTTTCCTTCGAAGTTGAAACCAACGAATATACATGTACACCCATGTGTACCGGATCGTTGATGTCGAAAAAGGTTAATATCCTGTGTTGATTATGGATTATTCCACTCAATCCGGGGGTTTTTACACGGACCGAAAGACCGTCAAGGAAACATACAGCTGGGAGCTGAAGGAAAACCTGGGTCGAAGGGCACTTGCCAGTGTGATCGACTATATGATCCTGGGGTTTATCATGATCATCGTAGGAGGTATATTCACTCTAGCTATAGGTCCGCTGTTCATCGGCCAGGCAAACCCTGCAGTACTGGTCGTGGGGATCCTGGCCAATTTTGTCCTTCCCCCCATGGAGGGGAGCACGACCATCAAGACGATGCCGATTCCGGTGGCCGCCCTGATATTCGCGATAACATCAACTCTGGTCATCTTCGGCTTTTTCGCAATCTTCGAATCAAACGGGAGGAGGACGCCCGGCAAGTGGATAATGAAACTGGAGCTTCACAGGACCGACGGCACCTTCCCGACCTTCACAGGGGCATTCACCAGGAACCTCACCAAGATCGTCTGCGCGTTTCTCGGTGGAGCGCTTTTCGGACTGCTGGGGATCATATTACTGACCGCTCCTGTTCTGATCCTGGAATATATCCTGTTCTCCGACGGGAAATTCGATCTGAGACAGAGATACTCCGAGACCATCAAGGGGACCCTGGTCCTCATGGAAGATGAGGAGACGGAACCGGGCAAGATCTCGATCCCGGAAGATGAAAGGAGGAAGAAACCGGAGAAGAAGAAGGAAGAGGCCCTGCCCCCTCACAAGGAAAAGGAAGAGGACATCCCGGCCCTGCCAGAGCACAAGGAGGAGAAGGAGGACGAGGAGGAGATCCCGGGAGAGGAAGAAGCGGAGGAAACCGAGGAAGAGGATGCCGGATCCGGGAAGAAGGGGCCTTTCATGAAGAAGCTGTTCGGTAAGAAGAAGGAAACTCCGAAAATCCCTGCTGAGGAAGAAGAGGCAACGGATTCTCCAAAAGATGTATTCGAGAAACTGCCTCCGACGGAGAAGGATCGGGAAGAGGAGGAGATCGTTCTTCGGTTCATGATGGACTTCGATATCGACGAGGATCGGGCCAGGGGCCTCGTGGAGATGGGTTATACTGATAAGATCGAGCTCAGGGACGCGATCCCGAAGGATCTCATGATGGTGAAAGGGATCAACCCGACGATAGCGAAGAGGATCATCAAGAAAGCAAACGAGTGATTCAACCCTGGAAACGGGTTTATATTCAAATTGATTTCACCCTCCATGGCGAAGGAACCAGGGGGCGGGAGAAAAAAAGCATACATTGTCAAACCTCCTCTTCTCGGTTTTCTTCCCCTGGAGTTCTTCGACGGGGTGAAGAGAGGCCAGATGATCGCTCCCGGGAGCATATTGTTCCTTATACTCGCCGTGAGTCCCCTGATCGTCTGGCTTTCACATGATCCCGGGTCGGTAAGGGACCCGTGGATCGCCGGGGCAAAGACATGCGCGTTCCTCGCAATTTCCACTCTATCCGTAAACTACATACTCGCAATGAGATGGTCCGTTCTGGAGAATCTCTTCAACGGTCTCGACAGGATGTACAGGGTTCACAAGGCGATCGGAAGAAGCTCGCTGATCTTCATGGTACTCCATCCGGTTTTCCTCGGGATATCCAAGATCCCGGACGGTGAAACCATCCTTACATACATCCTTCCGATAGGATCCTGGGATGTGGCGGCCGGAGTCATCGCATTGTACCTGTTCGTCATCCTCCTGGCCTTGACCGTGGCTGTCAGGTTCTCTTACCATCTTTGGCACATAAGCCACAAGTTCCTCGGGATCGTGTTGGTTCTGGCGCTTTTACATGCATTGTCTGCCGGGAGCGACATGGGATCGTATCCGATCCTCAGGTTCTGGATAATACTGTTGAGCTCCGCCGGCCTCATCTCATACATATACATGCTTTTTCTTTACAAGATCGTCGGACCCAGATTCAGGACCAGGGTCAGAAGGGTTGATCACCTTGCGAACATGACCGAGATCCAGATCGAGAAGCCGGAGGGATTCTCATACCTCCCGGGCCAATACATATTCGTTCGCTTTCCGAGGTTCGAGGGATACAGGGAGCTGTTTCCCTTCTCCCTGTCCAATGATCCCTCCCAGGGCCATATCAGGATTTCCATAAGAAGATCCGGTGATTTCACCTCGCGGAAGATCCCCCTTCTTCGGGATGGAGATGATGTCATCATCATGGGGCCCTACGGGAAGTTCGGCGAGAGATACATGAAGCACGACAAGGACATGGTATGGCTCGCGGGAGGCATCGGGATCACTCCGTTCCTGTCGCTGGCAAAACATGAGTCGCTTTTTCCCACCGGGAGGAGGATCCAGCTGATTTGGGTCTTCAGGGATCCGAAGGATCCGACTCACGATTCGGAGCTGTTCATGGAGGCCAGGAAGAACCCGAAATTCGATTACGTCCACTGGATCTCATC
Organism: Thermoplasmatota archaeon; assembly: GCA_049472195.1. Taxonomy (GTDB): domain Archaea; phylum Thermoplasmatota; class Penumbrarchaeia; order Penumbrarchaeales; family Penumbrarchaeaceae; genus JBLIRG01. Next base: position 4,349 of record JBLIRG010000086.1, read on the forward strand.
GAGAAAGGGAAGATTGGATGCGGAAAAGATCTCGGAGATAATCGGCGGTGACGAGGAATTGAAGCGGAGGGTGATCATGATGTGCGGTCCTCCCAAGATGATCTCCTCCCTGGCCAGGGATCTCAAGAAGAAGGGGATCCCGTACGGGAACATGATGTTCGAGGATTTCGATATGCTCGATTGATGGACCGGTTGCCTTGCACGTTTATTGGTATTTTGAACAGGATCACATATGGATTGGGGGGATTTCTTTTGTAAGTTGCGCTTAAAACTTGTTTTAAGTGCAAGACCTGGATCGGTGTAACTTTCAAATAATAAATGGTGATTAGTCAGCGGTATAATCGCATGGGCCGGTAGATCAGCTCGGTAGATCGCTTGCTTCGCAAGCAAGAGGCCTCGGGTTCAAATCCCGACCGGTCCACCATTCCCTTTTTATTAATACCAAATTACTTCGGGAATGGTGGACCGGTCTGTAGGAAAAAACTGATGAAATGATAATGATTAACGGTTTTTTCCTTACCTTTGCCTGGTTGGTATTAATTGATAGGACTGCCCCGCGGCAAAGGTCCCGACCGGTTTTTTCATTTCCGTCAAATACTCCTTTAGTCACAGGTTGGCCTGGCAAAATAACCAAACATTGTCCTACCCCGCGGCAAAGAGATTGAAAAAAATGTTAATGGGGCAGTGGGGATGGGGGATCCCCCACCGCCCCGGGGCCACTCTTCCGATACTCAATGTCGATAGTTATCGAATTCGTCGTTTACACCGTATCCGTTGTCGCTGATAAAGGACAGCGGGTCCGAAGATCCCATACCCATCCCTGATGTTCCGATCGGAGCAACGGGATCGGGAATGAGCTCTCTCTTACCTGATCTTTTCTTTCTGATAAGGATCAGGACCACACATCCTAATATCAAAAAGATCAGGACCAATAAGCCTGCGATCAGGAGAATGATGAGACCGACTCCCCCTTCCTCATGATCCTCTTCCGGCATCGATATTGAGAATGACACCGGCTCGGACAGAGGTCCCTTTCCATTCATGTTGACGGCTTCCACCTGGTAGGAATAATACCTGCCCTCCACCACCTCTATATCGAGGTGATAGAGCGTTTCCCCGTCTAGTTCAGCAATTGGTAAATCTCCCGCATCCTCCCGGTAGACGTTGTATCCGATGATCTCGATTCCGCCGGAATCCTCCGGAGGAAGCCAGCTGAGATTGATCATCCCGTCCTCGAGAACGACGCAAAGCTCGGTGGGAACAGAAGGGAGTCCGCTGGGTACCGCCTCGAAGATATTGGACCAGGCTCCTTCTCCAAGTTCATTTACACAGCTCAACGAGTAGCTGTAGGTATTCCCGTTCGAGACATCATCATCGATATACGTCGTCCTGTCCGGATCGATTGTTCCGATAAGGATCGGTTCTTTATCACCCTCCCCACGGAACAAACGGATCCCGGTGAGATCGATCCCGCCCGTATTCTCCGGTATTTTCCAGGATACGGATACCAAGCTGTCAGAGCTCTCGATGATGATATTTTCAGGAGGATCGGACAGACCGGCGGGCCTCAGAATGATCTCGTCCGATGGATCGGAGTCGCCGAGATCATTGACCGCGATGACCATGTATCGGTAGGAGATCCCGTTGACGGTCGATGAATCGTTGAACTCATTCAGACCGGCATTCACTTCCGACAGGAACTCCATACCGGAATTCAGGGTGCATCTGTAAATCCTGAACGTTCTGATATCGGACCCACCATCGTCGGGGATCATCCAATTCAGATGAACGAATCCGTCTCCCGATCTGCCATCCAGACCGTATACCCTTGAAGGCCTGCTCACGGGACTCGCACTTGCCTCGTCACTGCAGGGGGATTCCCCTACGGAGTTTACCGCCGTTACCCGGTATGAATAGACAACAGATGTCACGACGTCTACATCTATCATGTTGAGGGAAGAACCCGATACCGTCCGCATCAGGATCCATCCGTCGTTTCCCTTTCTGTAAACATTGTAGCCGGTTATGCTCGAACCGCCGTCCGATTCAGGCTCCTCCCAGGATATATTCAGGGAACCTACGAGCAATTCAACCTTCAAATTCCTTGGAGGGGAGGGGATTTCCAAGGGGATCGCTTCGACCACGTTGGAGAATGCGGACCACCCCTCCTTATTCCCAGCGGTTATCCTGTAGGAGCAGAGGACGCCGTTCTCGACGTCGGTATCGTTGAACTCCAGTACATCGGCATCTACCGTTTCATACTCCTGCCACTCCGAGTGGAGGCATCTTGAAATGGCGTAGTTCAGGATCGGACTTCCTCCGTCCGCTTCGGGTTTTTCCCAATTTATTTTAACATATTCCGGACCGGAGGCTGCAGTGAGATTGACCGGAGCATCGGGTACGGTCATGGGCGTTATGTTCAGGAAAGGCGTTGGATCGGATTCCCCGTGCTCGTTTACCGCCTTCATCCTGTAGCTGTATTCCATGCCGTTTTGAACTTCCGTATCCGAGAAGTCACGCTTCATTCCGCCAAGTATCCATGTCATTGGACCGCCAATCGGATCGATCCTGACCAATCTGTACTCTTCGATCTTGAATCCGCCGTCATCGAGGGGTTCCGACCAGAAGATATCAACCCTCCGGTCTCCGTAACTGGCCCTGAAATCCGTCGGAATTCCCGGAATTGAAAACGGGGTGAATTCGGCAATATCCGATATTCCGCCGGTGATGATTCCCCTGATGGCGGCAGCGGAATAATAGTAGGTCACGCCGTTTTCCACGGTTGTATCGTTGTAATACAACCTGCCTCCCGTCCGGCCGATCGGTGTCATCGTTGTTCGGCTTTCCCCCCTGAGTATCTCGAAATCAGTGGCCGCCGCGGTGTCATCGTTATTTGGCCGCTTCCATGAAAGGTTCACAAAACCGTTTCCCGCGACTCCCCGAAGGTCCAACGGCTTTCCGGGGGCAATGGTCAGGTTCAATCTCATCACGAACATGTCCTGATCCGTCTCATCCGGTCCGTTGAATGACGTATCAAAGGATCCTGTCTTGACGGGGAAGTCATCGGAGAACGTGGTTCCGGCAAGTACTGGTTCTCCGACCGAGCTGTCAATTGCGAGGTCCATTCCGTATTCGGCGTTACAGCCGCCTATGAAGGTAGAGTACAGAAGCGACGAACCGTTCGGATCCAGTTTCAAATAGACACAGTCCGAGGACCCACCGCCGTACCAATCCTGAAGACATCCCTCCAGAACGGGGAAATCCGAGGGACCCATGGCCTGCCCGAAAACGTGTATGTTGTCCTCGGCATCCATCTTTATCGATTTGAGGATCTCCGAACAGTTCCCGCCGGCATATGTGGAAAGAACGAGTTTCTTCCCGGTCGAATCAACACCTGAAATGAAGCCATCATACTGGTCCGTAAGCTTCGTGTCGAATACACCCCTCGTGAGAGGGTGATCCCCGGAATTGGTCTTTCCGCATATGAACGGATTGCCGCGGCTGTCAATGTCAATATCATATACGCTTGTGATGTTTGATCCCCCGATGTATGTGGAGAAATCAAGATCCTTCGAGGTCAGATTATACTTCAAAATGAATGCATCGAGCATCCCCGATAGGGATGTCGAGTAGGCATCATCCGTGACATTGAAATCTCTTGAAGTTGTCCCGCCGGCGACGAACAATGTGTTCCCCGATCCCAAGTGAACACCCTCGGGAGTTTCGCTGCCCGATCCGCCAAGATAAGTGCAGTGTTTCAGTTCCATTTTATCAAGGTCCATGATGAATATGGACATGTCTCCCGATCCCCAATCGGGATCGATCGTCATCTCCTTCTGAAATGCATCATCCGTCACGGGTAAATCTGAGGACAATGTGACGGCAGATCCGAATACCAATCCGCTCTCATCGATATCGATGAAACCCGAGCTCTCGTAGCTGGATCCGCCGAAATATGTAGAATGGAGAAGGGAATCCCCGCTGGAATTGAGCTTCAGAACGAAAAGATCCGATGGGTCTCCATTCTTCTTTTTCTGATATGCGTCGTCCGTAACCGGAAAGTCATTTGAATAGGTCTGTCCGATGAGGAAACAGCTGCCCGAACCATCCACCCTTATATCCGACAGCGATTCACTGTCCGAACCTCCGATGAAGGTGCAGAAATCCAGTTTCTTCCCGTCGGCGGACAGTTTGGCGACCGCCATATCTCCGGAATTCCCTTTGATTTTTTTCTGATATGCACCTGCCGTTACGGGGAAATCTCCGGATATGGAACCTCCGCCGATGTACACATTACCCATACTATCGATGTCTATCCTGTCAACATAATCAACCATCGATCCTCCGATGTAGGTCGAATAGTGAAGAAGATCCGCATTCACCTCGGGATCGATCACGATGGATCTGCTCTGATCATATTCTTCGATATCGAAACCGTAGGACAAGCGATCCGTACGGAAGGCGGCATCCAGCTCCTCTCCGCAGTCTTTGTAGAAGATCCTTAAATTGTCGTCGATTACCGAAATGGATCCGTCAACGATCATTTTCAGTGAACCACCCTCCACAACAAGTTCCTCAACTCCCGACACCTTCATTTTGATATCATGATGATCAGCGCCCGAATCCAGGATCAGATCGTATTTCAGTTTCCCCCCCGCACCATGAAAGCGAAGATCCACGCCATCCCAGATATTTCTGTAATAAACAGATACATATCCGTTCACACCTGATATCCATCGTGCCGGATCATTTCCCAGGATATAGTTGAATCTTGTTTCCACAAGACCCTCTCCCTCGGGTATAACATCATTGGAATCCACGAATTCGACTTCAACAATCATGCCTTCCATCATTCCCCCCTCGATATCTCCGATGTTGCTGGTCATCAAATTATAATATATCGAGCCCCCAGAAAGTCCGACGGACCCGAATGATGTTCTTGACATGAATGATATGCCATCCCGGAATTGACCTTCGTTTTCGATGAAGATACCATCCACATATTGGGAAACGTCATCTCCAACAGCCAACGCATGGTTCTTCATTTCATAAAATCCGCTTCCGGATGCGTTCATCATCTGTACCAGAAACAGCATGAGGATCCCGCAAGCCGGCGCACATCTAAACACAGTCAGTTCCGATCCGAAGATCGGTCCGTTATTCCATTTCATTCCTTCACCTGAAATCAAAATGGAAGTGCTTTATAAGTCGGAGACGCCTCGGGACTGCGTATCCACGATGAGAAAAATATTTATATTAAAAAATCGCCCCTTTGATTAACCGGATCAGATCACTTCCGGGATCATGGTCTTGATCCACCCGACCATCTGATGATATGAATCCAATCCCTTCCTGGTCAATGTCACGTGCTCAACATTCCGATCTTCCATAACGATGACGACAAGCTGTCTGTCTATCATCCATTGAAGATATTTTTTGAAGGTGCCGTAATTGAGACCTACTGCCATCTGAAGCCTTGTCTTTTTCATCGGTTTGCCGGCAACCCACAAACGCTCGAGGAACCTGGCTACGACGTATATGTCGGGTTTCTGTAGGCCAGGCTCCTCTGATTTCACTCCATCACACCTCTTGGATAGCCCTCATGAAATCCATCTGGTTCTTTCGAACAGCAGCCAGTCTTCTCTTCCAGTGAAGGTCCTCCCTTCTGACGATGAAATACAATACGGACAATACGATCAGCATGGACCACGGCAGAACGAAGAGAATG
>JBLIRG010000087.1:0-9928 GCA_049472195.1 Thermoplasmatota archaeon
ATTTCGACGACGACGAGGACGATGATGAGAAATCTTCAGGAAGGTCCGAAAAGGTGAGAGCAAAAAAGGTTCCGATATCCGACGGAGTGAAGAGAAGGCTCCTAAAAAATATGAGGGAGATTGCTAGGCTCAAGGAAGAGGTAAAGGAACTCGATTCGGAGAAGGACACATACGAACGGGAGCTGGAGCTTCTTGAGGAAGAGCTCGAGAACGTTAGATCCGAGAAGGATTCACTCATGGACGATATCAATCAGAAGATCGCAATGAATACCGCCTACGAGAAGAAAATCGATCGGATCCAGAAGGATTTCGACAATTACAAACGAAGGACCGGTAATGAGATAGAGCGGGAGACGAAACTCGGAAAGAAAAAGCTTTTCCTCGGTCTTATCGATGTCTTGGATAATTTGGATCGGGCCATGAATGAGGGTCAGAAATACAAGGGAGTAACAGAGGTCAACCATATTCTGATCGGTGTCGAATCCATCAACAAATCATTACTCAAGACAATGCACGATAACGGCGTTGACGTGATAGATCCCCTTGGAGATCAGTTCGATCCCAAGTTCCACGAGGCCATCGAGATGATCGACGACAAGGACGAGTACGAAAATACCGTCATGGATGTCGATAGTAAAGGGTATTTGATGGACGATTTCGTTCTTCGACCTGCAAAGGTAAGGGTGTCCCGCGGCGGAAAAACAAGAGCAAAGAAAAAGAAGATACTCGAAGAGGAAGTCAAGGGAGAAAGCGATACCGAGGATGAGGTGGAGGAACTTGAGGAACTCGACGAGATCGAGGAGATGGATGAGGAGTGAAAAACCAACCGATCCAGCATCCTAGTTTTCCTGTAATTTGATCCCATTCTGAACTCAAATCGGATATTTTTTCACATCACATACAATTCTCAATAATGCCGATATATATATATAGTATTTAATAATTGAAATAGCGTCAAACGACTAGGTTCCTCGGATGGCTCCGGTCGTAAAAACATTCACTGACTGAAAGGAAATACAGGAGGATTCAGATGGCAAAAGTTATCGGTATTGATTTGGGTACGACCTATTCTGCTATGGCTGTGCTCGAGGGTGGTGAGCCTGTTGTCATACCCAATGCTGAGGGGACGAGGACAACACCCTCTGTTGTGGCGTTTACGGAAGACGGGGAAATTCTTGTTGGCCATGTGGCAAAAAGGCAGGCTATCACTAATCCGGAAAGAACCATATCTTCGATCAAGAGGAAAATGGGAACCAAATACAAGGTCAAGGTGGACGATAAGGTATACACCCCTCAGGAGATTTCCGCGATGATACTGCGGAAGCTGAAAAAGGATGCTGAGGAATATCTCGGAGAGGAGATTGAGAAAGCGGTCATCACCGTCCCGGCATATTTCGAGGACCCACAGAGACAGGCGACACGCGATTCCGGCAGGATATCGGGAATGGAGGTCCTCAGGATAATAAATGAACCGACAGCCGCAGCTCTTGCATACGGACTTGATAAGCAGGATATCGAACAGACGATTCTTGTCTTTGATCTCGGGGGGGGAACGTTTGACGTATCAATCCTGGATATCGGTGAGGGAGTCTTCGAGGTGAAGGCCACATCAGGTAACAACCTGCTCGGAGGGGACGACTTCGATGCGAGGATCATGGATTGGATCATCGAGAAATTCGTAGACGAGACGGGAATAAACCTGCGTGAGGATCGAGCCTCCATGCAGAGGCTGAAGGAAGCGGCGGAGAAGGGGAAGATCGAGCTGTCCTCCAGATTGGATACCAATATCAACTTGCCGTACATAGCCGCTGACGAGGACGGTCCCAAGCATATCGATTACACGCTTACAAGGGCCAAATTCGAGTCACTGACCGAGGATCTGATTGATGCAACGAAAGGTCCGACCAAAAGGGCGCTCAAGGATTCAGGGCTGACTCCGAAGGATATCGATCAGATATTACTCGTAGGGGGATCCACGAGGATTCCGGCCGTTCAGAACTTCATAAAGGAGTTCTTCGGAAAATCTCCCAACAAGGGAATAAACCCTGATGAGTGCGTTGGCGTTGGGGCTGCTATCCAGGGAGGTGTCCTGACCGGAGAGGTCAAGGACGTTCTGCTTCTTGATGTAACACCCCTTTCACTCGGCGTCGAAACCGTAGGGGGACTTACCTCCAAGCTGATTCCAAGGAACACAACGGTACCGTGCAGGAAAACCCAGATATTCTCAACCGCCCAGGACAATCAGACATCCGTTGAGATCCATGTTGTCCAGGGAGAGAGGGAGATGGCTGGTGACAACAAGTCGCTTGGAAAATTCCATCTCATAGGCATACCTCCGGCCCCGAGGGGAGTTCCCCAGATCGAGGTTACCTTCGATATCGATGCGAACGGTATCGTGAACGTTTCTGCGAAAGATCTCGCTACCGGAAAGGAGCAGAAGATAACCATCCAGCCTTCATCCGGAGTGACGGAGGATGAGGTGGAGAGGATGATCAGCGATGCGGGCAAATACGAGAAGATAGACAAGAAGAAGAAGAAGCTCGCAGAATTGAGGAATCAGGCCGATGCCATAATCTACTCGACAGAGAAGGCCATGGTGGAGCTTGAGGACAAGCTGGACAAGAAGAAGATGAAGACAGCGAAGATTTCCATCAAGAAACTCAAAGAAGAGATGGACGGTAAGAATGTCAAGGAACTGAAAGCCGCCATCGAGGATCTGACGGAAAAATCTCAGGACCTGTTCGCAGATGCATACAAGGGACTAACATCCGAGGATGCGGAGGGATACGAACCCATCACCATCAAATGCCCCAAGTGCAAGAAGCCGATTAAGATAACCAGCCCAAAGAGGCCCCTCAAAATCACCTGTCCGCACTGCGGTGCGAAGGGAACCATAAAAGGATCTCCAAAGAAGAAGGGCAGTGAGGATAAACCCAAGAAAAAAGAGGGCGAGGAAAAACCAATGAAGAAGAAGGCTCCCGATGAAGATGAGGATAAACCCAAGAAGAAGAAGAAATCCGACTCTGCCATGGCTGCGGCTGGAAAATCCAAAGAGAAGGAAAAGCCGAAGAAAAAGAAAAAGAAGGCTCCTGTGGAGGAAGATGAGGTGGAAGAGGAGGAACCCAAAAAGAAGAAGAAGGAGCCGGAGTACGAACCGGAGATCATCGAATGTCCCAAGTGCGGTGAGGAGATCGAGGTCGATACGCCGGAGAGGCCGGTCAAGATCAAATGTCCGAACTGCGGTGTAAAGATGAAGGTCACCGAAGAGTGATCCGTCAAATGCATTACGGGGGGTGATTCACCCCCCATTTTTCAAATTTTAAACGTTTTCCCCGGACCAATATATACAGTGAATAATTCCATCGAACAGCCGGATCTGACAGAATCAGGATCTGAAAAAATTTTTTTATTAATGGTAATCAAACCAATAGGTTTTTAATTATCAGCATTCTTGGATAGTCTAAAATAAGAAGAAGTATTAACTTCTCCCCTCGGAAAGTAGGTGATCACTGTTGGCAGAGGACTACTATGCGATCCTCGGTGTCGAGGACGATGCAACCCAGGATGATGTTAAGCGGGCATACAGGAAACATGCAAAGAGCCTGCATCCCGATCTTAACAAGGATAATCCGACCGAAGCCGCCCATCATTTCAAGATGGTAAAGGAAGCCTATGAGGTACTCTCCAATCCCCTGAAGAGGGAGAAATACGATCTCAAACTGATGAGGGAAAGAAACGGCGGTGTTATGCCGGCAAGCCAGCAGAGCGGTGGTTACGTCTACCAGGGTCCGCCCCTGGCACCGCAGAAGGGTGCGGATGTGAAGATAGAGTTCGCAATTACTTTTGGAGAATCTTTTACCGGGATAAAGAAGAATGTTGAAATCAACATGCCAGTAAGATGCCGCTCATGCGGGGGATCGGGAGCGGAGGTAAACACGGCCGTGTCACAATGCCCCACATGCAAAGGATCGGGTGCTCTCCTCGCTCCGGTTCAAACCCCCCAGGGTTACGTCAATCAGCGTGTGGTCTGCACCACCTGCAACGGCAGGGGCGTCCTGATGCAGAAATTCTGCACCTACTGTTCGGGGATCGGCCTGGTAAACGGTTCCGAGGTTGTCAATATCAACCTCCCCCCCGGCGTGGAGGACGGAGCCGTGATCAAGTTGAACAACAAAGGAGGTTACGGCCTGGGTTCGGGACCGCGCGGTGACCTCTATATAACTATCAGGGTTGACGAGGATCCAAGAATGAAGAGGATCGACAACGACCTGTACATCGAGGAATCGATATCATTCCCAAAGGCGGTTTTCGGAGGTAAACACAGGGTGCAAACTCTCGAGGGAAGAAGGACTCTCAGGATTCCCGCCAGAACCAAGAGCAGGACCGAGTTCCTGATCGAAGGCGAGGGTTTCCCAGATCCCGTTTCCGGGGATCACGGTGATCTCTATGTGGTTGTTTATATAGATCCGCCGGAAGAGATGGGAGAAAGACCAAAGAAACTTCTGAAGAAATTCGCCATAGAAATGGGCGAGGATCCAGATGATCTCGGGATATGAATACTTAAAATAGTAATATTACTCTCCCAGATAGTACTCGAGCAGGTGGTATTCAAACAATGATCACGCTGGTCGGAATTGGGCACGTGTTCTCGATCAGGGAAGCGGTAAAGCAGATCGTATACCGGAAGAATCCGCAAGCTGTATGCATAGAGCTCGACAAGTTCCGTTTCGACGCCCTCGAGAAAGGATTGAGAGGATCGGAGGACGGACCGTTTCTTCTCAAGAGACTTCAAAAGATATACGACAAGGCCGCAAAGTCACAGGGAGCTGACGTGGGCGAGGAGATGCTGGGGGCGGTGGAAGCGGCAAAAATCCTTGGCATACCGCATTATTTCATCGATGTGGAGGCAACGCCCGTTGTCGGAGGTATTCTTGATGGGATGACCATCGGGCAGAAAATGAAACTGGCGGGATCAGTGGTGACAGCTTCCTTTCTTCCCAAGAAGCATCTCGAGGAGGGTATAAAGAAAATCGAGGACAATCCCGAGGAAGCGATGGCCCAGTTCGAGAGGGCTTTTCCGAAGTTGAAGAAGGATCTGGTTGATTATCGCGATAAATACATGGCGGACAAGTTAATGGATATCTCCATCGACCACCGGGACATCATTGCGGTTGTGGGGGAGGGCCATATACCCGGGATATCCCGATATCTGAAGGATCTGGATATAGAGATAATACATCTGAACGAGGTCATGGAACTGGCAAAGAAGATCGAAAGCGGGGAGGAAATAGTGAAACCACCCGTCAGCAGATACGATGCTCCGGGGGAGGGTACAAATTCGAACGTTGGTTTCTCGTTCGAGATTGTCATCAATTGAGGGATCTGTATACTGGAAGTGATCAACTGGATACAAAGAGAAAAGCCGCAATGATCCTTTTCATCGTGATCAGCATATCCACTTTGCTGTTCTCGGGTTATCTCATATATTATACATATCAGGTAGGGACCTTCTCCGGGACCACAACCGTTCACGGAAGGATCGTTGACGTGAACGGAGATCCACTGGAAGGTGTGATGGTTGTACAAGATGATATGACGACAGTCACGGATTCGGGCGGTTACTGGGTCCTTGAGGGTGTGGACGAGGGCCTGATAACGATAAGATGCTACAAGGAAGGCTATGTTCCGTACAGGACCGAATGGCTTGCCTATCCGGACGAGGAAAGATGGATAGGGAGTTCAGAAAGCGATTCCCCCAACAACCTGAGCGTATACAGTGACATCGAGCTCAGAAAGGAGATAACATATATCGACATGGATGATGGAGAGGAAGGTTCCCTCGAGGTATTTCTGACCGTGGACCCGGTAATGAACGTAACCGGACGAACGTTGAGATTGACGGATGGTGTAAATGGGGAGGTAGAACCACATCGGTTGGATGATGGAGTCAATAGATTCACAATTGAAACGGACGGTTTCTTTTCCATCGGGGTGGATGGAAATAACACCAGTTTGACCGGATATCATCCGCTAGAGGGCACGATTGATATCACCGCATCGTTCAGGGAGATGGTCTTGATCAACGAATCTGTTACATGGGAACCATCGGATGCCTATCTTAATATAAACCTGAATCACAGCTTCGATCCGGGATCCATAAACATATCCATAAGATCAGGGCGATACAATACGTCGATTGTATTGGATGCCGGTTTGGATAACGGCGAGACAGGAGCAGCAAGCCGAAACATAACAATACCGCCCGGAACATATTCCGTAGAGATAACCGGTATCGATATCAGGGACATCGGTTTTGAGAATATTACCATGGTCGAAGGCGAGGTTCTTCCTCTGAAATATGATCTGCTCGAGGGAGATGTGCTCGTGGGATATTCACAAAGGTCGACGGATATCAACTACATATACGCCCTGTTCTACATCATTATGGCAGGCGCCATGATATACGGATCAATCAGGGTGAGAAAAGAGGAGTCATCATGGGCCCCCCTGATAATTCTCGCATTTTTGGGATTCTTCACCCGGGGTCCGATCGATCTATACATTTTCAATATCAACGGGATCCTGTCATTGGCGCTTCTGATACTGATCATATACATAAGAAGGGATATCATCAAGAAAAAGTAAGGCTGGATCATGAGCTCAGGATTTCTTTGCCTGTTGTGCCCTGTTGTAGTCCGATATGGTTTTCTCGACATCCTCCACGATCCGATCCATGCCCGCCCTGGCCATTCTCAGGAAATTTTCGTCCCTCTTGAATTCCTTTCCGTTGGGACATGCGGGATCAACGCATCCTCCTCTCTCGCCGTATGTGAACGGGAAGATACGGCACGCTGTCGGCCTGTTCTCGTATACGGAGCATTTACTAGATTTGAGGAAGATACAGTCGCCCCTCTGGAAAATAAGTTCCTTGAGGTTGTGACCATGTCTTGAGGGTCTTGCAAAGACCTGCTCGTAATGTCCCATTGTAAGAAGCTTGGTAACGTCCTCGTGGGTCAGAATCACTTCCCTATCATGACAGCAGTGGCTGCAGTTATATTTCTCGCAGATTGACATGAATGCATCCCCATCCCGAAGTGCAACAGACAATCTATCACTAGCTATTTATAATTAACTGGGCTCCATTTCCACTGGAGAATCACGTATCCATTTGGATGACATCATGATAATTCCGGCCAGATTTCAAGCGGTGGAAATAGTCATGTTTTTAATATTCGTACGTTTATCCGGAAACGAAAGAAATAAGTAAACCGATCAGAATTGAAGGTGATTTCTGTAACGACGGGAGATGCCAAAATGGTGGACTACGAAACCGGCAAGATCAAGATGGGTTTGTTCTCGGGAAAAAATGTCGGATACGAGAGCAAGCTCATCAGACCGACAGCGACAGGGGAAGTCAGATCCCTCACGATGTACGACGGAGACAGCGGAAGAAGGATGGGGAGCCTGGAGTACGAGATTGACGGTTCTAACGTGAAGGTCAACGGTTTCTCGTTTGATGACTGGGATGATATGCGCATGCCCGAGGGTTTCATAAACCACTTTACCAAGAAAATGAAGAAGAGAGGCGTCAAGGAGGTAGCCGTCGAGCTGTATGACGTGGATGCGAACACCCACAAGAAACTCACGGTTTTCAAGAACCTGAAATTCGAGACGGATACCACGGGAAATATGACAGGTTATCAGTCCTGGCTCCTGACCAAAAGCATATAGGTTGGATATTCATGATGCCGGGTAGGATGAACCCCCGCCAGATGGAGCGGATGATGAAAAAGATGGGCCTGAATATGCAAGACATCCCTGATGCCAGGGAAGTTGTGATCATCACGGATACCAAGGAGATCCATATCAATTCCCCCTCTGTAACGATAATGAACGTCAAGGGTGAGAAGACCTTTCAGATACAGGGAGAGGTGGAGGAGAGGAGTATCAAGGGAGCGATACCGCATGAGGATATCGAACTGGTAATGGCCCAGACCGGTGTATCCGAAGAAGAGGCCAGGGCTGCGCTTGAAGAGGCCGACGGCGAACCGGCCGAGGCGATTATCAGATTGATGAGCTGAGTCCATCACGATCGATTCAAATCGATCCACCGCCGGAACCTGATCTATATAGATCCGATTTCCCCAACCTGGGAATACCATGGGTATTCCCTGATATTATCTTTTTATATCCATAATGATGGAGGATGGGTAGCCGATATGGACGATATCCAAAAGGAAATGTTGAGTCTTGATCATTTTAAAAAGGGCATATATTCAAGGTCAGCCCGGTTAGCGAGATCTAGCATCATGCAGATCGATCCTGTCACCGAAATTGAAATGGTATCACAAAATTATAATGGATTGGAATCATTCATATCCGGAGAAGACGATTACAGAAAGGGAATTACAAGGGAAACGGAGGGAAATGCGATGGTGGATACCTTACCGGAATGGGCAGTTGTAGTAATAAATGCCCCCTCGGTCGGATCCATCAGAAAGCAGTTCAACACATCATTGGCAAAGGGTATGAGACTTGTGGAAATCAGGTTGGATTGTCTTTCACCCAGGGAAACACCCGAATCCTATGCCAGAATGGGCGTGAACCTGATGCAGCTGGCCACCTTCTCGAAGAAATATGCCATGATATCACTGAGAAGGGAAACTGACGGCGGACAGGTTCCCCAGAGGCAGCTTCCCGAAGATAAGAGGCTGGATCATCTCACAATGGCGATCAAACATGGTTTTAATTGGATAGATCTCGAGGAGGATATCGCCCAAGAAAAACTCAAGGATCTATCCGATCTCGCGAGGAAATACGGGAGCAAGGTGATGATCACCAGGATACTTCACGAAAATGAGGAATGGTCCCCTCCGGGATCGGGCATTCTGGAGATGGGTGATGCTTACAGGGTTATCACTGCCGTTAACAGCAGTGCGGACATGTCAAGATGGTTCAGAACCATATCCAGCGTCAGATCGACAGTGGACAACAGACCGACCATGGTTCAGCCGATAGGATCCTTCGGACAGTTGCTGAACAGTTTGACCCCCTTCGTGGGCAATCGATTCAATTTCGTTGGATGTTCGGAATCCGGCAGTGTGACGGCCGATACAAGATGGTCGTTCCCTCCGATGGGCGATGCGATAGCAGACTGGAAGCACCTTGGTTTCATCGGTGAAGGCGGAAATCGAAAATGGTCGTTGAAGGATCTGGAGTTCAACGAGAACACAAGCATCTATGTCGTTCTTGGAAAACCCGTCACCGAGTCCCTGGAGACGATAGTGAACAATGTGGCATTCAGGGGATCAGATATAAACGCTCTATGCCTGCCTGTAACATGCAGTCAGGAAAACCTGGATCAGTGTATCCAGATGATAAGAAAGATGCCCATCATGGGTGCGAATGTTACAATGCCCGTTAAGAGGGCAGCGGCACAGAAAATGGACTGGCTGGACAGGATATCCCAGAAGGTGGGTTCGATATCCACTGTGATCAAGAAGGACAACAGGCTTTACGGCTACAACACCAATGGAATGGGAATTGCGGATGTGGTCCGGAGCTCTCTGCCCGAGGAAGGCGGTCGTATTCTGATTCTGGGAACCGGTGGTTCGGGCCGGGCTGCCGCATATGAACTGAAGGGTAGAGGCTACAAGACGTTCCTGTCGGGGAGCAATGCAGATCTCTGCAGAAGATTGGTATCCGATCTCGGTGGAGGCATAGGATCCATTGATTTCAAGGCGGTAGGCAGGATGAGGGGAAAGATCGATGTTCTCATAAATGCCACTCCAGAAGGAATGGTAGGGGTTTCTAAGACCACAAACGGCTATATGGGTGTTGCAGAAATCGCAAGGATCGTTGAACCTTCAATAGGAATAGACCTCATATATTCTCCTCCCTGGACACCTTTTCTGGCCTCCGTTGAATC
>JBLIRG010000088.1:0-9855 GCA_049472195.1 Thermoplasmatota archaeon
CAAGGCCGTCATGATCAAGAATCCGAACATGTCGGTAAAGATCACGTCTGACAGGGAGATAAGGGACGTGTTTGTCGGATCGACGTCCAGGGCCGCGCGTGGAGATGGCGAGATCGTGTACAACAACCTCGAGGATCTGATGAAGGAGGTCGGTTCGCTTCCCGCGGAGCCCAGCTACCTTTATTACACGATCACTTGGCCGGCCCTCGGACGCTGTTCCATATACCTCGATCCTGACAGGCCCGCGAAGATAGTGATCGAGGGAAAGCAGGATTGGGTCGACCAGGTGGAATCCGATATAAAGAAGGAGTTCGTAAAGGGCGATAGCCGTTATCTGGTTCATCAGAGGGGCGGGATATTCCTGATATGGCTGATGGTTATCGTTATCGCCATCCTCGGGTTGATGATCACCTCGATAATCAGGGGGGAGGTGAATCCTCTCATGATACTGGTTGTCCTCGTCATGTCCGGGATCCTCGGTACATACATGTCCCTTTTAAAGGCGAAGGAGATCCAGCCCGCAAATACGATCTCCCTCAAGGGGAGAAAGAGACCCAGGCTCGAGTCGTTGATGCATATCATCACGATAGCCCTTGGCATCATATCCGCCATACTTGCAACCATCATAGTCGAATTTGCCCTGGACTGAATTCGAGACATATCCGATTCTCGTGAAATTTATTTGTATGGTGTAGCCCATCCTGTCGAAAGGTGGTAACAGAATGACAGGAGAGGTGAAGATCGAACTCGAGAAGGACATCGATCTGTCCAATGCAATGGTAATAGAGGGATTTCCCAGCGTAGGGGTCATAAGCACCATTGCAACGAGCTACCTTGTCAAGGCGCTCGATCTCGAATACGTCGGATCGATAACATATCCGGGTGCGCCCAATGCGGCGGTGATCATCGACGGTATTCCGCTTCCCCCTTTGCGTATCTACGCGAAGACAGGTCCTTGCGGACCTGACAATAAGTGCGGAAAGCTGGTTGTCATGTATTCGGAGAGCGCGATCCCGCAGGAGGTGATGTCCGATGTCTCCAAGGCCATTCTCGACTGGTGTGAGGAGAAGGAATGCGGTCTGATCGTATCATTCGAAGGCATACCCACGGTCAGAACGTTGAACGGGGATGAGGCAGGTGTCTACGGAATAGGATCAATTCCCTCCATGATGAAATTGATCGAGCGATACAAGATCGAGAAGGTTCAAAACGGTGTTGTAATGGGAATATCGGGGCTTCTGCTTGTGGAATCAAGGAAGCGGAATCAGGGGGTGCTGTGCATTCTTGCGGATGCCGATCCCAGGTTCCCGGATTCCAACGGGGCCGTGAAATTGATCGAGGTGGTGGATGCACTCATTCCGCAGCACAAGATAGATCCGGAACCTCTGAGGCGGGATGCCGAAGCCCTCGAGGCATCGATAAGGGAGGCTATGGAGCAGGCGTCCAAGTCAGCCGGCCAAGCTCCGGAGGTTCCAAGGTCCATGTACGGATGATCATTCCATGGACCTGACGATCCTGGAGATGTCCTCATCATCAAGAGCAGCGGGCAGGTTTCTCTGGAGAACTGACAGGTCGGTCCCGACTATCCTTTTCAATCCGCCCCGGAATCCCGCCTCGGACAATCTTGTCGGAGCTCCGAGATCCAGCATGAGCTGCCTCAGATCATCGGGCAGATCGGAAGGGGTCGAACCGAAAGCCCTTGCCAGTTCTTCCATGCCGGCCACTTCTCTCTCTGCCAGTATCCTGAACGTTTCGGGAAGGGACAGCGCGCATGCCATTCCGTGAGGAAGTCCCGAGTCCATCGTTATCGGGTATGATATCGCGTGGCATATCGTTGTTCCCGTGTTCGAGAAGCTCAGACCGGCCATCACCGACGCCAGGCTGATGGCCTCGCGATGCTCCCTGATATTCCCGTCCTGGAAGGCGCCTCTGAGGTGGTCTGAGAGAAGCTCCACCGCGCGAAGGGTGAAGCTCTTTGTCACGGGGGTTGCAGATCTGGCCCAGTAGCTCTCGAATGCATGGGCGAGGATATCGAAACCGGTTGATGCGGTCTGATCTTTAGGAAGGGTCACGGTAAGATCGGGATCTATCAGGGCCAGAGAGGGGTACATGGACGGGTGCCGGAGCCCGATCTTGTTTCCAAGCGAGGGAACGCTCACAACGGCGAAAGGGGTTATCTCGGATGATGTTCCAGGAGTTGTCGGGACGGCTATGAATGGATATCCGAGTCCGGAAGGGACTTTTCCCCCTGTCAGATAATCAATGGACCTTCCACCCTGGGATGCGATCACGCCCATCACCTTGGCCGCATCTATAACGGATCCCCCGCCGACCGCGAGGATGAAATCCGCTTCCGAGCGGGCAAGCGAAACCGCGCCCTTTTCCACGGTGGAATCGAGAGGGTTCGGTTCGATGCCCCTGAATATCTCCAGGTTTCCTGATGTTATCTCCCGGATTTTTTCGACCAATCCGAGATCGTCCGCTGAGGATCTCCCCAGAGCCAGGAAGCATTTTCCACCGGGCAGGTGATCGGCAAGCTCGTCTATGGACCCCCATCCGAAAACTATGGGTGTCCCCGAGATGAACGGCGTCTGCATATAATGCACCTCTTTGCCGTTCCTCAAGGGATCGGAATACAAATCACTTTTCATTGAACTCGTTGATTGCCTGATCTGGACAGGGATGCGACATGATTATATATCACAGAAACGTAAACGACCTCGATCTGCCTTGAATTTCCGCGACTATCTTCTGATAATATTCATTGCCCTTCTCGTGGGCACCGTGGCCGGTATCATGACCAACAGCATTCCGGCCTGGATCGCAGTTACCTTCATTCTCGGAGGCGTACTCCTCTCCCTGTGGTCCTATATCAGATCAAGAAGGGAGCGGAAGAGGTCCCCCCAGGAGCCGGAGTTCGAGGAGAAAGCAAGGGAGATGTCGGAATCCTCCCTCGTGGACGGGGTCAATCCGGATCTGGAGAAGATGAATCTATCAGGAGATTATATTGACAGGGAGCACATGATCGAGGCATTCTCGGCCGAGTTCAACATACCCAGGGAGAAGGCAGAGAGAATATACGAGGCCGGTTACACCCACTGGGGCGATTTCTCCGAGGCCATTCCCGCCGATCTGACGATGATCCCCGGGATCAATCCGACCCTGTCAAGAAAGATCATTTCCACCGTGAGATCCCGGAAATAGGTCCCGATATCTCATACACTTGCTGAATATAGACGTACTTAAATCAACCGAAAACTTAATTGATAAAAATAACTTGGGGGCTTCTGCCGACGTGATCTTTATGAAGACCCCGTATATTATTTCGATCGCAGTTCTGGGCGTACTGGTAGCCTCCGGCCTTTTCACCCTCAACTCAGAAGGAGATCTCCTTCCGGATGACACTCCTTTCGGATTCGATAACGACTACTGGTATGACATGGGGGATCGAGTATCCCATACTCAGATCGATATCTCGGTTGAGCAGGCGGTATCCCAGGTCGGTGCCGATGCCGGGATAGAGGTGTTGATACAGTTCTATCCGCCCCTTACCGGCAGCGATATTCTGGCTGCCGAGGAGGCAGGTCTCGAGGTGCTCCATCAGATGAACGCACTTCCGGCGATATTCGCCCGGGGAAACCTGAGGTCCATCGAGGAGATCGCAAGATATCCCAGGACCTTCTGGATCGAGAACAACACGATAATGGACCTCTTCATGGAGAAGACCACGTCGACCATCAACGCATCGAAGGTGTGGGACACGCCGATAATCGATTCCGTCAGCATCGAGCACCCTGCGATCGACGGAACGGGTGTGACCGCAGTGGTTCTGGACTCTGGTATCGACGCAGGGCATCCGGATCTCGATTACGGCGAGAAAACCGTGAAGAACTACAAATCGGACTCCGATTTCGTGTGGAGGGAGGTTGAGAACGCCGATACTTCCTCGGGTCACGGGACCCACTGCGCCGGAACCGTGGCGGGAAATGGGGATGCATCCGGCGGAGCCCGGGCCGGTGTCGCCAAGGATGCCAAGCTTATAGGGCTTTCCACAGGGGAGGCCGTATCGATCTTCAATGCGGTGGGCGGAATGGAGTGGGTGTACGAGCATTCAAGGCCAGGGCATACCTACGAGTGGGACGATCCCATAAGGGTGGTATCCAACTCCTGGGGCCCCTCACCGGGTGATTACAATCCAGAGGATTCGATATCCATCATCAGCCAGAAGATCACCTTCGAGAACAACGTTGTCGTCGTATTCGCCGCATCCAACTCCGGCGGGGATGGAACCGAGATCGAGACCAATCCCTACGGGAACGTTCCCTCCAACATCGCCGTGGCCGCCTTTGCAAGGGACGGAAGCGGCGTCGCCAGCTTTTCCTCGAGGGGGCAGCTCGGGATAGAAACGACCTATCCCGACGTCGGTGCACCGGGAGTCGGTATATGGTCCACGGCGGCCAGGAGGACATTCATATCCATGAGCACCAAGACGGGAGGCGATCTCTCCGAGATCGATCCCTATTACTTCGCGATCTCCGGGACATCGATGGCCACACCCCACATCGCTGGTGTTGTTGCCCTTCTGTTCGAGGCTTATCCTAAACTGGGAATGTCCCACATATACGAGGATGCCGACGAGGAGAAATTGGCCAATAACTGGACCGGAGACGAGAGGAACCTTGTCCATGAAGTTGAGCTGATCCTGGAGGCGTCCGCAAAATACGTTCAGCCGTCGGACGGCGAGGAGCCTCTTGCGTCCAATTACATACCTCACGTTAACTCCACCGGATGGAATGACGCGCCTTTCGATTTCGCTCAGGGCTACGGCATAGTCCAGGTGGACAGGGCGGTGGGGATCGCACTCGCGCTCAAGGAGCTGCGCGAGAGGGATTTCGACAGGGACGGATCCCCCGATCACCCGAATGCATGCATCAGGGATGCGATAGCCCAGTACGAGGGGACTATGAAAATGGAGCAAGTGACATACGAGACGAACAGCGTTTATGCGGCATGGAATGGGGAGTGGTCGAGGTTTGCGAATCAGACCAGCCAGCCGATCCCGGTTAACCACGACACCTCGAAGCTCGTTTACATCCCCGAGGGAGCCGATACCCTGACCCTCGACTTCTCCTACGATCCCTGGGATACGGACGGAAACAGGATCGCGTCGCTCTATGCCAACATCGACTGGGATGGAGACGGAAGGGCGGATTGGACCCAGTCAGGCGAGTTCTTCACGGACCACCGGACCTCGGATGTTCCGGTCGGAGGGAACTCCGGCAGGTACTGGTCTGTCAACGTCGAGGGAGTTGGTATAGACTGGTCCCTGGGAGATCGTTTCAGGGAGTCCCAGTTCAAGGAGGTGAGGACCGAGTTCACCGTATCGGTAAACCTGAGCTTCTCCCAGGGGGAATTCGATATCCCGGAACAGGATCCCCATGCCGGCGTGGCCACATGGAAACCCCTGGAAACGGGATCGAGCGGGACATTCATCAACATGACCAGGTACATCTACGATCTCAGGGAGATCCACAGCCTGACCGAGGAGGAACCCGCCGGTGGTGGAGGGGGAGGATTCAACTGGTGGATCATCCTGGCAGTAATCGCTGTGATCGGTGCGGCGGTCCTCGGGTATATGTACTATGACAAGAACAAGAAATACAAGGAAGCGATCATCAAGGAGGAGAACGTGGAAGCGCCCTAGGAAGGCGGTTCCGGTAACTGATCCCGTTGATGGAAATCCGTGATCGGTGAGGTCCTGATCCATAGAAGAAATCTTTAAATGGAAAATGCACATAGGGGCCTCACCAACCTTATTTCTGGGCCAGTAGCTTAGGTTGGTGGAGCACTCGGCTGATAACCGAGAGGTCCCCGGTTCAAATCCGGGTTGGCCCACCATTTTAACTAAATATTTACGATTTTAAAATGGTGGGTTCCGAATTAATGTCCAAACGTGCCAACCCGATCTGATTAACGTGAAATTATTGGTATGACTAAAAACGGTACTAACCATTTTATGATCTTTTTAGTCAACGATCCGGATCACCCAATTCTATTAAAAATACTTATCTGAAGGAGAATTGCAGATCCGATCTGATTGAATTCTCGATATTGGTTAGACAAAGGAGATTAATCAATGTTTAATTCTCCGTGTCGTAGATCCGGGTTGGCCTAATCATCTTCTTGTATAAGCCATATTCATGGTTACGCTAAGTCATTTTGGATTTAATCATATTTTTTTAAGATTTTCAACCCTCAATATTTTTTCATTCTTTTAAATAAGGCGCACATCTATAAGTGTGCACCAAATATAAAAGAACAAACAGCTATTTACAATTTTTAGTAAATATTCAAAAATATTACTAATTGTAGTAAACTATTTAAATGGATAAAATCATATCATTTCATGAACAGAACCTCGTTCATAGAACAATTACTTGGTACGAGGACCAAGATAAGAATTCTAAAACTTCTGATGACGGAGGAAGGATCACTGTCTCGAAACCAAATAGTGAAATCGACTGGAACCGGGATCAGGTCCGTTTATGAGCAAACAGACCAATTGATCGCCATAGGAGCCCTGAAAGAAGCAGATGGAAAGGTTTCAATAGACCACGACTTTCCATACATCGATCAATTGAGGGATCTATTTCTGCTCACCGAGGATCACATGAAAGATATGATGACGGTCCTCCGTTCCATAGACCGGATCCTGGGTGCTGATTATTACATCACCGGTTATGCCAGTGCATGTCAGAATGGTATGCCAATCGATGTGGATGAGAAATGCATTCTAATCTTTGTTAAGGGAATCGATACAAGGAAAGAACGAATGCTCGATGCAGTCGCATTGTGTACAGAACACAGTATCAAATGGAAAGGAACGGAGAGGATCCCAAAAAATGTGCAGAGAACAACATTATCGGGTGTCGATGTTTGGCTCTCATCCGTGGAGACAGCGATCGTCGATTCCATAAAGGAGCAAGAATGCGGTTATTATCCGATATTCCTTCTCATGGTGCAGAATATCCTTAGTGGATCCCTTGATCTTCGAATACTTATGGAATATGCAGAGGATTTGGGTGTGAAGAACATCTTCTCTCAAGCCTTGACGATCATCTCGGATAGAGTGACAGATATAGGTCAGGCAGTCAAGTTCAATGGAAAACCGGATCCTGAAGTTGCCAGGTCTGTTGAATTGGCCCTGAACACGGTCCTGGGGTGAAACGATGAGAATAGAACTTACACATGACGAAAAAGTTGAGGTCCTCGGGATCGTCAAGGCATGGAAAAGGAAGCAGATAACTCAGGATAGACTGAGGTCGATCCAGAAAGAAACAGGCATCCCCGCAAGATCTATCGAGATCATGTTCTGGCATTATGACTCATTATCTCTGTTCGAAAATGTGGATAGCTTTACTTTTAAGGGGGGGACTTGTGTTCAATCATGGCTACCAGGGAGATACCAAAGAGCTTCGGTTGACCTCGATTTCAATTCAATGGCCGGAAATCCCAATTCTATTAAGGATATCATTGAAGATATCAACATGACCTCGATTAGAAAAGGAAGGACCGCAGAGATACGAGGCATCAATTTCGGCTCTATCGAGTTCATGTACACCGATGACCAGACAGGCACAATGACATTCATCAGAAGAATGCCTACCCGATTCAATGAAATGATAAAGGTGGGAAACGACAGTATCCAGGGGATCGATCAAAGGATACAGATCAATTTCAAGAATGCATGGCTGCCTGCCATAAAACCAATTTCAAAGGATGCGGCATTTATCATTGTTGAATTCGAGAGACCGGAATTTAAAACAAATGTGATACACTCGAGTGTCGAGGACCTGATAGCAGACAAGATACTGGCAACTTGCAACGTTCACGGATTTGGCAGGGAGAGATTCAAGGATGTTTACGACCTTGAAATGCTCCTCGATCTGGACCGGGATAATGAACTGATCATGAAGAAATTATCCTTGATAGCTCAGAAGAAGGGAGTTGACCCTCTGAGCTTCATCGAAGGGTCGGTCGAGACTATATCCCGGATTTCAGACAGGTCACAAGAAGCAAGAGGCTTTGCTTCAATGGTGGGCAAAGGTGGCAGAGAAAGGATCATTCCCAGTTGGGAGATGTTCTGTCTTGACGTCATAGAGCGGATCAGATCCATCAAAACGGATATCAATAGAAAGGTAATGAATATTAAAATGGAAAAGGTGGAGGAGTCACCTAAAGATAAACTCTTGGACATTGATGATCTTTAAACATCAAACTGATGGGAGTTGATTAGCAATTCGGGTTGGCCCACCATTATAACTAATTATTTACCAGTTTAAAATGGTGGGTTCCAAAGAAAAGCTCATTTCCTGACAGCACTGAAGCTTACCGTGTTGTAATATCTGCCGCCGTCGGCTTCCATCATGGGTCTGTCCTGTATTGCATACTCATTGTCACATGAGAGCCAATCTTCCCATGCCTGCTCGTGGCAGTCCAGTTCCCGGCATCTGATGTCCTCAACAAGATCGGAGGCCTCCCAGTGGGCCTTCCACCACTCACAGGTGTGGAAATTGTAATCAAGCTGGTAGAAAGGCCTCATCTCCTCCGGGATCCCCTCGTCGAACTCCTTCCGAAGCCCGGGAACACCCACAAGGATCCGTCCACCACTCTTCAGAAGGGGAGCGAGATGCTTGTCAAGATATCCCTCTTCATGGCCGAAATAATGGAAGGAATCCACCGAGATGATGACATCAAAGAATCCCTCGGCATAGGGCAGTTCGTGAGCCTCGGCGTGGATTGGTATGATGAGATCCTCCAATCCGAGTGCCCTGAACCTGTTGAAATTCTCGGTGGCGCTGATCCAGAGATCTGTTGCATAGACCGTGACTCCGAACTTTCTTGCCAGATAGATCGAGGTCAGCCCCTTCCCGCAGCCCAGATCCAGGATCCTCATCCCCTTCCGAAGGTCCATGTCTCTCGTCATCTCTTCCAGTATTCTCACGGCGTTGGGCCCCATCATGTTTTCCATGACGAGTTCATCATCGAGATCTATTTCACCGATTATCATTCTCACACCTTCCAGATCAAACCGCAGATCCCTTTCCCAGATCTTCGAAGAATCCGGTCTTCAGGTTCTTCCTGACATTGTCCCAGTCAAAGCACTGTCCATTCATGGCAATGTAAATTCCAGGGGGCATCGACTGGACGAATGCGAGGGCGCTCCCCAGATTGAACAGACCGTCCGAGCTTCCGAAGGTGTACGGGATCATGGCCCCGGTGATCACTATGGTCTTGTCCTTGATGGAGTCCGCCAGGAACTTCGCTGTTTCCGTCATGGTGTCCGTTCCATGAGTTATCAGGATCCGGTCGTGTGGGGTCTTCCTGCAGTTGTGCACGATGAGCTGTCTGTCCTCATCGGTCAGGCTGAGGCTATCCTCCATCATCAGCGTTCTGACATCCACATCGAGATTGGATCTTCCCAGTTTGAGCATCTCCTTCAGATGCGTATCCTTGAAGTAGAGTTGACCGGTGATGTAATTGTACTCCTTGTCGAAGGTTCCCCCGGTGATGAAGATCTTGATGGTCATTGGAACCGGTGAACGTTGACCATTAGAAAAAAGTTACGATACTTTCACCGATTTGGATATTTCATTATTTCCTCTTTCTGTCAAACTCAATCCTTCGATTCGATATGATTGGGCCGATATCAAATGATAATTATAAAAGGTATATACCATGGCCTCATTTTCACAGTAGTTCTTCCTGATAGGGGTGAATTAATTTGAATTACAGAGCGGTAGCTGTATCTCTAATATTGATCGGATTGGTGATATCTTCACTGCACATTACAGT
>JBLIRG010000089.1:0-9718 GCA_049472195.1 Thermoplasmatota archaeon
TCCGCTTTTGTATCCATTGAATACGAGGAGTTTGTGGAATTTATGACCTCGGTGCTGCCCGGGCTGGGCGAAGAATTTATGGTCGATTACATCCGGGAAATGGCCGATCTCATACTTGGCATATCACGGGATCATAGATTTATCATCGTTACGGGTGGAGGCCGGACGGCCAGGGAATATATCCGGATCGGGCGGGATCTGAGAAGCGACGAGGCAACCCTGGATTGGATCGGAATATCGGCTACCAGGCTGAATTCCTACCTTCTCATATCCTCCATGAAGGGCTCCTCCTATCCGAAACCCTTCGAGACCGTCGAGGAAGCCCTATTGGGATCAGCATCTTTTCCGGTGACGATAGGGGGCGGCACCCATCCAGGACATACAACCGATACGGTTGCGGCCCTGATCGCGGAGCGGTGGAAGGCGGACCTGTTCCTCAATCTCACTTCCGTGGACGGGGTCTACACGGCCGATCCCGATATCCATGAAGGGGCCGAAAGGTTCGAATCGATGACGACGGCAGAGCTCCTTGATCTGGTATCGACCGTGAGCAGGTCCGCCGGATCCCATTCCCCTATGGATCCGCTTGCATCCAGAATAATCCACAGGTCCCGGATACCCACCGCAATCCTGAACGGGAGGGATCTTGGTTCGGTGAAGGGTGCAATTACAGGAATGGAGTTCAGGGGTACGATAATAGAACCTGTTAAGGATGGTGACAGTTGATGGCACCCACAAAGAAGAAATCACCCAAGGAGAGGTCCCACAAGAAGAGGAAGAAGGTCATATCCGATCATGAAGAACCGGAGGAAAAATTCAAACCGATACCCGAGCACAAACACTGCAATAACTGCGGCCTGTCAATTCCTCCCGATCGGGAATTCTGTTCCACGACATGCAGAACGACCTTCGAGAAGATGGTCAAGAGAAAGAAGCAGATAATGTGGCTGCCGTTCATAGGGGCCATTCTTCTGATACTGTTCATGCTCTTGATAGGCGGAGTATAAGGGACAAGGGTAGCGGAATGACCGGCGGATCAGGGACGAACATCTGCATAGGAGGGACGTTTTCCCCGCTTCACAGGGGACACAAGGTACTTCTGAGAGAGGCCTTTGCCCGTGGCGATCATGTAATGGTGGGATTGACGGGAGACGAAATGGCCTCAAGGAACAGGACGAGGAAGGTCGAGGGTTATGCCAGGAGACATGATGTAATTCATAGGTTCCTGGAAGAGCTATCGAAGGAGTTCGGAAAATCGTACGAGATCAGGATGATCGATGACGGGATCGGATTTGCAGACGATGCCTCGATCGATTCCATAGTGGTCTCCTCGGAGACGGAAAGCGCGGTGGAGGAGATAAACAGCAGGAGAAGGGAGAAAAACCTTCCTCCCCTGAAGGTATTCAAGTTGGACATGGTCCTCGACCAGGGTGGCTTGAAGATATCGTCGACCCGGATCGTCGAAGGTGAGATAAATCCCGATGGAACGGTGAGATCGGAGGAAGCGGGCAGGGAGGTGGAAGGTCCTTGATCGAGATATACTCCAATGTCCCGACCATAATCGTTTCCGTGATGATAATCATCTCACTTATACTGCTGGTGCTTCTTCCCTGGAAGAAGGGGATCCCGGCATCCATTGTTCTTTCGATCTCGATCCTGGCAGTGTTCATCATCGAATTCGTACTGACAAATACCATCACGAGCGATCTTCCGTTTATCGGCGGGGACCTCCACGGCAGCAAAGTGTTCGTATGGATGGATCTGGGCTTCTGGCCCGAGGGGGTGGTGGATTCCCTTGAGCTTCATCGCTTCATCACGTCGATGTTCATTCACGCTGACTTCCTTCACGTGCTGTTCAACCTGGCGGGACTTCTTTTTCTGGGAATCCAGTTCGAGAACAAGGTGGGATGGAAGAGATTCCTCGTGATATATTTCGGATCGGGGATCCTGGCAAGCTGCCTGGTGATGATTACCTCCGAGTTCGATGTTCTCGGCCAGGCGTCCAATCAGGTCTCCATCGGGGCCTCGGCCGGGATCATGGGAATCCTGGGGGCTTACTGGTACCTGTATCCCCGGGACAAGGTGTTCTTTCCTCTCATCCTGATCAGGAAATGGTCCATCCAGATAATAATCCTGATCTATCTCGGAATATCTGTCGTCATGCTCCTTCTGAATCCCGACGATCAGGTCAACCACTTCGCCCATTTCGCCGGAATAGTGACGGCGATACCCCTCGCATGGATACTGAGGCCTCCTCCCAAGGAAGAGGAGGTCAAGGTCAAGAGATCCACGGCCGAGGCTCTCAGGGCGCTGGCGACGACAAGGAAGAAAAACGATATACTCGACCGTGCCGTGGCAGCTGATGAAAAGGATGTGAGGGATGCATGGCTTGAGGATTTCTTCCTCCGGGTGAAATGTCCGAAATGCGGTCATTCCGGCATGGATTACGGCGGTGAGATCGCGGAGTGCCCTGCTTGCGGAAACAAGATCAAGCCATGAAGGATATGAGGAATGAATTATTATCGACTTTCAGAATTTTGCTAGAAAACCATATAAATCCACCTCATTATTCAACACTTGTACAAGGTGGTACATATGGAACCTAAGATAGTATGGCTGGGGCATGCTTCTTTCAGAATTGAGAGTGATCTGGGTGTTATCTATATCGATCCGTGGAAGTTGAAGAACACTGTTCCCGCGGATTATATCCTGATAACTCATTCACACTTCGACCATCTCAGCATGGACGATATCAACAAGATAAGGAAACGGAACACCGTCATAGTGGGCCCCTCAGACGTCGTCGAACAGGTAAAAGGCGCGGTCAAGATCTCACCCGGGGACAGGAAGAATGTCGGGAGGATCGCGGTCGAGGGAATTCACGCATACAATCCGAAGAAGGAGTTCCATCCGAAAAGCAACCAATGGCTTGGCTACGTCGTGGATATCGGGGGCTACCGGATCTATCATTCCGGAGATGCGGACAGGATTCCCGAGATGGGAAAGCTCGGCGGTGTCGATGTGGCCCTCCTACCGGTGGGCGGAACCTACACGATGGACCCGTCCGAAGCCGCTCAGGCCGTCGGCCTCATCAAACCGAAGAAGGCAATTCCGATGCACTGGGGAGATATAATCGGAGGGATTGAAAACGCCCAGGAATTCAGCAGGCTTGCCGACTGCCCGGTAGAGATACTGAAACCCGAGTGAATCAAAGCATTCTCTGGAGCGCTTTAACGTCGATATCCCAGCAGCCCATGTGCTCGAGGGGTTTGGAGAAGAAGAAAGGAGATTTTATGTCGCAGTTGGGCAGAGAGATCATCTGGACGGTCGGATTCCGATCCATTGCATTTGAGTCGCCCAGCATCATCTGTATCTTCTGATACATCCTTGTCGCCTCCTCCAGATCGGGGAAAAGGCCCATGCCCGCCCCCTCCAGCTCATCCATCACCAGGAATATGATCCTCGGATAACCTCCCTCCTCAAGCGGTGCGAGGAATTCCCTCACATCGTCAATGTTCCTTATACTGAAATGAGCGAACATGATAACCTTGAACCCCAGCTCGAAATAGTTCGGTATGACCGTTGTCTTGACGAACCCGTCGACGAAGAGCTCCTCCCTGATCTTCCGGGCCTTGTACCTGCTTATCCCGAGATCCTCGGACAGGGTCTTGTCGCTTCTGTCCGGATATTTTACCAGGTTCAGCAGGACCTTCCTTGATAACTCGTCGAGATCGGGTCGGTCCCCGGCGGGTATGTGGAAGAAATCCCTCCATGTAATCGAGCACATTCTCTGTGCCGGATTCTCGGGTTCGAGCTTCGGAATCCGGAGCCCTTCGCCGTATACCCTTTCCATCAGGGGTTCCAGGTCGAAGAATCTCGGAAAATCCGCGTCCCTGAACGAGAAAAGGGTGTGCGACATCTCACCAACCTTTATCTGGAGCCGGTTGATGATGGCCTGCTTCATCTGAAGCCCCCTTTTCAGGCTGGTATAGTCCTCCAGGGCGTGGATCCCCAATCCCTGGTGATGCTCCATGAGAGTGAAAAGGAATCTGGTGGGTATCTCCTTGTGCAATGATCCGACAAATTCCCGGTTGGATGAAGGATTCAGGAAGTTGTCGATATTCCTTCCGGAGGTTACCGCCATGAGCTCGAATCCCGTCAGGTTGTAGTTGGGAACGATGTATCTTCTCATCAGATCCTTTCTGCCGAGGGCGTTCTTAATCTTGTTGAAAGTGTACAGGTTCATTTCGATGGACTCGGAGAGGTCCTTATCGCTGTGCTCAGGGTTCTTCATGATGGACAGCATGACCCTTCTCTCATTATCCGAGAGCGGCAGAAATGTCATGATACCTGATCATTCTTTGACTATTAATATTTTCATTTCTCGCCCCTATCATATATATTTCGGACAAAACGTCTGAATAAACGGTTAAAAACTGAAATTTATTGAGCTCTTATAATTGTATTATGCTTTGATTTATCATTATATCTATTTGTCATTAAATCTTTCCGAGCACGGCTATCCTGTTCGTGTTCGTTCCCTTCTCGTTGTTGTCTATTCCCCAGATATTCGACGTTTTGGTGAACCTCTGGGCGTTGATGATTATTCCGATGCATTCGAAACCAGCGTCAAGTCCGGCGGGCACGATTATGTCCTCCAGCCTCAATCTCCCCTTTCTGACCTCACCCACCTCGAATGCGACATGACCGCCGATCCTGGTGATCCTGAACAGTTCGGACAGGACCGACCTCATCTTCGATCCCCAGTTCTCGATGCTCCTCTCCACGGTGATCAGCCTTCCGGCATTCCCCTCGTCTATGGTATTGAACCAGAACCTCAGCCAGTTATCGGATCTGTACTGGACGATGTCGAGAAAAGGCGGAGATGTTACTGTCAGCGCAACCGTCTCATCTGGGATCCGGGTCATATCCGAGGCATCCTTCCTCATGAAAAGGGCAGACGTCGAGCATTCCCTCAATCTCTTTCGCTGTCCCGAGGTGATATTTCTCTGAAGGGATCGGGATTTTTTAAGGATCAGCTCCTTGACGTCGCGGTAGGGGGGTTCCTGCTCTCTTCGTTTATTGATCTTCAGCTGGCTCTTTCTGGAGGCAGCCTGGTTCGGGGGGAGGGTGTAAGCGGAGAAGAATCCCCTGGAATGCCCCGTCAGCCTGTTGGTGGCCGCCATTCTTATCCACCTGTCAGCACCGTTCTCGACTCCGTCTTCCTTTCGTTCTCTCAGATATTCCCTAAGTGCGAGGATCTGGGAGAGTGTATCGGGATGGAAGAACATGGACAGATCGGGATCCATATCCGGCGGATCATCGAGATCTATGTCATTCAGGGCCTTCTCGATGATCTCGATATCGGGTATCTCCAGCCTCGGCCGGGTCAGTATGTCGTTTAGGGGATTGATGTCATTTGATATGATCTTCCTTCCCAGGAGGCCTGCCTCGATGACGGTGGTCCCCCTGCCGCTGAAGGGATCCAGAACCACATCTCCATGGCTGGAGAACCGTTTGATGAAGAAACCGGGAAGCTGGGGCTTGAAGCATGCCCTGTAGGAGATCTCATGGATCGAGGATCCCTGCCTCTGCTTGGAGGTCCAGAACTCCCCGGTATATTCGATATGCTCGGTATCCCCTATCCTAGTTATCCCGGAACGGATGCCTTCCATATTCCCGATATCGTTCCCGAGATCATAGTCCGGGGAAGGGACGTCATCAGGCACTGCCATCGAGGTTTTGATATGGGATACTGGTATTAAAATATCGATATTATATCGGTGAGCCGTATGTTGATACAGTATTGTGACAAATAAGTTATAATATGACCTCATCATTGGGATCGTCGAGGGGTATGATATCGGATAAAAATTTTCATTATTGGACAAATTCTTGACAATATTTGCCAAAAGAAAAAATTTTCAATATCAAATTTGTATTATTTAGTCATAAGGATTAAATATCATATCCAACTCACATGAAACGGGGTGGCGAATACGCTCATGGAACGTCTCGGCAGCATCGTGAACAAACATCCGTGGATTACCATTTCGATAATCCTGATAATAACAGCCGCTGCCGTCCTTCAGATGGCGATCGTGGGCATGGAGGAGAGTTTCGACACGGAAGATTTCATGCCCGACATGGAAGTCGCCCAGGCCTGGACCCAGTACGAGGAGGTTTTCACGAGCAATTACCCGCTTATGACCCTGGTGAAGGATCCCGACGGGGATATGCTGACCGTGGACAGTATGAGGGATCTCGTGGAGCTTTCGGACAGGATCAGGGCGAACGAGACGTTCGAAATATGGCAGGATGAGAGTTCCATGACTGCCAATCCGGATTCGCCTGCCACCGCACTCCATTCCATGAGAACATCCGTTGACAGCGGGGAATCCATGATCGACCTGGGAATATCCATGGGAGAGATGATCCAGGCCTCCCTCTCGATCAATGAATCCGTGTCCGATTTCAATTCCCGGGTTGAAGGATCGATCTGGACCGGGAATCAGACAGCAGCCTTTCAGGATCTCTCCGGCGTCGTTGAAGAATACTTCGAAGAGACTGGTGCTATAGATCTATCTCCGGTTGTGACTCCGGATATTCACGACTACTACGGGACCTTCGAAACGGATCAGGAATTGAAGGATGAGGTAGAGTATCTGGTCAACTACGACGTCATGTCGCCGGATATAACGAACGGGACCGTCAACTCGATGGCCTACATCGGGATTTCATCGAGATCCGTCGATAACCTGGACAGCGTCTTGAAAGTCCTCGATTCAATAATATCGGGGGGGGAAATCCAGGGATCGAACGTATCGATCTCCGATCTGGAGTCGCTCCGGGTGGATCTGCTGGAGATAAGGGATGACCTCCAGGAGAAGATCGACATTGCCCTTGCCAGGGGAAATCCGCTCGCGATCTCCGGAATCGTTCAGGGATACTACGCATCCACCTACGTGTTCGATATCTACCTTACCAGCGATTACGATCCGGGAGTCGGTTCCTATTCCGCGGAAGGCTGTCTCTTCTCGATCAGCCTGAACTACACACTCAACAGGATGTCCATGGATGATCCCGACCGGCTTCTAAAGATCGAGAAATCGATCGCATCCCTGATAGAGGATTTCGATGACGAGACGGATATGAGCTACTCGCCCCTGGGAAATGAGATAATCAACAACGAGATCATGGATGCGAGCAACAGCTCCATGATGATACTGATGCCTGCCGCCGTGGTTCTGGTCGTGATCATCCTTTCGATAATATACCGGTCCGTAATCGATGTCCTCCTGAACCTGGGAGGCCTCATGATGGCCATCATCTGGATGTATGGGGCGGGATCCCTGCTCGGATTCTCCACAAACCCGATGATAACAGCGGTGCCAGTGCTGATCGTGGGCCTTGGAATAGATTACGGAATCCATATCACTATGAGGTATCGGGAGGAGGTCCGGAAGGGAAGGACCGTGAGGGATGCCATAAAAGGCATGAGCGGCTCCGTGGGAATGGCTCTGCTTCTGGCCACGTTCACCACCGTTATGGCGTTCATGTCCAACCTGGCTTCCCCGATAGGTCTGGTGATGCAGTTTGGCGTTCTCGCCGCGATCGGGATTCTGGCAAGTTTCATAATCATGCTGACCTTCCTGCCCGCTGTCAAGAGGATCAGGGATGTCAGGAGGGCGGAAAAGAAGAAACCGCTCTTCGGCAGGATCAAGGAGGGGAATAACCAGAGTGACGGGAAGAAATCCAGCGGAGTGAAGATCCTGAACACCGTTTTCTCCAGTTTCGCCGTTATGTCCGAGAGGCGGCCCGTTATCGTGTTGATCATAACCCTGATCATAACCGGAGGTATGTTTACCGCTGCCGTGCAGAACGAGATGACCTTCAATATAAATGACTTCCTTCCCGACGATCTCGAGGTGTCGGACGATATAAACTATCTCATGAACAACTTCGAGTTCGGGACCGGAGATGAGCAGGGAATCATACTCGTCAACGGAAATCTTACCGATCCCGACGTTCTCAGATCGATGCACAGATCCCTGGAGCTGGCGGCGGAACTGAATTCGGAATTTATACCTATGGAGGGACAGAGCGGTCTTCCAAAGTCGGGTTTCATCTTGTTCTCGCTGAGGGACATGGCGATCTCCAATCCCATGGGAGAATTCTCGATGGAGTATTCGAACGTTTTCGATTCCATGACCTCTCTCCCCAGGGAGAACTCCACATCAGATGATATCAAGCGCGTCCTCGACATGTATTACGACAGCTACAAATCGCTGGCCATGCAGTTCATCCACAGGGAGAACGGCGAGTATACACAGGGGATCCTCACGATCACGGTGATGACCGAAAACGACAAAGAGGCCTTCAAACTCATGGACCAGCTCAACGAGATCATCGATCCGATCGAGGATCTGCTTGGATCCGGAGTGAACAATGTCCGCGTTACCGGATCTTCGATACTGATGGCGGTGATATCGGATACACTGACCAATTCACAGATCCGTTCCCTTGTGATAACCATGTTCGTATCCCTTCTCGTTCTCACGATAGTGTTCTTCATCGAGGAGAAGGCGATTCTACTGGGAGCGGTGGCAACCCTCCCGATGATATTCTGCGTCATCTGGATCACGGGAACCATGTATATTGTCGGGATCCCGTTGAACATGATGACGGTGACCATTGGCTCACTTACCGTCGGCCTGGGGATCACGTACGGTATACATATAACGCACAGGTTCGTTGAGGATGCCAGGAAGACCGAGGACCTGGAGGTTGCGACCAAGGAAACGATAATGAACACAGGGACCGCTCTGTTCGGAGCGGCCGCGACAACGATCGCCGGATTCGGCCTTCTTTCCCTTTCCATAATGCCACCGCTTCAGCAGTTCGGGATAGTGACCGCTCTTTCGATCCTATACTCGTTCCTGTCGTCCCTTATCGTCCTTCCTGCCCTACTGGTCCTTTGGGCCAAGGGGAAGAGGAAGATGCAGAAGCGGAAGGAAAAGGCTAAAGCAGCCTGAACGGATCCTGAAGTATGATCATCCGGAAGATGGATTTTAAGATGCAAGGCCGGGATTGACGATCAGTACTGATCGTTCCTTCCCTTGAATGTGTCGGTGGTGTTTATTATGATCATAAGCAGAGCCGAGCATATCACGGAAAAAATGATCCAGGATGTGATCGATTCGTTCGACGGCACGGATCCGATCCCGGATATTATGCGGAGCAGAGGAAAAGGAAGCATAACTACCAGTAAGAGCAAACCCGCGGTGATCTGATTCTTCTTCATCGTTTTCATGTGCCCATCCCCGTCTGACCTGTGAAGGAGATCGGACTGCGATCTCCTTCATTGGGGATCCCCGGATATCCCGCGGTGATCTATGTTTCTGATATTTATTATAAAAATCGTGGGACTTCCCCTGGACATTTTTGGGACATCGGCATCATTCTTATATACAAAATAAAAAATCTGAATAAGATGCAGAGGGAATCATTGATCGGTGGATAAATGTGGCCTGACCGGATGCCGGGAAAAATCAGAAGAGAGATGAATTTCAGAATAAACGTGTTATTGTTGAGCATCCTGATCAGGGTGATTTGCGAGGAATGAATCAAAAAAGAGTTATCGTTAGTTTTCGAGCTACAGGGGAAGGTCATATTTCATCTATAGTATTCAGGGAGGGCATAATCGATAAAGATAATA
>JBLIRG010000009.1:0-56186 GCA_049472195.1 Thermoplasmatota archaeon
GAGTGGGCCATCTAGGGAACAAGTGTTTTTTGCCTTTGTGTGATTTGGACTGAAGACATTCTGATCTTCATGTCTTTCATCTTGTCATCTAAATAAATAAAGATTTTCAGTTCCTTGGGCTTTTGGGAATGCGGATCTTGGACTGAACGTTTACGACAGTAACGGGAGCGTCGACATTTCAGCAGAGAACGGGGTATCGTTCACAGATATCGCACCATCCTCAAGAAGGAAGTTCTCATTTCGGCTGGACACGATAAACATGGACGGAAATTATTCGATCGAGCTGATGATCATCGGCCAATCGATTGGCCTTGAGATCAATGGATCCAACAATCGTGCCTCTTTCGACATCACGATCATACCTTCTGTGCTTCCCCCCGGAATGAGGGGGATCGCCATATCCGAGATCCTCTGGAACGTGACCGAGAAGGGCAGATACCTGAAAATCGAAAATCCGACGGATGACCCGATCGATTTGAGTTGGGCCGGGATTTCCGACGGAACAGATCATGCGTTCTTCCCCGAAAATACCTTCATCGGCGCAGGCGGGACCATAGGGATCGCATGGGGTGATGAAGGGGAATCGGGAACCGATGATGCGGACCTCACCTTCAGGATCGATGGATCCGGACCGGTAAACATCAGAATGGCGCTTGACGGCGATGCTCCCGATCCTTCCGGGACCGGAGTGGTATCATTCATCTCAAGATACAGACATGATATCGATACCGTATCGGTCAGATCAGTTTCCCGGGCGGCAGGTTTCGTTCCCGTCGATGATTGCCACATCGAGACGACCTACGGGACAACCATGTTCAGGAGAAGGGATGTCGATGGCTTTCCGATCGATACAAACACATCCCTTGACTGGAATGTGATCTCTGCAGAGGTCCAAATCCAGTCATTCATGCCGAGGCCGGGATCGGACGGGACGGGAGAGTTAATAATCATAAGATCGGAAATCCCAGGATCGGATATTTCCGGCTGCACGCTACTGTGCGGTGGATATCTGGCCACTATCCCAAACGGTACATATACCGATGAAAACGGGGAGATCGTGATATCGCGTGATCCCGCGGCATATTACGATATTAACGGCTTCCTGCCGGATCTGTGCACGGATTGGAACACAAATTCGGACGGGGGCTCCATCATCCCCGGATGCAGGATATCGGGCTATCCCGAGCTGATAATGCCCGACGACGGAGGAACTATTCTCCTGCTCGACCCGGGCAGGCGGGCCGTCGATTGCGTATCGTGGGGGCACGGATCGGATATGGGTATCCCCCCGAGGAATTCCATAATCGGCAGAATAACGGATGGATCGGATGCCGGCCCCGTCTGGAAATTGACCGGAACCGGGACCTCGCCCGATACCAGTAAGTTCAATTCCGGTTCGAACAGGTGTAACTTCACGATTTTACCGGATCTTGCGTCCGCCCTTTCATGGGCCGGGACGGAGGGAGATCTCAGGATTTGGTCCTCTTTCGTTGAGGACATACAATTCGCGGAAGCCGTATCAATTCACTTGGATGACGGTTTCGATGTTGAGATGATCTACCTGAACAAACCCTGGTCCGAAGTGTCCGAGATCCTCGGAGGCGCGGAAGCGAGGGAAGACCGGGTTCGGACAGCATCCTTCCTTGGAAACCGAGGAGCCCGCATTTACCATCTCGAGAGCAATATCCACTACGATCCAGCAACTATTATCAGGGGAGGAAGGCGGATCATCCTATCATTGTATTCCCCCGGGGCATCGATGGGGGGATGTTCCTTTCCGGTCGTTTTCGGTTATGAATTCCCATCTCCCTGTGCGGCGGAAGAGATGCTGAGAATGATAATTCCGGATGGGATCACACAAATTCATGACTCCCGGGATTTTCTCGACCTCATGGATGCCACATCCGATCCGGAAGGTGAATTCGCATCCTTCCCTTCCGGGGCAATAAATTACAATGAACCGGATATTTTCACTGATCTCGATATATCCGTGATCGATCCGCTCGACCCTGTGAGTGATCTCTTGCCGGAGGACCAATCAACAATACTGTATTCATCGGGAGAGATCGATTTCACATCCATTCTCCGGAAGCTTAAGGCGGGGGACAGGATCAGGTTGATCATCTCACCGGGGTGGATTAGACCGTATCCCGGGGGGCCAGGATCGTTTTACGAATCCGTTGAAGGAAGGATCGGGTCCGGAGACCACCTCCTTTCCCTTCAGGACCTCCGCGAGGACCAGCTTGTCCGGGCTTCAGCCGCCCTTTCATTATCCAGGGATCGAGGATACGATCTCGGAATCAGGGTAGCTCCTCCGATATTATTGAACAACATAGGGGGAAATCTGTTGATCAGTGGTGGAACGGCATCCATCGGAATGGGATCCCTGGATCCGGGTTTCCCCTCGCGCATGGTCAGGATTCCCCTTTGTTCGGGCATGATCAAACCATCATCAATGGAAGATCTATGGACCGATTCCATCGATCTTCCGATATTCATGAGCGGATACCTCTCATCAGGGGATCCTCCCGAGGAGGTTCCTGTCAGGATACAGGAAATATATTACGACACATATCTCGCCAACGATCCGGATGAATACCTGTCCGTATCGAATTTCGGCAGCGAATCAGTCGATCTCTCTGGTTTCACCATATCAGACGACGAGGGATCGGGAATATCCTCCGACGGAACGGTCATGCTCGGGCCGGGATCAAGGATAGAGGCTGGCGAGACCCTGTACATCGCCATGAACGGAAGCGCTTTCCACTCACAACACGGATTCGAACCGGATGCTTCCTGGATTGATTCAAGGGGAAAAGGGACGGCCGTTCTCATATCGGGTTTCATGAGACTTGGAAACGGCAATGATACCGTCTGCCTCAGGGACAGCCTGGGGAGGGTTGTGGACGTCGTGCCTTACGGTTCCTCATTTTGGAAGAACGACAGCTGGCAGTCGCTGGATTCGGGCAGATGGTCGGGACGGGCTGCTCCGGATATCGGATGGGGGAGGATTTTGAGGCGAAGCACAACCGAAGATCAGATAACGATGGCGGATACCAACTCGGCCCTTGACTGGATCTCCGTCAGACCATACCACCCCGGGCAATCCCGGTTTTCACCGTTCGAATCCAGATCCGTTGATTCAGCGAGGATCGGGATATGTCCGGACAGTTCGAGCCCCCTCCTGAACGACCTTATCAGGAGCGCCAGTTCGGAACTTCTAGTGAACGTTTACGAGCTGACATCGGAATGGATTACCTCATCCCTGATAGGAGCAAGGTCCAGGGGAGTGGATGTGAGATTGATCCTCGAGGGCAATCCCGTCGGAGGCATGTCGTACTCCGAAAAGTGCTGTCTGAACAGACTCACGGAATCCGGTGTTCTGGTCAGGTTGATGACAACGGATATTCAGAACGGGATACGGGACAGATACAGGTACGATCACGCCAAGTATGTTGTCAGGGACCAAAAGGAGGTTTTCGTGAGCTCCGATAACTTCAAGGACTCGTCATTCCCCAGAGAGGATGAGATCTGCTCCTCCGGAACGAGAGGGTGGACGGCATCCGTCGAATCTACTGAAATGGCAGCGGATCTTGCATCCGTATTCGAATCGGATTGGGACGGACCAGATATGATACCGTGGGTCCCTGATGGCGGGGTCAAATCTGATACGTTACCAACAGATGCACCGATGATCGATCCTCCGATAGGCCTCCAATTGTTCGATGATATCGCGGTCAGGGACGCGAGATCGGCGGAGATCGTTGTCAGCCCGGATCATCTGGGAGAGTTGGAGAATTCCATTATCAATGCCATCAGAAATGCAAAGAGCGAGATCCTTCTGGAACTGATGGACATCAAGGAGCATTTCGACACACCTGTTTCCGAGATACTGGCAGATTTTGGTACCGTTGAGGCAGGACTCAAGTACCCGGGGAGAATAACCTCGAATCCATATCTCGATGAGATATTCAGGGCCTCAAACAGAGGAGTTGACGTGAAACTTATTCTCGACGGATCGGATTTCGACGGGGATTCGGTTCCGGACAACGGATTCATCTGCGATTGGATAAACGAGATTGCCTCCTCATCTGATCTTAGCGGAAATCTGTCGGCAAGACTGCATCCGGCCCCCAGATACCATCCGGGACAGGAGGTATCCATGATACACAACAAGGGAATGATAATCGATCGAAAAGAGGTCTGGATCTCCTCCTTCAACTGGGGTCCCACATCCGCAGTGGAGAATCGAGAGGTCGGAGTTCTCCTGGTCTCCGAGGAGGCGGGGGAATACCTGAGAAGTGCATTCCTGCTGGATTGGGGATCAACTCTTCAATCGGATCTGGATCTATCTGCCGGACATCTGAAATGCTCACGTTCGGAGGAAGGATTGAACAGATACTCGATGGACGTATCCGTGAACCATTCACTGGCGGATCCCATCGATATCCTGATCGTTCCGCTGGAGATCATTGAGATGAACGGATATATTGGAGCCAACGGTTCCATTGAGAATGTCTCGGTCGCACCCGGCGGAACCCGCCGTGTAACCCTATCGTGGGAGGGAGAGGATAGTTCCGATTACGTTCTCATCATCCGGTCCGAGGAGAGGATCATGCCGTACATGATCATCCGGGGAGACACGCCGGCAGAAATCGGTGGTTACAAATGGAATTATCCGTGGCATCGGGAACCGATCATACCCATTCTCATAATCCTCGTCATTTCATTGGGTATCTCGTCAGTGATCTCCATCGTTTCATATGCAATGAAAGCTGGAAAAAATCCTGTGTTGGATGGAACCTTCGAGGAATGATGTACCTTTGTTTTACCATTCCCTACATAAAGCTTATAACATCGTTCTTGGATATCCGTCCACTTCATTTACTGGCCGGATCGGGGATGGTTATGTTCGAAGTTGATATAAAAGCAGAAGCCCTCAGAAGCGTATTTTCGATATTGACGCCCATCGTCGGCGAGGTAAAGCTCAGAGCGGATGAGGAAGGATGGAAGATCAAGGCAGTGGATCCCGCCCATGTGGCAATGGTGGATCTGTCGCTGTCCAGGGACGCTTTCGAGAGCTATGACGTCGAACCGATGGAAATGGGTCTCAATGTCGAGAGGCTACTCGAGCACGTCAAGGGAGCCAGGGCCGAGGAGATCATCAAAATGAAGCTGGACGAGGACAACCGCTTGGTCGTATCCATGTCGAACCTCACGCTCAAACTCCCTCTGGTTGATGCCTCCGGATTCTCCGATCCGAAGGTTCCCAACCTTACCCTGCCGATAGGCTTGAAGCTCAATTCCGGAGAGCTATTGAAGGGGCTCAAGATATCCGCATCCATATCCGATTACATAACGTTCAACTGCCTGGAGGATAAACTGATCATGACATCCTCCGAGGACCTGTCATCCATGACCCTGGAACTCTCCAAGGGCGTGGAATACGAGGAGGTGCATTTCGAGGAGGTGGCGAAAAGCTCCTTCTCCCTCGACTACTTCACCCATATGATGAAGGGAGTCGGGAACAACAGGGACATCTACCTCTACATCGGAAACTCCTACCCCCTGAAACTTGATTTCGAGTTCGCCGAT
This sequence comes from Thermoplasmatota archaeon, assembly GCA_049472195.1. Classification (GTDB taxonomy): domain Archaea; phylum Thermoplasmatota; class Penumbrarchaeia; order Penumbrarchaeales; family Penumbrarchaeaceae; genus JBLIRG01. Next base: position 5,596 of record JBLIRG010000009.1, read on the forward strand.
GAGGCGGGAAAGGCAAGGTATCTCCTGGCTCCCAGGATCGAGAGCGCCTGAACCGGACCCGGGAATATTCGTTGATCGGTCATCGGTCCTTTTCCTCGAGATCAGATCAATCAAGCTCTGGAATATCCATTTCCTTCGGAGGGGGTGACCTCTTCAACCTGGAGATGATAGGTTCCAGGAGCTTGATGCGATTGTAATTCACGGCCAGGTAGAGAATGAAGCAAACAAGCGAGGCCGCAAAGAGGATCAGTGGGGCCCGATACCAATCCACATAGGTGGAGCCGTCGTCAAGGAGAAAATATATTCCGATCTCGCCCACTCCTGTCAGAAACAGAAATACCGCCGAGAGACCGAGAACTGCCGTGAGTAAACTCTGAAGCCTCCTCATCCAAACGTGAAGAAGGTGGTAATCCCTCTTCCTGCCGGGTTTGCCGAAACGGAATTTCATCTGGTATCACGGTCCATCGGGACGAAAGGTAAGAATCCTTATTATTGTTTCCCCGGGGAGATATCGTTCGTATCCCGATGTCCCGCGGCCTGATGATAGGGATCACCGGCACCGTTATCATATCCGCTGTCCGGTTCCACCTGTCCATCGCCCCGTCTTGATCTAGCTATCAAGAATGCTGCGGCAGCCGAGAGAATGAACAACACCAGAACCGCAGCTGCCACGATGATTGCGATCATCCCGCCCGGTCCTCCCCCTCCAGGTCCCGGATCGCCGCCCTGATCCGCCGAGACCGTTACGGTAATGGAGGTCTTATCAACCAGCGGACCTCCATCCCTGCCGAGAACCCCCGAGAGATCGATGGTGTATACGCCGTCCCTGGTTCCAACCGGGAAGATGATTACCAGATCCCCGTCCGAAGATATGATGTACTCCACCTCGATCTCCCTGCCTTCGCTGTCCCTCACCGTTACCGCGGATTCCTCGGAGATGGGATTATCGAATGTAACCGTTACCTCACCGGGAAGGGCAGTGACATGTACCTCATCCCCCGGGATCCCGCCCGTTCCGGCGAATTCGAATCTGATCTCGGGTCTCACGGTGAAGGATATCGTCATTGCCTCGAACTGTGTTCCGGTCCTGTCGAGAAGCGACGATCCGATCGAGATCGTATAGATTCCTCCAGGTGTGAGGCCGGATTCAGGTTTCACGATCACCATCATTCCGTCCAGGACGGAGATCTCCGCATCTACATCCCCTCCAATGCTGCCTATCAATCTGATCCCGCCCTCGACGGTCGACTCGTCAAGCACCTCGCTGAAGATCAGAAGGATATCAGTATCGGGCGTCGCATTCTTCCAGCCGTTTCCCGGAACTGATCGAACAAGCCGGGGAGGACTGCCGTCCGATACGACCCTCATGTTCATCTCGTCGTTGTCGGTGTTATCCCCCCGATCGGCCACTGTCAGCTCGATGTCATAAACACCGATCTCATCTGGAACGAACGAAACCGATACCCCGTAAAGGATCAAGCCGAGACCGTGGATCCTCCATGTGAAGTTGTAACCCGACGGGAACATGGGATCGTTGTCAATGCTCGAGCTTCCGTCGAGTACGACGGTATCATACTTGATCACCACGAGATCGGGTCCGGCCCTGGCCGATGGAGGCGTTATGTCCCTGACGGTTATTTTGAAATCCCTTCGGTCAGTGTTCCCTCCGGTGTCGAAGACCATCAGATATCCCGAATAGATGCCCGGTGTGGACAGCTTGAAGGTCGGACTCCTTCCGTACACGGAAAACGCCTCTGGCCCCGTTATGTTCCAGAAGAACACTCCTGTTTCGATTATATCAGGATCGTTATCCGAAACGTCCGGAGGAATCAGTACGAAATTTCCATCCTCATCAACCTCCAGATCGGACATACCCCCAAGAACCGGGGGGATGTCATCTGCAATATTTTCCTGAACCGACACCGTCCCCGTGTTCCCCGCGTGATCACGGACCGTCAGCTCTATGGTGATCATTCCCGGTCTCGGGATATCAAACGAGACCTCAGAACCCTCGTAGTTGCTGGTCTCCCCGTCGAACTCCACCGTCCAGAAATAGTGCTTTATTCCCGAGAGATCGGATTCCGGTCCCTCGTCATAGGATTGAGACCCGTCGAGGACCACGGGCTTCGAGGTTGCGAGATCCAGGTCGGGTATTACCGCAACGGGATCATCGGGATCATAGACGATATATAGGATCTCGTCGTGGATCAGAGGGCCGTTGCCGATGGAATCGTAGGAGGCAACCTCGAACAGGTTCACACCGTACTCGAGGCTGAGGTGAAATTGGAAGAGACCGGTTTCGTCGCACAGGTACATCCAAGTGGGAACGCCGTTCCTGGAAACGGTGATCCTCGAATTGGGTTCGCTTGTTCCGACAAGCGAGTACGAGGCGTCAGGGAGGGACTGGACCAGCGGGGAAGCGATATCGAGTATTCCGGGCATGGTATTGTCAATCGATATTCCGGGGACCGTATCGGAACTGTTCATGTTTCCCGCCTCGTCAGCTCCCCGGGCCCTGAGTACGAGCAGATCCCCCTCGGACAGACCCGCTGGAAGGTCTTTAGTATTCCATTCAACGGTATCCCGGGGATCCGTCATGTTCACGATCTCGATCCATCCGTTATCGGGGGATCCATCGTCGTCGTTATCCACGGCTGCCTGGATCGATATCCATTCAGCGTCGTTTTCATAATTCAGGGTTATCTCGACCTCTCCCCTGACCGTCGTGTCGCTCTCGGGTGAAACGATCTCGATCCAGGGGGATGCCGTATCCGAAGGAACGCCCGATACAGGTTCGGTCCTTCTTGAATCGAATCCCAGAACGTTGAACGATGTGAGGCTGTAGAAGTATCTGGCCCCGTCGATGAGGTCCCTGTCAGTGTAATACGTTCTGGAATCCGGTGTCTGGTGAACCTGCGTGAAATCTGCGGGGTCCCCGCTTCCCGGATATGTCTCGTTCGCCCTGAATATCTTGAAGTTCATGAGATTCGGATCTCCCGGATCCTCCCAGGTCACCTTCAATATGTTTCCCATGGGAAGGGGATCTACGGAGATATTGACGGGCATACGCGGTATATTGGTGTTGATGATCAGCGAAACGGAGGAATTTCTTCCGACCTCAGGAAGTTCGGGGCGTTTCAGATATCCCGTGAGATTGAATGTTCCATTGACGTAATTCGGAACGATGAAACTTCCCGTGTATATTCCGTCGCCCGATCTCGCATCGGGGGTGACGCCTTCGTCATTCGCCGGAATGCTCTCCAATCCGGTAATGTTCTCTACCGAGAAACGGGCCGAGTATCCGGGTGTCCCGTTCAACAACATGATGACGGGATCCTGATAGGTGAGGTTCATGCCATCCGCATCATGTGTTACATCGAGGATGATCGGAGGGATCAGCACCATGGTGGACGAGATCAGGGTCCTCTTCGGATAGGACTCGATGTAATACGCTCTCAACTCACCATCGACGGTGGATCGTACCTCCCCGGATCCGGGCTGCCCCATGGTGATCTTGATGACACCGGTGAAGATCCCGGTGTAACTTCCGTCCTGAATCATTTCGGTCAGATTGATCATCTCCCCGGCCGGATCGGTGGTTGTGTTGACCTTGATCAGATGGTATCCGGCGCCGGTCAGGTTGGAATCCGAGAGACTGAGCTCTACGGAACCTCCGTCGGCGTTCACGATTTCCCTGCTCCACTCGATCTTGCCGACGCTCTTGGTTATCCTGCCGGTCATTACAACTGCATAGGGCTGGGGCCCGTAGGAAACGGAGTAACCGGTGATATTCAGCGTATAAAGTCCGGGGGCAGGGGACGGGACCCTTATCCTTTCCACGTTGTTGACACGGTCCCTCGTCTTGTTGAAGGGGGAGGTGAGATCGTTGCCGTAATATTCTTTCCCGTCAGGGGTTTTCAATGTGAGGTCCAGATCGTTCACGAGTTTTACCGAACTCGTATTGGATCCGGGATAGTCGGTCCATACAAGTGTGATTATGAGATCGCTCGATCCGGAGGAGACGGAGATGATGTTCGAACTCGTCTCCCCGTTCTTGATCCCCGTCGAGCTGTCGATATATTTCATGTTTCCCGCATCGCTGTCCTTCGAGCCCAGAGAATTGGATAGATTCACCCGTCCCCAGCCCTCATATCTGTTGGGAACGGAATCCCATTTCCCGTTCAAGGGCCTCGCCCCGTTGATGACGGTCGCTTTTATAAGGGCCGACGAGGGATCGTCATGATCCTCGAGGTCCGTGTAATACTGCCTTATCAGGGCCGTCATTCCTGCCACTATCGGGGTGGACATGGATGTTCCGCCGTAGTATGCATACTTGTTGTTCACACCGACGTACGTCGAGTTCGATCCCCAGTAATGATTCCAGAAATCCGTTAGCTGGGAATTGCGCATGGAGAGTATGTAGGTACCGGGGGCCACGACATCCGGTTTGATCCTGTTATCCCCCCACGTGTAACCCTGGGAGGAAAATACCGCTATCTCGCTTATGTTGTTGGCCCAGGAGCTAATCGAAGGACGGTAGCTTTCCGACGCCCCTACGGCTATCACGTTTTTCGAGGATGCCTGGGTGGAAACGTAATAAGGTCCGGAATCACCGTTGTTCCCTGCGGAGAACAGCGTTGTGAGGTTCTTGTGCCTCCACATGTAATTGTCTATCAGCCATGATTTTCCGGTGTAGTTCCCGTATGATGATCGGGAAGACCATGAATTGGTATGTATTCTCGCCCCGCTGTTATAGGCATCGTCGAAGAGACGGTTGTATTCCGGTATGGAATAACTTCCCGAACTCGCCATGGTTGACTGCATGACCAGTTCCGCTTCGGGGGCCATTCCGGAGTGGTTTCCATTCGAGGCGGCTCCGTCCCCGAGGACAGATCCCACAACATGCGTGCCGTGACCTCCCTTGTAGGACCATCCGGATGACGTCCATACATGGATGTCCGGATCCGACCAGTTGCCAGTCCTGGCGTAAGCGTAGGCGGAGAGGATCCTGCCCTTGACATCCTGGTGGATTGTTGCGTTGTTCCCGGTATCCAGTCCGCTGTCCGCCACCGCCACTATCTGGCCGGAGCCGTTCAGCCCCATCGTATCCCAGACCTCCTTTACATCGATGATATCCGCAGCGATATCGTTATCCTGATCCTCGTAGGACCTCAGAGAGATGTATGACACCCCCGGCATGGATGCGATATCGAGGATGTCCCTCAGAGGAAGGAAACCCGTGATCGTTCCGTCGGATGTATGGATGATCGGCCGATCACCGCATCTTTCCGCTATCCTGCGTACATCGGTTCCAGCGTTGATATCGTACAGTCCGATCATCAACACCTCGGATCCGTCGCCATCCCTGGCATTCGCCAATTGATAAAGAGGTGGGGATATCTTCATTGCCGGATGATACGGTATGACTGTCCTGACCCATGGTTCCCCCTTGAGATCGTAACCGCTATCCTGATCGGCTGCCTCGACCAGAAATGTCAGAAGGGAAACGGGTTCGATCAACCTGAAGCCCCTATGTTCCAGGGTTCGTAGCATATCCAGATCATCCGGGGATCGAAACTGGACCAGCCACCGATCGCCGTTCGATGCGTGAGGCAGGACCTCCGCGACATCTTCCCACCGGACCGGATCGAAGGCAAGCGGTCCGAGGACCACAACGTAGGGATCGAATTCGCCTTGACGCGTATCTGTGAATATCAGATCAGCGGGATCCGCGTTCCACCAGGATACGGATTCGGATGGGAGTTCGCCGGAACGGGTTTCCGCCGCTGCCGCGAAAGAAGGTACCAGCAGTATCATTACTGCGAGGCAGATAATCGGTCGGATGATACCCCTGGTCGTCCCGGTCATGCTTGGTCGAACGTGCAGGGTAATATTAAATTTCACCCATGAAAGATACGGATAGCGGCAAATAAAACGTCAAACCACGGGATCGTGATCCGTCTCGCATTCCGCCCCGTGATCATGATCGTCCTCTTCCTCATCTCCCACATGGAGGTCCGGACGATCCACTCCGATGCTCTTGTAGTAATTGTAAAGGGCTTTCTTCAATCCCTGGATCGCCAGGAGGGAGCAGTGGACCTTGATGGGAGGCAGTCCTTCAAGTTCCATTACCACGTCATCCCAGGTCAGCTTCTCGGCTTCCTCGAGGGTCTTTCCCTTCGCCATTTCCGTAAGCATTGAAGTTGTGGCAATTGCAGAGGCGCATCCGTAAGTTCTGAACTTTATATCCATGATCACGTCGTCCTTCACGATCAGCGAAATCTCCATCATGTCTCCGCATACGGGATTGCCCACCATTCCGACCCCGGAGGCATCTTTCAGCGTACCGACGTTTCTCGGATTCTTGAAATGGTCCATGACGATATCCGTATATTCTATCCTGCTCACTCGATCACCTCATTTATTGAACAGAGGGGACATCTCCCGAAGGGATCCGACTATCTCCGGCATCACGGTGATAACGTGATCGATATCCTCAACCTCATTATAAGGATTTAGCACGAACTGTATCGATCCGTGGGCTTTTTCGTGTTTGAGCCCCATTGCCATGAGGGTCGGGGACGGCTCCAGCGTTGACGATGTGCATGCGGATCCCGAGGAAGCGGCTATCCCGCTCATATCGAGCATGAGAAGTATCGATTCCCCCTCGATGTAATCGAAACCGACGTTGGAATTGTTCGGGAGCCTTTCTGTCGGATGACCGTTGACGTATGAATCGCTTATCTTTAGCAGACCGTTGATAAGCCTGTCTCGAAGCCCGATCATCTTTGCCGATTCGACGCTCATCCGCTCCGATGCAATCCTCGCGGCGACACCCATTCCAACCTCCCCCGAGATGTTCGCGCTCCCGGACCTCAACCCTCTCTCATGGCCGCCGCCCCTGATAAGTGGCGATATCCTGGTTCCCTTCCTCACGTAAAGAGCTCCGGCGCCTTTCGGCCCCAGGAGGGAATTTGATGACAGTGAAACTAGGTCGGCCGGGATCTTCCCGACGTCGAAGGGAAGCTGGAAGGCCGATGGGGTCAGATCGATATGAACCAGGGATCCGGCGTTATGGGCCAGCTTTACGAGATCGGTTACGGGCTGGATCGTGCCCACCTCGAAGCTTGCATGCGGGATTGAAACGACTGCCGTATTCCCGGAAATGATCTCCTCAGCCTTCCCGATCAGTATGCGGCCGTCCTCGTCCACGGGGAGGACGGATACTTCGTATCCGGTGTTGGACAGGGCCCTGGCCGTATTCGTCACAGACTGATGATCCACCGCAGAATACACGATCTCCTTCCTTCCCTCCTTCATATGGGGTAGTGTTCCCCTGAGGGACATGTTGATGGATTCAGTGGCGCCGGATGTGAATATTATCTCCTCCTGGTCGGCATTGATTAGGGAGGCAACTTCTTCCCTGGCCCGGTTCTGTGCCCTTTTCGGAACGGATCCGAACTGATGTATGGACGAAGGGTTCCCGAAATTATCTTGGAAGTATTCCATCATGGCCTCTATGACCTCCGGTCTGACGGGCATTGCGGAATTCGAATCAAGATAAACATTTCTCATCAACTTTACCCCGCTGTTCTGGTTTCGGCGGAATATGCAGGTGCTATTATATATGATTCATACCGACATTGTTTGGATGTCTCAGGTCTTGAATTCGCCCTTGGTCTCGAAGTAATGTTCGATTATCTTCTTCTGACCTCTTCTGAGGGTCTCCGAGACCGAGGCTGTGGATATCGAGAATATCCTTGCCAGCTCCCTTATGCCGATCCTTTTTGGGAAGTCGTAATAGCCTCTGTCAAGCGCCGTTTTTATTATCCTCTCTTGTCTTGGTGTCAGGGAGTCCTTGTCGTCCACCGGTTGAATGAGTATCAGATTGGTCTCAACATCGTGTGATTCCAGGTTCTCCACAAGATTCTGAAGCTGTTTCTTCTCGTTGAGAATGAGCTTCCACTCGACCCAACCCTCCCTGTCGGTATTGGCAGATTTCAGAAAACATCCGGATTCGATTATGGCCCGGCAGCCGATGCATCCCGTAGTTCCGACGATCAGAATGAGTTTGTCCTGATCCACCTGGGAAGCCTTGACAAAGTCAACGCCGTTTATTGCCATAACTTCCTTCTCGAGGATATCCACCGATGTCCCGTTCAATTTGACCTCAACGAGGTCCTGCACCCCGCTTCCCTCGAACGGGATGGTATCGAGAACGTTGATCTCAACCGGGAGGCGTACCATGATCTTGCCTATCCAGGAATCTTTCAGATGAACCGATAGAACAACCTCGTACACCGTTCTCACCGGTTAGTCAGTGAAATATTGATTATTAAATTTTCCTAGATGTGTAGAATTTTCTGGCTATCGGTTACTTGTTTTTCATTTTTAGAGGAAAACTTAATACATACACCCGACAATTGTAGACCGAGGAAAACTGATGGAAAAGAAAAAAAAGACATCTCACAGTGAGTTTCAGGACGAGTTCGCGGGGCTCTTCGATGATGAGGAAGAGGAGGACGATCTTGTCGAGGACATGAAGGAAACCGATACCGAGGACCAGGAGGATGAGAACTGGTGGAAGGTCAGAACGGGATCGAAGCAGTGGGATGACGAGGAACTCCGTAGAATAGCATGGGACGGAGACGACAATCCATGGAAGAAGGAAGCCCAGAGGATCAGGGATGAGAAGAGATATCTGGAAAATGAGGTAATGAGGCTCCAGAACAAGGTAATGCTTCTGAACGGGGAGCTGAACAGGTTGAAAACTCCCCCCCAGATAGTCGGCACTGTGGTGGAGATCCTAAAAGGAGACCAGCTTATAGCCTCCACCTCGGGAGGTCCTTCTTTTGTCGTGAGAGTTTCCTCGACGATCAACAGGAAGGAGCTCAAGATCGGAACCAAGGTCTCCCTGAACAAGGATTCCATGAGCGTCACGGGCATTCTGCCCTCGTCCAAGGATCCCCTTGTGGGTGCGGCGGAGCTCGAGGAAAAACCGGACGTATCCTTCAAGGAGATAGGCGGACTGAAGAGCCAGATCATCGAATTGAAGGAGGTGGTGGAACTTCCCCTCCTCCAGCCAAGGCTCTTCCAGGAGGTTGGGATCGAACCGCCCAAAGGAGTCCTTCTGATCGGGCCTCCTGGATGCGGAAAAACCCTCCTGGCCAAGGCGATCGCCAACGAGACAGACGCCACATTCCTCCGGATGGTCGGCTCGGAACTGGTCCAGAAATACATAGGAGAGGGGAGCCGGCTGGTCAGAGAGCTTTTCAGAATGGCGAAGGACAGGGCACCGACGATCCTTTTCCTGGACGAGATCGATGCAATAGCCGGAAGGAGAACGGATTCCTCGACCTCTGCGGATCGGGAGGTTCAGAGGACTCTTATACAGCTTCTGGCGGAGCTCGATGGATTCGATCCCCTTGGAGATGTCAGGATCATAGCGGCCACAAACAGGCCCGACATCCTGGATCCCGCGATCCTCAGACCGGGAAGGATCGATCGCGTTATCGAGATCCCCCTGCCCGATACTGAGTCCAGGATCGAGATATTCAAGGTCCACACCCGGAAGATGAACATGGCCAAGGACGTCAACCTGAAGGATCTGGCGGCGATGACCGACGGTCTGAACGGTTCCCAGATAAAGGCGATATGCACTGAGGGCGGCATGTTTGCCATCCGTAACGGCAGGAAGAAGGTCTCCCTGAAGGATATCAGGGATGCAGTCCACAAGATCGAGCAGTCCAAGAACCAGACCGAGATGCTTCAGCTCAGGGATACCGGCAGCGGTAAGCAGGGATATTCGATGTTCGCCTGAACCTTCAATGTATTCTCGATCCCGGCGGAATGTCGCGATCGACGGTCAGCAGGGAAACCACATCACCGTTCTCGGCGGCAAGGAGCATTCCCCTCGACTCCACCCCCCTCATCATCGCCGGTTTCAGGTTGGTCACGACAATTATCTTCTTGTCCACCATATCCCGGGGATCGTAGTACTTCTTGAGACCCGCCACCAACTGGCGCGGTTCATTCTCACCGAGCTCGACCTTGATCACATAGAGCCGATCGGCATCCGGATGTTCGGATACCTCCAGTATCCTGCCTACTCTAAGATCAAGCTCCATGAAGCGGTCGAAGGTTACGATGCCTTCGGTTCCCTTCTCGATCGGCGGCTCCTTCACGGTTTCCCCTTTATTTTCCTCCAAATCATCATCCTCCATTTTCTCAAGTTTGTCGAATATTGGCTCCGGCCTGCCTATTTTCAGGCCTTCGGAAACCGGTTCCAGTCCCGTCTCCCAGGTGCTTTCCTCGGGTGTTTCGATTCCCAGGCTCCCGCACCAGCCGTTCATCGATGCGGGAATATAGGGATACATGCCGTATGCAATCGTCCTCCCAAGCTGAAGTGCGACCGATAATACAGTTCCGCACTGCTCACGATCAACCTTGACGAGCTTCCAGGGAGCTCTGTTGTTGAAATATCTGTTCGCATCGTTTACCAGAGCAATCATATGGGACAGACCCTCCTTGAGGTGGACGAGTTCCATCGCATCCAGGGCGGCCCTGTATTTCTCTTCGGCAACACGGAGGATCTCACGGTCCTCATCGGAAAGCGGTCCTCTTTTCGGCACCTCGCCGTAATTATTGTGAATGAAGGTAACCACCCTGTGCAGATAGTTTCCCAGTGCACCCAGAAGCTCTGTATTGTTCTTCTGTATGAACTCGTCCAGATCGAAATTCGAATCCCGGCTCTCGGGCATGTTGGTTGAGAGGTAGAACCTGAGCGGTTCTGCCGGATAGTCCTTCAGAAAATTGTTTACAGTGGTCCCGTGCCCTTTTGATTTCGAGAACTGGGATCCGTCCCACTGCAGATATTCATTCGCAGGGACGTCGTACGGAAGGTTGAGCCCGCCGTACCCCATCAGAATCGCTGGCCATATAATGGTATGGAAGGGGATGTTATCCTTTGCAAGGAAATAATAATGCCTGCATTCCGGATCCTTCCAGTATGACTCCCATAGATCGGGATTCCCCTGTTTCTTCGAGTGCTCCTTCGATGCGGAGAGATATCCGCAGACGGCCTCGAACCACACGTATATCCTCTTGTCGTCGAATCCTTCGACCGGTATGGGGACCCCCCATTGCAGGTCCCGGGTTATGGGTCTGTCCTTCAATCCCATCTGGAAGAAGTTATCGGTGCTTTTTCGGGTATTGGGCCTCCATCTTTCATCGCATGATTCGGCGAATTCCCGGATCTCTCCCTCGAGTTTGGATAGAAGCAGGTAGAAATGCTCGGTCTCCTTGAATACCGGAGGACTCCCGCACAGCTTGCACCTGGGGCTTCCCAGGTCCTTTGGATCCAGGACATGACCGCAGTTGTCGCATTGATCTCCCCTTGCCTCGGGATACTCGCATTTCGGACAGATCCCCTCGATGTATCGGTCGGGCATGAACCTACCGCATTTTCTGCAGTAGGGGGCTTCCTCGACCTTCCTGTCCACGAAACCCTTTTCGAGGAGCGTTCGAAAGATATCCTGGACAACATCGAAGTGATTTTTCGTATGGGTCGATGTGTAGTTGTCATAGGATATGCGCATGAGCTCGATGGTTTTCAGGATCGACACATGATTGGAGTTGGCCACCTCCTCAGGGGTCTTCCCCATCTTGTCTGCAGTGACCATTATCGGGGTTCCATGCATGTCCGATCCGGAGACGAACAGTGTCTCGTATCCCCTCAGCCTGCAGTATCTGGCGAATATGTCCGCCGGCAGCAGGCATCCTGCAATGTGACCCAGATGGAGCTGACCGTTTGCATAGGGCCAAGCCGCTCCAATGAAAACCTTCCTTCTGCTGCGCATGGGTTCGGGAATTTGTTTCCAATATATGAATTGTGTTAGTATATCACCCGGGATCGGGCCTATATGGGTTTGAGATAGCCCAGGATCGGTTCGTACAGCAGACCACGGTCAAGAAGGTTTGATACCACCTCTTCGATTATATCCCGGGACATTCTCTTCTGCTCGATAAGATCGACGATATCATCCCATCTGGCCCCTTCTCCCTTGTCCAGTGACCTGATCATCTGAAGGATATCATCCTCGAGCTCCTCGTCAACATCCGGTGATTCGTCATCATCCCCGATACTGCCGGCAGCTCTCCCCCTGGCCTCTTCCATGGCCCTGGAGTAGAACGGCCGGTCGACGGCCACCAGGGTCTTTCTGACGAGGTCTTGGATTACCTCCTCGATCTCCTCCCCGCCTCTGGGCTCCTCGGGATCCATGGGCCTCATGGAGCTCCCCGGAAGCGGCCCCCTGCCCTGCATGATCCATCGGCGGGCCAAGACATCCCGGACTGCAAACAGGAGCCATTGATCCCTCTCCTCCCTTGTGCATTCCGTTATGGATTCCGGCTTGATCGTGACCACTTCCTCTCCCGAACGGTTCACGTAGGACCTAACCTTTCCGATGATCACGACGAACGAAGGACATGTCATTTTCTCGATGAGGGGTATGATCTCGGGATCGTATCTGCCCACAGAAAACGTTATCCCCCCGGTGGGATCGGCCACCCTGAGCCTGTAGTTGGGTGCATCGTCCGTTTCTATTCTGATCTTGTCCATCAGAACTCCCGAGATCAGGACCCTGAATACCCTCGCACCGGAGGGGGTTATGTAAACCCGATTCACCCTGCCGTCATCGTTCCTGATCTCATCCGGTGATGATTCCACGAGATCGCGGAGGAGAACCGGAGCTGATGTATGCCTCCTCATCAGACCATCACCTCCATAAGGGAATTGATCTCGCCCTCAAGTTCGTCCGCGTCGAATCCGAACCTGATCTCGGAAGGTGAGATGTTGACGCCGTATTCATCCATGGATATGTCGCCGATAATGACCACGGGATGTCCGACCAGCAGTTCTGACAGCTCCCTTTCCACCGAGTCGGGATCCATGGATTTGACAACTTGATCGGAGATGATCGAAAGCTCCTTTCCAAGTATCCTCTCGACCATGTTCCTGGACCCCCTTATCATGGCGGCGCCGGACCCGTCGTCGAAAACCGCCCTCAATTGAAGATCCTCCGTACCGTCCTTCCTGCCGTGAACAGGGCATTGGCCCTTTATTATCCGTCTTCCGCACTCTGAACATCGCATTATTAGACCCGATCCGGGCCTGATCCCTACAACGGTTCCCCTGAGGATCACGGGCCCGTGCGATGCTCCCCTCTCGATCTCGATAATCCTGGCATTCACGGGTTTCATCAAGTCCTCCCTTCCGGGGATCTTCGAATCTCCCACCGGTTTGATTATCGCACCGGCGTCGAAGTTCAGCTTCAGGGATCCGCGGAATGATTTGATATATCCCCCGATGATCCTGTAGCAGCCGTCCATCTGGAGATCCACCGGACCCCAGCAGGTGAACTCGATCTTTCCGGTCCTGTCGGCGATCACCCCGTTCAAAACCGTCCTCTCCACGCCTTTCACTGTCACGGAGTCCCTCTTCAGATCGATTATCCTTCCCTCGAGATCCACATTTCTGGATTCCTCAGCAAGCTCGGATATCATCGACGGCAATCCGTTCTCCAGTTCCGGTATCAATCCTTCCTGATCATCCGCAACGGTCACCGCGGATGAGCGGTTGATGACCACCTCGGTCCGCCCCCTCCACTCCCTGACGGAGGCGTTCTCGATGATCAGCGCGCTTCCCGGCCGGTATGGAAAATCTATCCAGGCGGAAAACCTGATGTCCGAGGTCGCATCTCCAAGAAGTCCGAAATGATATGTTCCCTCTCCGTCGTGCTTCTCACCTTTGTGGACCGAGATCAATCTGGCCTTTAGGGTGATGTTCCGCATATCGGAATCGATCTCCGAGATGGAAGCTACCCGGACGGACCTTCCCGGAGGTTTCATACCTCTGGACGCGTAGACCGATCTTGCGGCCTCATCCAGGGATATTCCCAGATCGGAGGCCATTCTGTGGACCTCCTCCCTCAGATTGTCATAGTCAAGCTCTTCTTCATCCTCAAGCGCCCTGTCTGTTTCCTTATCAGGCGCATCTATTTTCTCGGTGCTCATGGCTACACCTCGATCGAAATACGTCCAGTTGATATTTAACGATCAGATGCGGGGGTAAGGCGAAAGTAAACAGCAATAAGAGGTGTTTTGCCGATTGATAATACACATGGCACCAATAAATACCATCATCATCTATATGAATGAAAAGTGTGTTACATGTATTATTGTGGGGCCGTGGGTGAACAGATGAAGAAAAAAGATGAATCCCGCGCACTGGGAAGGGGACTGAAAGCCCTCTTAAACAGAAAGGAAGATATTATCAAGGATGTCAAAGGGGCCACCCCGGAGGAGGAAAGGGCGAAAACCCAGGAGTTCTACGGCTCCCTTCTCAAGAAATACGTTCAGACCGGAGAGAGAGATCCATTGATCGAGCAGCTCCTGAACGAGATCAGGGATCACATGAAGATCTCAAAGGAGGAGCATCTCAGACTCCTCAAGACCTTCAGAAAGAGGGAAAAGGCCGCGAAGAAGCACGGCAGGGACGAGAAATGGGACGAGGTCCAGAGCGATATTCGAAGCGAGCTCACCCACCTCTTCGAGGAGTTCCAGAAGGAGGAAGAGGAAGGGGAATCATGGAACGGGGAGAAACCGAAAAGCACCCCCTGGATGGCTGAGGAGGGAAAAAAGGACGTTATTATCGAACCCGGAGCCATTCCCCTTCCGGAGAGGACCAGGGAAATCGTTAAGGGCGACGAGGAGAGGACCATCCAGGCAATGCCTCCCCCTGAGCACAGGAAGACGATGATCAAGCTTCGAAAGGTTAGAAAGATCAAGAAAAGGGCGGATGAAGCAGACAAGGACGATATCAAGCAGAAAACGGTGAAGGATGATATCAAGAAAAAGACGAAGGTTGAATGGGACGAGGAAGAGGAGAAGGAACCGGCCGAGCCCATCGAAGCCCCCCCGTCTGCATCCGAATTGGAGATAATCCACACCGGGGAGATCTCACCCCCGCCGATGGGAGTTATCGTCGACCAGCCGGAAACGCCTCCCGAAACCCTTGTCGACAGCACCCTGGAATCCACCATCGCCCGGATATCATACCAGCAGCGAAAACCGGAAATGACCGAGGAACCGGTCAAGGAAGTCGAGGAACCTGAAGAGGAACCGATCGAGGAGCCTGAACCGGAGGAAGAGGTCGAGGAAATGGAGGAGGTCGAAGAGGAACCCGAACCCCTCGAGGATTCACTGATCTCCCTGAGGATCCTCATGGAAGAGGGGAAGATCGACCTTGCCCTGGATATGTCCAGGAGACTGCTGGAGGCAGAGCCGGAGGATACCTCTGTTTTGAACGAGAGAGGGGTTCTTCTTTACCACATCGGTGATATTGACGGCGCCTTCGACTGCTATGACAAGGCCATCAAGATCGATCCCGATTCAACCGAATACCGGGTGAACTACGCTATTCTTCTTGCCGGAAAGGGGGAACTGGACGAATCCATGAGAACCCTTGACAAGGTCATTTCAAAGGATCCCTACAACGAGGATGCCTGGAACAACAAGGCTGTCGTCCTGACACATGCCGGAAGGTTCAGGGAAGCCCTGAAATGCCTCGACGAATCACTCAGGATCAACGACAAATCCGTAGAGACATGGCTCAACACCGCAATAATAATGGAGAAGCTCGGGGAGTTCGGTCCCGCATGCGAATGCTACCAGAACGTTCTGAAGCTTGATGCGGATAACAAGGTTGCAGTTGAAGGGCTCAGGTTCTGCCGGGATGAGACCTGAAGGACCTACGGTTGAGATCCTTAGAGGGATCCGGGTAATATTCATCAACCGAACATCAAGCCCAGACCTTCCGCCACCTCATCCTCCGCTTTCTTGATCCTGGTGTAGATCTCTTCCTTTCCCTCAACGACGGTGCTCCCATCGTCACCCAGGAGTTCAACGGCTTTTTTTAGGGATTGGTCCGACCCTTCTATAAGCACGTAGGTATCGTCTCCCTCCATCCCGAGTCCGCTGGCCTCCCGGACGGCGATCGTCTGCCTGCTCACGAGATCATCCTGGACTATCCTTCCCAGTGCCCCGCTCTTTCCTTTAGGTATAGACAGCAGTACATAATCCATGTTCTTTCCTCCCTATTGTCCGCCGGCATCCAGGGCTCAGACGAGCCTCCACTTTCTGTATGCCTCAACGCCGGGCGTGAAACAGTAATGTATCGTCTGGAACCCGCTCTTGAGAGAAATTACATCTTCCCTGACCTTGAGGGGATCCTCCTTGTCGATGAGTATCCTCTTCATCAGATCGGCGACCTCGGACATATTTCCCTCTTTCATTCCGATCCTCGTGAGCTCCTGGGATCCAAGCCGGAGGCCCGAAGGCCTCATGGCTGTCCCGGGATCATCGGGTATGAGGTTCTTGTTCGTGATAATGTTCGCAGTTTCCAGGTCCAGTGCGCATGTGGCTCCGCCGCCCTGGTCGGTCACGTCAAGGACCATTGCGTGGGACTTCGTGAATCCCAGCTTCTCTCCGAGAACCGTGAAACCGGCCTCGTGAAGGGCCTGGGCAAGAGCCCGGGCGTTCCTGATGATCTGATCTGCGTATTCGGCCCCGAACTCAATATGCTCGGCGAAGGCGACGCCCTTTGCGGCCATTGTGTTCAGATGATGAGATGAGTGCGTTCCGGGGAATACCCTTCTTCTTATCTGCTTCCACTGATCCTCGTCCTTGGGGTTCCCCACGATGACTCCCCCCTGAGGTCCGGGAAGGGTCTTGTGGGTCGAACCCGTCATGATATGGGCTCCATCCCGCAGCGGATCCTGGAACCTGCCTCCGGCTATCAGGCCCAGAACATGAGCGCCGTCATACCAAACATGGCAGTCTAGCTCCTGAAGGGTATCCTCCAGCTCCTTCAGGGGTGCGGGGAAAAGGAATACGGACCTGCCGAAAAGGCAGAGTTTCGGATTATGCTCCAGCAGGAGCTTCTTGGTGGCATCGACGTCTATGTTCATCTGCTCCTTGTCCCAGACGTATGTCATCTCCTCTCCGCCCCGGAGACCTCCTGCTCCGAACTTGGCCGACGATATATGGGCTCCATCGTTCAGATGAGGGGCGAAGTAAAGATCACCCGGTTTGATGAATGCGAAGAAGGCCGAAATGTTGGCTGTCGTGCCGGAGATCGGCCTAACATCGGCCACGGGAGCATTGAAAAGTTTCTTTGCCAGCTCCTCCACCCGGATCTCGACCTGATCCACGTAGATGTTGCCGTTGTAGTAACGCTTGCCAGGAAGTCCCTCGGCATACCTGTCAGTGAAGTCGGAGACCTGAAGCTGCCTCGCCAAAGGCGATACCAGGTTCTCGCTGGCTATCATGCAAAGGGAATCCTTGAACCAATCAGTATGGGTGTCCACCTTGTCGTAGATGAACTTTACATCCTCGTTATCCGGCAGGGGAAGTGTCATAATTTCACCTCGGGGGGTTAATAATAACTCCCACATTAACGTTTTCGTCCCATGGGGAGGAATCAGAAGTGTTTTCGGACCATATCCACCGTAAATTGTTATAACGTGTTACATCTAATCCGCTTTGCGGGGAAAAAAAGTGAGTGAGAAACCTGACCCGGGCGGGAGACCGAGGAGATCGGACGAATGGGAGTCCGATCCCGATCTCAGGGGTATTGTTGCAAGAATTTCCGAGAAACTGATCGACGGATCCATAAGGACCAGGGAGGAGCTTCAGGATTCTAAGATGATCGAGGTCAGAAAGACCAGCATCGGCTACATCCCGACCAATTCCATGATCCTCGATTATATCGTCAGGAACTGCCCGGAATCCGACGATGGAATCATGGATATCCTGCGGAAGAAACCCTCCAGAACGCTGTCCGGTGTTGCGGTGGTAGCCGTCATGACATCACCGCATTCATGCCCCCACGGCAAATGTCTTTTCTGCCCCGGTGGAGAGGACCAGGATGTTCCGACTCCCCAATCCTACACGGGCAGGGAACCCGCAGCCATGAGAGGAGAACAGCATGATTTCGACTCGTTCCTGCAGACCACCGCCCGGATCTCCCAGCTTGAGTCGATAGGCCATCCCACGGACAAGATAGACCTGATCCTCATGGGAGGGACGATTACCGCCAGGGATGTCGAATATCAGGAGGAGTTCGTCAAGGGATGTTTCGACGGGATGAACGGGACCATATCGGGATCGCTGATCGAAGCCCAGAACATGAACATACATGCGCCTCACAGGTGCATAGGAATGACATTCGAGACCCGCCCCGACCGATGCGGTCCGAAGGAGATTGACGATATTCTGAGACTCGGCGGGACCAGGGTCGAACTGGGTTTTCAATCCGCTTTCGACGAAACGCTCTCTTTCTCCAGAAGGGGGCACACCGTTTCCGACAGTATAACTGCAACGAAGAAACTCAAGGATGCCGGATTGAAGGTGAACTATCACCTGATGCCCGGGATCCCCGGATCGGATCCGGAAATGGACATCGAAACCGCAAGGATGATCTTCACCGATGAGAGGTTCATGCCGGACATGATTAAGATATACCCCACACTGGTCATCGAGGGGACGGAGCTGTTCGAGATGTGGAAGAGGGGCGAGTACGAACCCCTGTCCACGGAAAAGGCCGCAGAGGTAGTGGCTGAGATTAAGAAACTCACCCCTCCCTGGGTGAGGATCCAGAGGATCCAGAGGGATATTCCCAGCCCGCTCGTCGAGGCAGGTGTGAAGAACAGCAACCTGAGACAGCTTGCACAGGAAGTGCTGAAAGGGAGTGGAGAAGCCTGCAGATGTATAAGATGCAGGGAGGTGGGGCACTTATCGAATGATGCGGACCTCAGGGAAGAGGAGCCGAGATCGGTCCGCAGGGATTATCCTGCGTCGGGAGGGATCGAGGTTTTTCTATCCCTTGAGACAGGCGGGAATGATGCGCTCATAGGCTACGTCCGCTTGAGGAAGCCTTCCGGCTCGGCCGAAAGGCCGGAGATCGACGGTTCCACGTCGATAATCAGGGAGCTCAAGGTATTCGGTTCCATGGTTCCCATCGGGGAGAGGTCCGGGAAAAGATGGCAGCACAGGGGATTCGGATCCATGCTGATGGAGGAAGCCGAGAGGATCTCATCCGAGGAATGGGGCCACGAGAAGATGGCCGTCAACTCCG
This sequence comes from Thermoplasmatota archaeon, assembly GCA_049472195.1. Taxonomy (GTDB): domain Archaea; phylum Thermoplasmatota; class Penumbrarchaeia; order Penumbrarchaeales; family Penumbrarchaeaceae; genus JBLIRG01. Next base: position 24,791 of record JBLIRG010000009.1, read on the forward strand.
GAGTCGGGGTCAGGAACTACTACGAGAAGCTCGGATACCGTATGCTCGGCCCCTACATGGTCAAGAAGCTTTGAATCATCGATGCAAAATGGAATCCCTGGATCCCCTTCATCCCTCCACATCATCCCTGTTGGCTATCTTCAGGCCGATATCGTCGCAGGCTTCGATCACTCGATCCATCAACTCCTCGTTCCTGCCGCTCCTGTGGATGAAGAAGCATTCGGCTCCCGGGGTATTTTCCACTGCCAATCCTATCGGAACGGAGAGGTCATTCGATCCTTCCATTATGTAATCGGGAACCATATGGCCGAAGGCGAACTTGTTTCTCATTGCCCGGTCGGTGAATCTGGGAGCGTAATGACCACCCCCGATCCCCACGGCAATCGGAAGATCATCCCTGGGAGTCCTGAAATCCTTCGAAAGGAGCGCCCCTGCTATGGGCCTGGCAAGCTCCCCGATCCCCCATCGGGATTCGTTGGAACCGATCTCGATGAAGAACGATGGGGAGGAGAGCCTGGGTCCGTGGTGGGTCACCTCGTAGGTAGTCCGATCCTTCAGACCTATCCTCCTTTTCTCAGCATAGAGTGATTTCAGGGCCGCGGTCATCGCAAGGGGAGCCGACGGCGGAAGATATCCGGGCTCTCCCCCGTAATCGGCAGAATTGAAGTTACCGGGCGGATGAACGGTCAGGGATCTGATATCCATCTCCGATCGATGCTTGCTCAGGAAAACAAGCAGGTCCAGGGGGTATTCTCCGCTGGATATCCTACCGATAATATCCGGATGCTCCCGCCTTATGAAATTCGATATCTCCTCATCGACATCCTCGAAATAGAGATGCATTCCCTTCTTCTGCACCATCACGATGTCTTCCAGAAGATATATCTCGCTGCCCTCGAAGGCCCCTATGGATTCCCACCGCCCTTCCTCGAGGAGCCGGTCCCTGATATTTACCGAGGCGGCGTCCTCCGAGGAAACCAGAAAAACGGTCATCGGAACGACCTCAGAACACCCTCGAATTCCGATCCAGTGTTCCGCTTGCCTTCGTTCCGGGTCCGATCCAGGAACCCGAATATATTATGGTACCGGGATCCAGCGTTGCATTGATCCCCGTCTTCACGTCGTCGCCGATGATAACACCCAGTTTTCTCCTGCCGCTGTTCACCCTCTTATCCTTCAATGTGACAGGGACCGGGCCGTTGTCAAGCCTCAGATTGGCAACCTTGGTTCCGCTGCCCAGATTGCATCCGGACCCGATTATGGAATCCCCGACGTAATTATGGTGGGGGATGTTCGTCCGGTCCATAATGATCGAATTCTTGACCTCGGATGCGGCTCCAACCTTGGTCCCCTTCCCGAGATACGTGCTGCCGCGAATATATGAATTCGGACCTACGACGGCACCCTCGTCGATGAAGACATTTCCCTCGATATATGTGCCGGATTTGATCCTCGCGCCCTTTTTCAGGACCAGTATCCCGTGCACGTGCACGTTGTCCTCGACATCTCCCTGGATATCCTCCACGATCCGGTCCATGTATATCTCGTGGGCGTTCAGAAGATCCCATGGTGATCCGATATCCACCCATCTCTCCTTTGGCACGAAAGCGCGGACCTCCTGAGTTTCCATGATTATCTCGAGGGTCTTGGTGATCTCATACTCACCTCTCGGAGACATGGGGGTCTCAGCTATGGCCTTGAAAATATCCGAATTGAATACGTAGATGCCGCCGTTGATCAATCCCTTCATCACCTTTCCGGGTTTCTCGACGATCCCGGTGACGATCCCGTCCTTCACCATTACGTGGCCGTATCTCGATACGTCGTCAACCTCGATCAGCGTCAACAGGTGCTTTCCGTGCTTCGCATGCTCGGAAACGAGGTCCCGGATGAGTTCCGGACTCACGATAACGTCTCCGTTGAGGCACAGGAACGGTTCGTCTATGACCTCCTCTGCCATGCTGACCGCATGGGCGGTTCCCAGCCTTTTGGGCTGCAGGAGGTAATCTATCTTCATCCCGAACCTTGACCCGTCCTCGAAATGGTCCTTTATCACATTGCCGTAGTAACCCGTCAGGATGCTGACCTCCGTGATCCCGCCGTCTTTCAGGGACTGCAGGGTATGTTCAAGAAAGGGTTTGCCAGCAACAGGGAGCATTGGTTTCGGTCTCTTCTCAGTCAGGGGGCCCATCCTGACCCCCTGGCCCGCGGCCAGGATTAAGGCTTTCATCGGTCTTTCCCTCGTGGGTTAAGAAACGAGGACACCTATTATCTTTACGGGGCTGTTGCCGTCGGCCGAATTGCAGGCGGATCCGGCAGTGCCAGATATCTCAGCATATATGTATTTACTATGAAAATTGATTAAATTGTTACAAATGAAAAACATTGTGCACATTTTCAACATATTGATGAAATATTTGCTATATGTTTTAGAAAATCGACCCGTCATACCAATATTCTACATGAATCGTCGTTCAATACGATAAAAATGATAGGCCAGAGTAAAAAGGTTTAAATAGCCAGCATCACTTTAAGGGACAGTGGGTAGGGGACATAGCTACCTTCTTTGGAGGATTAGGTATGGCAATGACGAAGATAGACTTGGCAAAAGCGAAGGAAATAGCCAATATGAAGGGTTTGAAGCCGGGAAAGGTGGCGGGCACATCGGGAGTGCAGTTCACCAAGGGGAACAACAAGAGGCTCCAGGTAATCGACTGGGAACAGTTTGAGAACGCTCTTGGATCCAGGGGTTTGGCCATCTACGAATCCAACGGCTGGATGAAAATAATGAAGAAATGATTTCATAAGGGTGTGTGGGGACCGATCGGAGGCCTTTCAAGGCCTCCGATCAAATATTTTCTTGCATGTCGATCAGATATCGAATTGTACTTTTCAGCTTCATATATTTCTGGGAATATTGGAAATTTCTCATGAGCTGATCTGAATGGCTTATTTGTACATGCGGGATCCCGGTATTGATCCTGCGAAAGATTAATTTACTAACCAAGATAAGTTTACCGCGATGACGTTCAAGGTATCGAATCTGAAAATAATCATACCTGCTGCGGTTGTTGTCATCGCACTGATAGGAGCCGGGATATATTTCTTGGGAACCAGATCCCCGAATTCCGATCCCGGGGACGAACCTCCGGTCAACAGGAGGCCACTTGCAAATGCAGGTCCCGATCAGGTGATACAGGCCGGTGAGGCCGTGATACTGGATGGAACGCAGTCCAGCGATCCCGACGGAGATACGCTGATATTCCAGTGGGATGTGGACGATAACGTCGATGAGGATAGCGACGGTTTCTACGATAACGACGGGGACTACACCGGCGAGAACGTGACCCATACGTATCCTGTCCCCGAAGAGATCGTAAGCTACAGGGTCACGTTAAACGTATCCGACGGGGAGAAATGGGACAAGTCCACGATGACGGTGACAATACTGATCAGCGACAACTCCACGATCCCGTTCGTGACCATGAGCTGTTCATATGATAATTTCCCCGGACCCTATGTAGAGGATCAGTTCAGGATAATGATCACCGATGTGACAAGTAATGAAATGACGGGTAACTTCAGCTACATGCTCGAGGATCCAAACGGATCGATCATACAGCAGGGTACTGTCGATGAACTGATCATCGCGGGACTCAATGCGACCATAAGATATGTGGACATGGTGAACGTGTACTACGTGTCGGAGCAGGATTCCATAATAATCAAGGATCGGGATCCCATAGAGGAAGGATTCATTTTTTCCCTGTATTACCGGGGATATGCAGATCCCGTTGGATCGGTCGAACTGACGAGAGATTGAACATTGATCAGAAAATAAATGATCCCGGCTCCCAGACCATTCGCAAAATCGTAAATGAAAAATTATCACAACTGCGATTTTGCTGGCCGATGATCAGTTTATAATTATATTGGGAGCCTACGATTAGATACTGATCTCACATTGATCAGAAAATAAATGGTCCCGGCTCCCAGATTTGAACTGGGGATCTAAGGATCTCTGCGGGGTGCCGGATCTCTCCGGTGTCCAACTACAGTCCCCCGCTCTAGCCAGACTAAGCCAAGCCGGGTTTCGGATGAGAATAATGGCTTAACGACTCATGCTATATAAATGTTGAAGCTTGGTTCTTTTTACCGATAATTTCTCCGTCAATTACTTTAATCCCATGACAAATAAATTGATGAATATCCATGAACGATGCTTCCGGTACCTTGGGCTCAGGGGATAATTCCTTCATAGACAGGGTAGAGGAAAAAAGGAAGCTCTGCAGCGCACTCCATTCGGCCTTCGATGGAAAGGGCGGAATGATGCTCATCAAGGGGGAGGCGGGGATCGGCAAATCCAGATTGATCGAGGAGTGTGCGGTAGAGGCTGATAACAGGGGTTTCCATCTGATGTTCGGAAAATGCCTGGACTACAGGAAGGCCCCTTACATGCCCTTCATGGAGATGCTCAAGGATCACTTCAACATCGATCCGGATAAAACCTACTCGGAAAACGTCAGATCGATATACAGGAAGATAGAAACCGAATACCCCTCGATCAGGGAGCACAAGAAACCCCTTGTAGATTTCTTCTACAAGCAGGACGAGCCCATGGGCGGTTACCGGGTGAAGTCCGATGACCTGGAGAGGTCCGTATCACTGCTTGAAAGGACCGGATTCAAGATCCTTGTCATCGGAAAGGAGGAGACGATCCCCGGCAGTCTTCTCGGTCGGGAAAACGTCGAAAGCCTCATCCTCGGAGGGGATTCCCCCGGGTCGCTGAATCCCAAGCGGATCGAAAAGATTGCCAAGATGATTCAGAACAACCTTGCCACCTACCAGCATTCATCGGTCATCATATCATCGATCGAGGATCTCATGGATCACAACCCATCCAAGAAGGTCGACAAACTCATCAGGATCACAACGGATCTGGCCTGCTCGAATAACGGGGTGATCATCTTCGGGGAGAAGATCCCCGGCGGAGAGGAGCTCTCCGATCTCAAGGACCTGTCCGAGCACTTCATCGACCTGGAGATAAAGAAGAACGGCAGGGACGCGGTCAACGGCAAGGATGATCAGCCGGTGCTGTCCCTGTTCGACGTCATATTCAACATGTTTCAGGAGATCGCAGGAGGCTTTCCTCTTCTGCTGATCATCGAGGATCTTCACTGGGGGGACATGGCAACATACAACCTTCTGCAGTATCTGGCCAGAAAAGCGAGGGAAGAACCGCTGATGCTGCTGGGATCATACCGCGAGGAAGAGGCGGGCCTCAATGATTCCGAACTGAGGTCCACGACCCTCAAGGATACGCTTCAAAGGTTGTCCAGGGAACATCTGTTCGATACCATCCACCTTGATCGGTTCGATAGATCGGCGGTATCGAAGATGGTTAGAAGCGTAACGGGCGAGGAACCGTCGCCTGATCGATTGGAAAAGATCTTCAGGGAAACGGAGGGAAATCCTCTGTTCATAATCGAACTTCTGAACATTCTGGATCTGGAAAAGGCCAATGCCCCCGTGATGACCGAGGAACGCCCCATGTCCGCAGCGACTCTCGTCGGGAGGAGGCTGAACTCCCTGGACCCGGAAGCGAGGAGGGTTCTGGAGCAGACGGCGGTATTCGGTGAGAGGATCACACTGGATCTACTTTCAAGATCAATGGATCGGGATCCCGAAGAGCTCCTCGATATCCTGGATCAGCTGATATCCCTCAAATTCCTGAAGGAGACCGACGAGTTCTTCATCTTCGAGCATCAGAAGGTCCGGGAATCCATTTACGAGCTGATAACAAAGGGCAGGAGGGACGAGCTCCATAGGCGCTGCGCAATGATCCTCGAGATGAACGAACAGGCGGATACGATCCAGGACCTGTCGATCCTCGCACACCATTACATGGAGGCGGGGGATCCCCGCAGATCCCTGGAATACCTCCTCAAGATTTCGGAATCGGATTCCGCCAAGATATCATACGAGGATACGATCTATCAGCTCGTCAAAGGACTGGCCTCGCTGGAAGCGCTTCCCAATGAGAGGGAGACGGAGGAGCTCCATATCAGGGCTCTTCAGAGGCTCGGAGATCTCTACGAGGAGACCGGAGAGCTGAAGAAGTCCATGGAATCCTACAGGAAGTCGATAGAGATATCGGAAAGCAGCGGGATCAATACCCATCTTCCAACATCGTTCAGGAAGATCGGGGATATGATGCTGAAGATGTTCAGGTGGGAGCAGACCATTGACTACTATCTGAGATCGCTTCACCTTTCAAAGAAGAGCGAGGATGCCTTCGAGGTTGCCAGGGCCTTCAATGGCCTGGGTAGAATGTATTTCCTGAAAGGGGATTACGGCAGAGCGATGGAATGCCTGATGAAATATCTGGAATACCCCGATCACAAAAAGGGGGCATCCTATACCCAGGGGCTGATCTCGATGGGGGACATATATTTCGAGATGGGGGATTTCAACCAGGCTCTGATGTATTACAAGGTGGCTGTAAGGACAGCCGAGGTGAAGGAGCAGGATGCGGAGATAGCCATGAGCTATGTGAAGACCGCCGATGTGCTCATGAAGCTTGGAGAGGTGGCGGATTCCAGGAGATTCGGGGAATGGGGATACAATCTGGCTAACGACAGGGGGAGGACGGGGATCTTCCGCAACGTGCTGATCCTGTATTCCGAGCTCATGGCCGATCTAGGTGATGTCCAAAGCGCGAGAAAGGCCATGGACCTTGTCAGGTTGGAGGATGACGAGGACTATACGGACATGATGATGTTCGGGGAATACCACAGGGTCCAGGGGAAGCTGTACTCCATCGAGAGGAACTTCTCAAGATCATCGGAACACTTCTCGAAGGCCGTCGAGATCTTCAAGAAGATCAAGGTCCCCTACAGCCTTGCCCTGACCTACTTCCAGTACGGCCTGTCCCGTTTCCAGAACATGGACGTTTCCGGGGCGATCGATCTTCTGAACCTTTCCAACTCCAACTTCAAGACCATCAGGGCGATCTACTACCAGAACCTGACCACAACAAAGCTGCGGGAAGTGACGTTCATCAGGGAAGGTCTGAAGTCGTGAACGGAACATTCACGCATCAATGGGGGATTCGAATATATCCTCATTTTCGCGTCAATCGGTATTGGTATCAGTATATTTTATGAGATCAAGACGCATAAAATTGGAGTAATCTTAAATATTCCGGAGAAGAGGTTCCAATCTTCTTAATATACTTCCATCATTGATATTTTCGTATCAAATAGGTTCCATGAACCGAGCAGATCCGAGAGATGTCTGCAGGCTGTTTCATGGTCAACACAAACCGCAAGTGAAGGAGGGATGGTTCTGAAGAGAGGATTGATCGGTATTATCTCAGCAGTTACGATAATAATCCCTGAATCAATTATTCATCCATGATAAGAGATCACCTTTCATTGATTGAACAATTAAATTAAAAAAACAGCAAAAAGATTATAACAATAATAATTGATAAAACATCGATGGGCTACGAGGGAAGAGCAAGAGAGATTTCAGCATTAATTATCCTGGCACTCCTTGTAATTACGCCATTGTCGACGGGATCGGGAAGAACCGAAACGGTTACGATCTCCGATTGCGAGATATCACGGGAGACCACATCCTATCACTTAACAGATCGACTAGGATTCAGAGAGGTCCCCCTTCCGGGCGGGGAAGGAGTGGGGTTTGAAACGAGAACCGAATTCGGATCCGCATGGTTCCATTCCGGCGGGATCATCTACGAGATCGCCGAGAGGGAGCGGGAATTCATACATCTCGACTTCATGGGGTCCAACGATGTCGATCCCGAGGGATCCGATCCCTTGGATACAGCGATAACCGTTATCTCGACAGAGGGATCGACTGAAATGAGATCCTTCCGAAGCATCATATACCGGGACCTGTGGGATGATATCGATCTGAAATACCACAGGAAAAACGGATCCCTGAAATACGACTTCATCGTGAGATCCGGCGGAGATCCCCGTGATATTGTGATACGGGTAAATGGACACCGGGAGATCCGTGTCAAGGATGAAAGCTTATCTATAGAAACCAAGAGCGGATTCGAGATCCGTGACGATGGGTTGAAGATATACTACAGCGACGACGGAACAGCCATAGATGGAAGGATGGAATCCAGATCCGGTGACATGTATGGATTCTATCTGGACGATGTCGATCCAACCCGTGAATTCGTTATCGATCCGTTCATATTCTCCTCGATCCTGGGCAGCGCAGACGGTGGATCTCCAGGAGTCAGTTACTGGCCGAACTACGATACGGGGAGCGATATGGTCTTGGATGGGGGGGATAACATCTACATAGCCGGGAGTACGGATTCCGGAGGGTTCCCCGTTGTTGGGGGTGAAACATTTGGCATTTCGGGATCATCGAATACTGACATATTCATATCCAAGATCTCGGCCAATGGATCCCGGATTCTGTTTTCAACGATTATCACGGGATCGGAACATGAATGGGCCAATTCCCTGGAATTAGATTCGCAGGGAAGGATCTGGTTGATGGGCGTATCCAATTCCGCCGATCTGCCGGTTACGGAAGACGCCATGAATGTGACCGACAAAGGCGGGGGATTCATCCTATGTCTTGATCCGAACGGTAGGGAACTTCTCTATCTTTCGTACATCGGTCAGTATGGTGATCTGTATTGTGCGGATAGTGCTATAATGACCGGTGATAGGCTTGTGTTATTAGGGGGAAGCGACGTGGATCTGGTGGGAAAAAGCTGGGGAGAACGGGAGATCAATCCCTCTGATGACACCTACAATAACACACCGGAGGAAATCAACGGGACTTTTATGTTCATCGGGATCTTCGATATCGTGAAGAGGGAGATAACTAGGATCACTTTCATCGGAGGTGACGACGACATCTATCCCGGGGAGGTCGAGATCGGGCCCTCGGGCGAGATTTGCATATCTGGTTGGACCCATTGTAACGATTTCCCGCTCCATATCGAAGAGAACCGGATCGGCGACAAGGGAGCCACCAGTACATTTCTGATCAGGATGGACATATCCCTGTCCTCGATACTGTCATCGATAGTCATTCAGACGGGATCTTATGGAGACAAGGGGGATCACGTGGCCCTCGAGTACGACAATTCCGACAATTTTTTCCTTGGATCCACGACCGAATCTCTGTCCCTTGACGCCGAGAATCAGGAATATTTCGATCCAGATCCGGACAGGGACGAGTGGAATGCGGAGGACAATATCTTTCTTCTGAAGATCGATCCAACCGGCAGGGAATTGATCGGATCTCTTCTGTATGGTGGAAAGCAGGACGAGGAGTTGGGAGATATAAAGATCTGCGATTCAGGAGGAGTTTACATTACCGGTTACAGCAGATCCGGTTACCTTTTCACGACAAATGGTTCGGTAGATCAGGGAGCCGGCTACGGTGTTGCAATTCTACTCGTATTCGACAATGATCTTTCCGAAATGATCTATTCGGGAAGATTCGGAGGGGAAGGAGTGGATAAGGGCAGTGATATTGAACTTGACTCCGACGGTAATGTGATAATCATGGGGGCAACGGAGTCCGAACAGTTCTTCGTAACCACGAACGGCTTCGGCATTCCCCCTGATTCTTTCTACTACGAAACGTTCATAGTTAAAATGGATCTCGAACCGTTCCCCGAGGTCGAGATCCCGGAAATAGATGACATAGTCCTGACAGATGATGGATTGATCGTCAAATGGACTGTCTCCCCCTCGTATCCGGAGAAGGAGGTCTGCTATGATGTCTACAGGGCCAACGAATATTACCTGAATGAAATGATAATTCGAACGGAGAGCGGTGCGGATCAGTATGTTGACACAAACGTAGCTGAAGGAAAGACATACATATACAAAATTAGAGTGATCGAGGATAATGTTCCTTCCTATTTTTCACAAGAGATGGATATTGAAGTTGAACACATTCCCTCGGTACCGATCAATTTCAGGGCGAGTTTGAACGATGACGGAAATATTGCACTCACCTGGGAGGAACCAATAGTGACCTATGGATTCCCGATCACACATTACATCATCCACAGGCAGGATCCGGATGCGTACATCGGCGGATGGGACAGGATCGCGATGCTGGACGGCGATGTATACACCTATGTGGACGAGGAAGCGACTGAACTTGGAGAATATGAATATTATATCTACGCGTCCAATATCAACGGAGTCAGCGGGCATTCCAATACGGTTTCGATCGAAATAAAGGAGGAAAAGGAACCCGATTACTCGATCATCTACTGGATACTGGGATCAATCGGTGTTATCATACTCATGATAGTACTGGTTCTCGCCGTATCATTCCGGATCGACGTGCGGCAGAGGAGAAAGCGATCGGTTCGCGATAATTACTTTATCGACGAGATGTAGCAGGGAGGCGGCCGATATTTCCGTGACATCGATCATGATTACAGCCCTTATACTCGGGATCTCATTGGTATTCATCCTGATCGTTCTGATCGGCATCCTGATTTTCTTCTTGGTCAGATCCCGGTCGAAAAGGAAGGAGGAAGATGAAAATAATCCGATCATCGGATGCATTGACTACGATAACGATCCGGATATCGATCTGATCCTGTGAATGTTAATTCTTGATCGAGGCAAAGCTAAAATCCCATCGAGCCGTTATTCCGATCGGAGGGCGGGGATCCGAAGAATTGTATGATCCGGATAGACGGACAGAAACGTTGATAAATTGACGGGGTTTCGAATGAAAAAGCTGTGGTTTCTATTCGCATTTTTATTCATACTTCCACCGGGATCGGCACATCCTCTAAGTGATTATTCATATAGATTGGAGGATCCCTCGGAAGACGTCACGTATTTCGATTACGAGATGTTCGAGATATTCATCGGAAAGCAGATACCGGATATCGACGTCACTTCGATAGACGTGATAGGGACCAACGATAGTCTCATATTCAAATTGAAAGTGAAGGGGAAGATCAACACAGGTTCGGAATATTCCTATCATATCTACGGGATCTTCGAGCATCCGCTGCATTATGGCAACAGGTTCGTTATCGACTTTAACGAAGGATACACCTCGCTCACTTGTCAATGGAACGGGACCGTCTACAATCTGACCGATTCCACTGAGGTCTCGGGGAATACCCTGAAGATCATCGCTCCCATGGGATCCATGCCCGAGGACGATCTCACGGATATCCAGTTCATGGCGGGAAAATATGATATGGATGGCGGGGTGTTGTACGAGGATTCCTCGATCCCGTTCGAGGAATACGCCAGGCGTGATCTCAGGTTCTTTTACACAATCATCGCATTGATACTTCTCGGCGGGGCGGTAGCCCTTCTGATCTTCGTTAAATGGAAGAAGATCAAGAATACATACTACAACGTCGCTTTGAAGAAATGTCCTCACTGCGGTGTTCGATACAAGAGGAGAACGAAATCCTGCGTCTATTGTAAAAAGTCCCTTTAGACCATGTTCACGGGACATCTGGACTGAGTGCATTTTGATGTGGTTATTTCATGATCATCATAGTTTCAATATTCAAACATCAGCTTAAACGCGATTTCATTTTTTCGATCATTCCTGAATCATCTACGGGTGATCGGCAGCTCTATTGGGGAATTATCTAGCCCCAAAGAGAAATTATATCTATAAAATAAATCATCATTTGAAAAGGTGGTAAAGGATGGAAGAAAAATTGTACAATTACAAAGCCAGGGTAATTGACGCTTTTGACGGGTCAACGATCAGGGTGGATATCGATGTGGGCATGAGCATCTGGATCAGGATGGAGCCGATCAAGCTCAGCCGGATCAAGACTCCTGCGATGATCGGTGAAGAGGAGGCGAAGGGCTTGAAGGCAAGGGATTTTCTCCGGGAGAAGATCGTGGGAAAGGAGATACTCATAGGGACGGCAAAGGACAAGAAAAGCGAATCCGGTCGCTACATGGGAGAGATCTGGCTAAAGGATGAGGATGATGAATGGATAAACATCAACAATCTGATGGTGGAATCCGGCCACGCCACCTTCATCGATAAGAGCTAGAATAAAGTGGATAAGACCAACGCTTATTGATCGAATCTAACTTTCAATGAATTTGGAGTCTATGAGAAAAGCGTCACAGGAATTTTCTGTGGGTTGTGAATAATATATTGTACCAGTTGCAGTCTTTACAATGATAAACCTTCACGTCCCATATGAGATGATCTCCATGATACATCTCCTTCTCCAGATCCTTATATCTCTCGACGTTACCTGATCCACATTCCGGGCAATCCATCTCGACCACCATGAAATGAATGTTATTGATTGCATAAATCATTTCTGATCGATGAAAAATGATGATGTGGAATCAATGAATTCATCTCTTTATCAGATCATTTCATGGAAAGGAGATTCATGATGTTCATTTTCAGGAGAGAAGTTTATTAATACTATAGTACCTATAGTGACTATGGTGACAAATTGACCACTACTACCATCCAGGTGGATACAGAAGTGAGGGATCTTCTCAAATCATTTGGTAAAAAAGGAGACACATACAACGACATCATACTCGATATCATCGAGAGATCGAGGTACGTAGAATTTATGAAGGAATCATACAGGATCCTCGATGAAGAAGAGAACTGGGTCGACCTGGATGAGTTATAATGTCAAATGGTAGAAGGGTTAAGCTCTCATCCAGAGCTCAGAGGGATTTCAAGAGACTTGGAGATGAGATGAAGACAAGAATTCGAAGTTCTTTGAAGGATCTTGCTTCGGATTCCGGAGATCTCGATATCAAGAAATTAAAAGGTATCCAAGGAAGAGAGGATCTTTACAGGTTGAGAGTTGGTGATTACGGGATAATCTATTTTCCATCCGATGATGATATAATGGTCATCCGGATCGATAAACGGAACAAGGTTTACAAATTCCTTGATTGATCATTCGTTACTTTCAAGGTGGTCCGTGGAGCTGATCGTATGTTTGCTCCATCTGATCGGGAGGAGGAGTATTCTCGATAGTATTCTTTTCAATGGATTCCTCTGTTGGTTCTTCATCTCCTTCTTTTTTCTTCAAGTAGAGGAAGATCCCGACACCGGCTCCCACACCAAGAAGGATGATTGCCACCACAATAATCATGATGATCAAAACGACCCAGATCCCGGAAAAAAAGATCGAAAAACGGGATCACGGGATCGATTAATCCCTTCCGGGATATCTTAGAAATGATCCCCGATAGTTCCCTCGAGACAATCAAAACATTTCAGGGTATACGCATTAATCACTTCCCATCCTTTATCTACCATTGTGGAAGTGTTCTCATGGACAACGAACTGAAGAAGATAAGCTGTGATCCCATGTGCGGGTTCTCGGTGCAGAGCCACGTGGAAAGTGAACTGATCGATATGGCCATGATCCATGTAGATAATATCCATCCGGGTCATAATTACACAAAAGAGGATATCAAGGGCATGATGAAGAAGGTATGATCTCATCGGTATGACATCACCGGTGAGAATTTTTTTTGTACATATCTGCGCATCCCGGCCCCACGAGGATCTCGATTCCGATCATATCGAATTGAGAAACTTACCGATCGACATGATCTCCGATCCATCCGATAAGATTATTAAACACCACCTTGATTACCCGGAAACGTGACTCCTAATAGTGAGAAAATCGCGTTGATCTCGGTCTCGGACAAGCGGGGCCTTGACGTTTTTGCCAGGGATCTTCTGAACAGCGGGTACTCCATAAAATCCACGGGCGGGACCTATCGATATCTGGCCGACCACGGCATCAACTGCACCAGGGTCGAATCCGTCACCGGGTTCCCGGAGATCCTCGACGGGAGGGTCAAGACCCTCCACCCCAAGATATTCGGCGGGATCCTGTATATCCGGAACGATGAGAAACATCTGTCCCAGACATCCAGCCACGGGATCGGATCAATCGATCTCGTCGTCGTCAACCTCTATCCATTCGAGGAGACGATAGCAAGGGAGACCGCAACCTTCGAGGAATCCATCGAGCAGATCGATATCGGGGGTCCTTCCCTGATAAGGGCTGCCGCAAAGAACCACAATCACGTGGGGGTCGTGGTCGATCCCGGCGACTACGGGTGGATCTCGGGGAAACTCATCTCGGGTGACGGCCTCGACGCCCAGGATCGTATGAGGCTCGCACTGAAAGCGTTCTCCCAGACATCATCATACGACATAGCCATCCAGAAGTGGCTGGGAGGAAAGACATTTCCGGAGGATCCCTGGACCGATTCCCTCAGGCTCAGGTACGAGAGGTTCAAGGAGATCAGGTACGGGGAGAATCCCCATCAGAAAGGGGCTTATTTCAGCGAACCCGGATACAAAGGGGTATCCGTGGCCAACTCGGACATACTCTGGGGAAAGGAGCTATCCTACAACAACATCTACGACATCGACGCCGTCCTGGACATACTCATGGAATTCCCCGATGACACCTGCTGCGCGATCATCAAGCACAACAACCCGTCAGGGGTGGCGATCGGAAAACCCGAAAGCGAAAGCCCCATTGCCGACGCTTTCACAAAGGCGCTCGGGTGCGATCCCCTGAGCGCTTTCGGTGGCATCATCGGGTTGAACCGGGAATGCGACGCGAATACGGCCGAGGAGATCAACAAGAGGTTCTTCGAGGTGGTCATAGCCCCTTCGTTCTCCGGGGAATCCCTGGAGATCCTGAAGCGCAAGAAGAACCTCAGGATCATCAGGACCAAACAGCCCATTGTCGACCGGTCCCCGGTTGAGAACAAATGGGTCAAGGTTAGGGGAGGGGCCCTTATCCAGACGATGTCCTGGCCTCCGGCCGATCCCTCCAATTGGAATGTCGTTACGAAAAAGAAGCCGACGGAGGAGCAGATAAGGGACATGGTCTTCGCCAGCAAGGTCGTCAAACACGTCAAATCCAACTGCGTCGCCCTGGCCAAGGGCCTGAAAACGGTCGGCATCGGCGCGGGACAGATGAGCAGGGTTGACTCCTGCTTCATGGCGGCCAAGAAATCGGAAGGCCAGTCGGTTGGATCCGTGATGTCATCGGACGCCTTCTTCCCGTTCAGGGACGGCATAGACACATCGGCGGAGGCAGGGGTGCTCGCAATAGCGCAGCCCGGAGGTTCCATCCGCGACGAGGAGGTAATAAATGCCGCCGACGAGCACGGAATGGCGATGGTTTTCACGGGTGTCAGGCTTTTCAAGCATTGATCCCCCCCTTCCACCTAGTTTTAAAAAGGGGGTTCTCCATCTGCATAGAGGGTGTGATCCGTCATGGAGGTTGATGAGAGCAGGGAAGATTCCGGACCCACGCTTGTCGATAAGAAGGATCGGATCAATATGAAGGCCCGCGACATGGCTTCGGTATCCGGCAGCGGACTTCCCGGGAGGAAGAGGATTGCCGTTCTCGCATCTGGAAGGGGATCCGATTTTCAGGCATTGATCGACGCCTGCGACAGGGGGGAGCTCAAGTGCGACCTGGCGCTTCTCGTATGCAACGTGCCGGACGCCCTGGCGATCAACAGGGCGAGGAGGAACGGCATACCCTACGTCATAATCGATCACCGGGGACAGACCAGGCGGGAATTCGATGAACTGGTCCACAAGACCCTGAAGGAGCAGAGGATCGACCTCGTGGTCATGGCAGGATTCATGAGGATCCTCTCCCCGTGGTTCGTTAAACAATGGCCTGACAAGATCATAAACATCCACCCCGCGCTTCTCCCGGCGTTCCCGGGGGCTCACGCCCACCGCGACGCCCTCGATTACGGTGTCAAGATCACCGGTCTGACCATCCACTTCGTCGACGAGGATGTGGACCACGGCCCCATAATCTTCCAGTATCCGGTTGAGGTCCACGATGACGATACGGAGGAATCTCTGTCCGCAAGGGTCCTAGAGGAAGAACACCGGTGGTATCCCCGGGTCGTCCAGTGG
Organism: Thermoplasmatota archaeon; assembly: GCA_049472195.1. Classification (GTDB taxonomy): domain Archaea; phylum Thermoplasmatota; class Penumbrarchaeia; order Penumbrarchaeales; family Penumbrarchaeaceae; genus JBLIRG01. The sequence goes on from JBLIRG010000009.1 coordinate 40,769, forward strand.
ATCGTTGAAGGGAGGGTAAGAAGAGCCGGCCGAAGCGTGACCGTCGATCAGTCGGAAAGCTAGCCTTTATCATCATGGGGAAACGACATGTCCAGGGACTTCACCGTCAAAGCACCCTTTTCCCCCAAGGGAGATCAGCCCAGGGCGATCGAGGAGGTCGTCAGGTCTTTCAGAAAGGGGGACAAGATGGTAACCCTGATGGGGGTGACCGGTTCCGGGAAGACATACACGGTAGCCAACGTGATAGAGGAGCTTCAGATCCCGACGCTCGTTATAAGCCACAACAAAACCCTGGCGGCGCAGCTGGCCTCGGAGTACCGGGGATTCTTCCCCGACAACGCCGTTGAATATTTCGTATCCTACTACGACTACTACCAGCCCGAGGCCTACGTGGCCAGCAAGGACCTCTACATCGAGAAGGACGCGGATATCAACGAGGAGATCGATCTCCTGCGCCACAGGGCGACCGAGGCGTTGATGACCCGAAAGGACACCGTGGTCGTCTCATCGGTATCCTGCATCTTCGGCCTGGGATCCCCCGAGGAATATCTCAAACACACATTGGATCTCCGGGTCGGGGATTCCATGATGAGGAAGGATCTATACGGAAAATTGGTGGAGATGCAGTATTCCAGGGGGGAAGCCCCCAGCAGGGGAACTTTCAGGGTAAGGGGTCAGGCGATCGAGATCAAGGCCCTTCAGGATCGGATTCTGAGGGTGGAATTCGACAGCGACAGGATAGACGCCCTGATATTCATCGATCCCGTCACCGGGGAGCCGGTTGAGGAGGTGGAGCAGTCACTTGTATTCCCGGCCACCCACTACAACATCGAGAGGGATCATCTGGAATCGATACTCAAAAGGATCGAGGAGGACCTGGGGCGGAGGGTCGAATGGTTCAGGGACCACGGAAAACCGCTGGAAGCCGAGAGGATCGAGCAGAGGACCAATTTCGACCTCGAGATGATCCGTGAGACAGGGAGCGTCGGCGGGATCGAGAACTACAGCAGGTACTTCGACGGGAGACGTCCGGGGGAACCCCCTTACACACTCATTGACTTCTTCCCGGACGATTTCCTTCTGGTGATCGACGAGTCGCACGTGACGATCCCGCAGATAAGGGGAATGTACAAAGGCGATCGATCCCGGAAGGAGAGCCTTGTGGAATATGGTTTCCGGCTGCCGGCAGCACTCGACAACAGACCGTTGAAATTCGACGAGTTCCGTAAAAGGCTGGACAAGGTCCTGTTCACCTCGGCCACCCCGGGCCCGTTCGAAAGGGAGAGGTCCGGCGCGATCGTGGAGCAGATCATAAGACCCACGGGGCTTGTGGACCCCGAACTGGACGTAAGACCGACGAGGGGCCAGATGGACGATCTCCTCGGGGAGATCAGGAAACGGGTCAGGAGGAAGGAGAGGACCCTCGTAACCACCCTGACCAAAAGAATGGCCGAGATGCTATCAGACCACCTGAAGGAACTGGGGGTAAAGGTCCACTATCTCCATTCGGACGTCAAAACCCTGGAGAGAATAGATATACTGAGGGATCTCAGACTCGGCAAGTACGACGTCGTCGTGGGGATCAACCTCCTCAGGGAAGGGCTCGATCTGCCGGAGGTTTCCCTGGTGGCCATACTCGATGCGGACAAGGAGGGATTCCTTCGGTCGGAGACATCCCTCATCCAGACGATCGGACGGGCGGCGAGGCATGTATCCGGCAAGGTGATCATGTATGCGGATAACGTGACAGGATCGATGAGGAGGGCCATCGACGAGACCAACCGAAGGAGAGAGATCCAGCAGGATTTCAACGAGAAACACGATATCACTCCGAGATCCATAGAGAAGGAAATCAAGGACATAAAGGGGGAGAGGACAGAGGAGAGGGATATCCTGAAACCCGGAATCGAGGATACCATGGATATCGAGGTGCTCATATCGGATCTGGAGAACGAGATGCATCTTGCCGCCTCTGAGATGAGGTTCGAGGAGGCTGCGATCATAAGGGATCGGCTGATGGAGCTGAAGAAGAAAACGGCCCCGCTTCTGAAGAAGAAGCGGAAATGACGGCTCGATCAATCCTTCGGCTCGACGGGTTCGTATTTCCTCTCCCTGACGGCCCTCACTATCAGGATAATCAATACGATCGGTACTGCCACTGCAGCAGAGACAACCAGTATGATCAGCCCCAAGATGACCGCGGATACCAGTGCAATAATGAGAACCGCATCAAGAAGGAGCCCGATGATCACAAACACCACGACGGCCAGAATAACCGATACCACGGCGCCGACCATCAGAAGAAGAAGCAGAAATACGGGAAACAGGATCGACAGGACCGCCGCAATGATCGCGCCGATGAGGGCAGCGATGCCGATTAACACCGCCAGGAGGAGGCCGCCTACAAGCAGAATTACAAGCAAAGGCAGGATGATCACAAGGAGCAGAAGTATCCCGGCAGCGACGCCTATCGTCAGCAGTATCCCGATGAATAGGAAGAGGGCGACCGTGCCGATGATCAGAACGACCAGGATCGCTGTAAGAGCAGCTGCGATGACCAACGGTATGAGAAGAAGGATCAAACCCACAACCGCGGTGATTATTAGAGAGATGAGAATTAGACCCACGATAAGAACCAGACCGACCGCCATCAGGACAAGCGCGATCACTATCCCGGCGATAAAGGCGGTGATAAGGGCGGCGATAAGGGCGGCGATCACTCCCACCATCAAGAGAAACATGAGGAGAAGGAATCCTATGATCCCAAACCTATCCTCATCCTCTTCGTCGTCGAACTCGTAATGGAATGTCCTCGTTTTGTTCTCACCGGATCCATCGGCGAAGAAGTAATCATCATCGGCATCCTCGAGATCTTCAGCGTCGATCCGGATATGATATCCTTCCGTTGAAGGATCCCAGGGAACAAAGAAGACTAGTTCGTCCTCCCCGTCCCCTATTACCAGGTACACGATGACGTCCTCGTAACCCTCGAGCAGGGGGTCGAAAACGGGAATTATTATCTTTATCTCATCATCCGCCGAACCTATATCGTGGGATTCGAAATCTATGTCGGACCAATCCGCCGTATCATCCTCGATATCGATCCAGGGGATGATTATCTCGACATACAGGTCCTCATTCACGGAGATATCGAAGTATTCGGGAGATTCGTACCCGCTTCTGATCCCGGGTATATGAAGACGGGACTGGTCCAGTTTCAGACCCACATGTACGGTATATGCCCCGCCCATGATCAGCACCGAGAAGGATCCGTCGTACGGGTCCACCGCAGAATGGTACATCTCGGTCAGAGAGGTGAAGGATACCTCCGCCGCCAGCTCCCAATCGCTCACGTCCGAAAGATGCACTGATGCGTTCTCGTATGTCAGAGTTCCTTGTACGAAATACATTCCGGGAGATATTATCAGAGAGAAGGTATGAACTGTGAAATCGATGCCGTCCGAGGCGGAGATGGTTATGAAGGAGGTTCCGATCCATCTTTGATCAGGATGGATCGTCAGATTCACCCCGTCAACGATGGTCGCGTTGATCCATGGTCCCGACTCAACGATCGAAAATGACAGCTCCCCGGAAGAGTTGTCCGGATCGGTAAACACCTCCGGCAGGTTCACAACAAGCTCCTCATCGACCGATCCTTCAAACACTTCGATCGATGAGGAAGGAGGATCGTTTACCGGATCCACCTCGACCACAGCCGTGGAATTGACGAAAGTGCCATTGTCCATCCAGGCCGTGATCGGGAATTCGGCCCTGCCCTCCTCGACGTCGCGAACCAGCTGAACGGATGCTTCTGAACTCTGGGTTGATATGAGGCGCACGTCGAATGTCCCGTCGGTCCAATGGTAGAGCCTGTTCACGGACATGATCCCGTAACCTTCATCCGACCATTCCCAGCCCAGGGACACCCCGAACTCATCCCCGGGATCGGGATCATGGAACAGGTCGTGGGGATCGAATTCCACAAACCTGGCGTTCTCGCCCACGAGGATAGTCAGATCCTCGACCGGCCGGGGAAGGTCCTCGACACCCTCGACGGATATATCGAACTCGAATGACAGGTTGTGGCCCGTTCCGTCGTCCGCCCAGATCTCCACCGTCTCTATCCCGAACCAGTCCGGATCGGGAGCGATGAGAACATGCGAGGAATTCGTGAACTCCAGTGATAACGACGAGTTCGATGCCGGAACGGCCCCGAATGTCAAAATGTCGCCGTTGGGATCCGATATGTGATCGTTCAGATCGATGACGACGGGGACATCCTCCATCATGTAGATCGTGGAATTGGTCAAAACGGGAGGGAGAGGCTCAGGGATCACGGCGAACGCGGTCCGGTTCACCATCTCATGGTAGCCCCATGGATCCATGAGAACCGATCTGACGGAGTAGGGGCCCAGCGGAAAATCCGCGGGGATCCCCGCTGAGACGACGATCGTGGACGTTCCAGCCGCCCGATCGTAGGTCACGTTCTGGAGCGGGTCCGTTATCTGGGGCATTTCCCACGTTCCCAGGTCCGTGTTGTAAAACCCGAGATGCATGGTGTAACCTTCCGTGATCTCCCTCCTGGATTCGTAAACGATATCCACGACGCCCGTTCCTCCGTTATCGACATGATGCGGCAGGCATTCGATCAGACGGTAGAAATTGGTGCCGTCCAACAGGGTAATGGTCGATGTCTCCACCTCGCTCACGTTATCATAAGGATGTGCCGATATGTTCATAATGGTGAAATTCGCCGATACGATGTGGGAACCCGGGGGCAGATGTCCGGGCAGGTGGAAGTACATGGGATCGTCGGGAGCGGTTTCACGCGGTGTGTGATTCCATGTATGAACCCTTATCGGCCGTCCCGGAGCGTCCGGCCTCACCAGATCTATCCCGACGCTGTTTATCACCTTCTCACCGTGCAGGATCGAGACGAGCAGATCTCCCGAGATGGTATATGAAACGCCGATGGCCTGCCCCGCGGATGTATTGTAAACGGATCCGTGATCGAGATCAATCCCCAGGATCATATCTTCGGCCCGTGCGGGGGCCGAATCCCGGGAGTCACCCTCTACAATCACTGGAGACAGCATCAAGATCAGAAATGATATTGCAATCAGAATCCCGGAATATCTTCCGGTCGACTTGGGTCCTCTAGACATTTCCCGCACCATGTCCCGAAAGCCCTTAAGACGAATGATACCGTCCGGAAGGACTTCCAGTCCGATGAATGATCATCTGGGATTATATATTTTTCATGTATATCCAGCTGATATCGCACTTATTCTCCCGAACATGAACGCGGACAGATCCCCATTAAATTCATTAACCACGACCATATCTACCGGAGCTGATCACCAGCGATTAACGTCCAACAGGGGGAATAACATGACGAAGACCGAGGAGATAATCAGCAAGGACAACGAGTTCGGAGCACATAACTACCATCCGCTTCCCGTCGTTCTCTCAAGGGCCGAGGGTGCATGGGTATGGGATGTCGAGGGCGTGAAATACCTTGACTGCCTCTCAGCGTACTCCGCCGTTAACCAGGGCCACAGGCATCCCAGGATCGTCCAGGCTCTGAAGGATCAGGTCGACAGGCTCGATCTCACCAGCAGGGCCTTCCACAACGACGTCATGGGAGATTTCCTCCGGAAGCTGTGCGATTATTCCGGTTTCGAGGCCGCACTCCCGATGAACACCGGAGCCGAGGCTGTCGAGACAGGCATCAAGCTTGCCAGAAAGTGGGGTTACGAGAAAAAGGGCATACCTGACAACAGGGCTGAGATCGTGGTCTGCTGCGAGAACTTCCATGGGAGGACCACGACCATAGTCGGGTTCTCTTCGGATCCGGATGCATACACGGGATACGGTCCCTCGACCCCGGGATTCGTCATGATCCCGTTTGACGACACGGAAGCGCTCGAAGCCGCAATCAACGAGAACACCGCGGCATTCCTTGTTGAACCCATACAGGGAGAGGCAGGGGTCAAGGTCCCTACCGACGGATATCTGAAGGAGGTCAGGAGGATATGCTCCGAAAACAACGTTATGCTCATGTTCGACGAGGTCCAGACGGGATTCTGCAGGACAGGTAAGAGGTTCTGCTGGATGCACGAGGATGCAAGGCCCGACGCCCTCCTGGTCGGAAAAGCGCTAGGCGGAGGTCTCTACCCGGTCTCCGCGGTTCTGGCGGATTGGAAGTTCATGGAGGTATTCACACCAGGAACCCACGGATCCACCTTCGGAGGCAATCCGATGGGCTCCGCCGTTGCAAACGCGGCGCTGGATGTTCTCATCGATGAGAAACTGGACGAGAGGGCTACCGAGCTCGGGGAGCACTTCATGGACGGATTGAGGAAGATACAAACCGGCAGGATCAAAGAGGTCAGGGGGAAGGGGCTTCTCGTGGCCGTCGAGCTTCAGGATGACGCAGGTCCTGCGCGGAATTACTGTCAGAGGCTCCGCGAGAGGGGGATCCTGGCGAAGGACACGCACGAGCACACCATAAGGTTCGCTCCCGCCCTGATCATCGAGAGGGAGGATCTGGACTGGGCCGTTTCCGTCATAGGCGATGTCCTTAAGGAATGATGGTCAGAATATGTCCAGGAGTATGACTGCCCCGTTGTGCTTGGTCTTCTCCCATTTGGGATGGCCGTTCGAGAAACCGGATTTCAGGGCCCCGTACCATCCCATGAAGAACGTCGGTATCCAGTGGAAGCAGAACAGGAATATCCGCATGCTCCTGAAAAACAGGTCGAGCGGATTCTTGGATACCTCCTTGAACAGTCCCCAGTAGACGACCGGAATGAAGGCGATGGAGGCCCATATCCAGAGAAGGTCGTTGACCCCGGAACTGAACCATATGGGAGATATGAGGGCGATGAAGCCGAAGAAATAGGACATGAACACGAATCCCGGGGTCATGATCCCGGAGAGGTAGATCATGAGATCCAGTTTCTTCATGGGATGTATCCTCGGGTTCATGACAACCGTGGGCGACATCTCCAGGAACGTCTCGATATGACCCTGGCTCCACCTCGTCCTCTGCCGGAATAGGGCCTTGAGCGATGTGACCGCTTCCTGATAGACCGTCGAATTTTCGGAATACCTTATCTTCCATCCCTTTGCGTACAGCCTTATGGAGAGCTCGAGATCCTCGGTGATGGACCCCTCCTTCCATCCACCCGCCTGCTGGATGGCGGTCTTCCTCGTCAGCTGTCCGTTTCCTCCCAGGGCAACCGCTCCGCCTATGGAATCCCTGGACCTCTGGACAGCCCTGTTGAAGGAGGCGAACTCGTCATCCTGTATCTCTGTCAGGCTGTTATCGTGTTTGTTGTAGATCCTGACCTTGCCCTGAACCCCTCCAACTTCCGAATCTCGGAAATACGGAACGGCATTCTTTATGAAATCCGGGGGGATCCTCGCATCCGCATCGAATACGCATATTATCTCCCCGCGGGCTTGTTTCAAACCCCTGTTCAGGGCCGCCGGTTTTCCGTGAACAGGGCCCGGATTCCTGACCAGCTTGAGCATGTGCTTCGATCCGTTCCTTCCGGAACCGAACAGGGATTGGACAACCTTGACGGTATCATCGTCGGAGTTGTCGTCGACCAGGATTATCTCGAGCTTGCTTCTGCCCCGGTAGTAGTAATCCTGGGCTTTGAGGTCGTTGACGGTGTCCGTTATGACGTCCGCCTCGTTCTTCATCGGGATCATCACCGTAACAAGCGGTCTGAAATCGGGATCGTCCGTGGGTTTCTTATGGTCCCAGAACGCACCGAACAGGGCGATGAAGGTGTAATAGCATCCCACGAAATACATGATCGTGAACAGCCAGAACGCACGGTTGGTGAAGAAGGAATATATCATGACGAAGAAGACAAGGAGCGATATGAGGAAACCGAGTATGATCCAGGGCTTCAACTCGCCTCACCTCCGGGGACCTCCTTCTCCAACCTCATCCTCCTGACCTTCATATGGATGCGGTACCTCCGCATGCTGTTGACTATCAGCGTTATTATCAGAAGTATCAGGATGCCGAAGAAGATATAGTTGGGATCGGCCACGACATTGAATATCCTCGGTATGTCCATGCCGAAGAGGACCCTCAACACGACAATTCCGTAAGCCATGAGGGCAAGGGACCCGAATATCGGGGGGATGGCCCTTTTCAGGCTGAGGATGAACCTCTCCCGGGAGCCGACCAGATCACTCTTCTCATCCGATCGTCCGGTTTCACCTTCGTTGAGGATCTTCTCGAGCTGATCGGCGATCATCTCGATCTCGTCGACCTCGTTTATGATCTTCTTTCGATCGGGAATTGTTCCGGCCCCATTCCGGGAATTCGGATCCGCGCCGGTTTCTGGATCGGAACCGCCGCCGGATTCGTGATCCCTTCTGATGCTCAGGTCCGGGATCAGAGAATTGATGAAATCCAATCCGGGTATGACCGCTCTATCCGGTTCCCGGGTCCGATCCCTGTCTGCTCCCTTGCCCATTTTCCGGTCGTTTAGAGGAACGGAGTTTTCTCCGGGACCTGCTCCCTTTTTATTTTCACCGTTAGTCAATTTTTTCCGTTTGAGAACGGGTGCTTTTCTCCGATCCGGCCTCCCCGATCCGTCTCGATCCGGATCGGATACTTTCAGGCTGTCCAGCGACTCGGCCTTGCGGCCCATCCTCTCTATCTCCCCGATGTCGCTGTTTATCTTCTCGATTGATGGCACGGTCAACTGCATCGTATTCTTTTTAAGAAAATCCATGAACTGGTCAAGCAATAGCAGAGGATCGTCCCTATCCCCATCTTTCTGCCTTGAGTCAACCATATGTTGCAACCAGCCTGTTCCCGGGTAATAAAAAATAAAAATTTAATGGTATTAACGATATTCGGCATCATTTTCAATAATTAAAAAGAATCAATCAACCTGTAATATTAAAAAAAATATCCAAATAATCCATTTTTACTTTCATATTACCCCCCCGGGAAGTACATTTCAATGGAATGTATTATTTATGGTCTGTTTTATCGGGAGAAGAAGCCGATGGCCCAGGACAGAATAACTATCAGGGGTGCGAGGCAGCACAATCTGAAATCGATAGATGTGGAGATCCCAAGGGACAAACTCGTTGTTCTTACCGGCCTTTCGGGTTCGGGGAAATCCTCACTGGCGTTCGACACGATCTACGCCGAGGGGCAGAGGAGGTTCATCGAGTCGCTCTCCTCCTATGCAAGGCAGTTCCTTGGAGTCATGGACAAGCCCGACGTCGATTCCATCGACGGACTCTCCCCTGCGATATCCATTGAACAGCATGCGGCCTCCAAGAATCCGAGGTCCACGGTATCCACCACGACGGAGATCCATGATCACCTGAGACTTCTGTTCGCGAGGATCGGGATCCCGCACTGTCCCGTATGCGGAAGGGAGATCGACAAGCAGAGCCTAGATCAGATCGCGGACCGGATACGCGAAGGGGGGAAGAGGAAGATCTCTGTTATGGCCCAGGTGGTCAAGGGCAAGAAGGGGACCCATAAGGATGAGGTCGAGCTGCTGAGGAAGGAAGGTTATTCCCGGCTTGTTGTGGACGAAGAAGAGATCAGGATCAGGGACTTTCCCGATCTGGACAAGAACAGACGCCATGATATTTTCGTTCTCGTCGACAGGTTGAAGGTCGATGAGGATCACATCAGCCAGCTGATCGACGATATAAAACAGGCGCTCAGACTCACGGAGGGCACCGTTACGATCGAGGAGATGACCGGGAGAAAGAAGGGAAAACGAACCTACTATTCCACAAGAATGACGTGCCCGGTCCACGGCATATCCATCCCCGATCTGGAACCCAGGATGTTCTCATTCAACTCCCCGTTCGGAGCGTGCAGGGACTGTTCCGGCCTGGGAACCATCCTGGACGTCGATCCGGATCTGGTCATCACCGACGGATCCAAGAGCATATCGGAGGGAGCCATCGGACTCTACAGGTCGGATCCGGACGGCTCGTACAACCTGAAGATCCTCGAGAGCCTCGGAAGGGTTCTGGATTTCTCCATCACGACTCCCTGGAAGGATCTTCCGGAAATGGTTCGTGAATCCATTCTCTACGGGACGGACAGGGCTTATTCGATAAGGATTAAAACACCGAAATACGACTGGAGCCAGAACCGGAAGTACGAGGGCGTGATCCCTACCATCAAGAGGAGATATAGGCAGACCCAGTCCGAGATGGCAAGGGAATTCTACCGGAGGTTCATGCGGGCCGCACCTTGTCCTTCCTGCGGGGGCTCAAGGTACAAGCCGGCCAGTCTGGCAGTTACGGTGGGGGATCTGAACATTCACGATCTTCTTCAGATGTCCATCAGGGACTCGTACGAGTTCGTGGAACAGTTGAGGGAGAGCCTATCCGAACAGGACCTGATGATCGCGGGACTTGTTCTCAAGGAGATCAGGGCCAGGCTGAAATTCCTCGTGGACGTCGGCCTGGATTACCTGACCCTTGACCGCAGCACCGGAACCCTTTCCGGAGGAGAGGCCCAGAGAATTCAGCTTGCGACGCAGATAGGATCGGCGCTCATGGGTGTCCTCTACATACTGGACGAACCCTCGATAGGACTTCACCAGCGGGATAATATCAGGCTGATAGAGACCCTTATGAAACTGAGGGACCTTGGGAATACGATAATCGTTGTGGAGCACGACGAGGAGATAATGAGAAGAGCAGATCATATCATCGACCTCGGACCAGGGGCCGGCATACACGGGGGTGAGATCGTGGCCCGGGGGACTGCGGATGAGATCTCTCTCGTCGAGGAATCGCTGACCGGCCAGTACCTGTCAGGCAAAATGGCGATTGACATACCCGGCAAAAGGATAAAGGGTAACGGCTCCAAGCTGACGATCAGGGGGGCCAGGGAGCACAATTTAAAGGATATCGACGTAAGGATCCCCCTTGGGACCTTGACATGCGTGACAGGGGTTTCCGGGTCCGGAAAATCCACGCTCATATACGAAACGCTGTACCCCGCACTGAAGAGAGCATTACACGGTTCCAAGGACAGGGCAGGGGAGCATGATTCCCTGATCGGCGTCGAGAAACTTGACAAGGTTATCGTGATCGACCAGTCCCCGATCGGCAGGACTCCGAGATCGAACCCCGCCACATACACAGGGGCTTTTACCCCGATCCGGGAGCTTTTCTCCAAGATCCCGCTTTCGAAGGCAAGGGGATACAAACCCGGTCAGTTCTCATTCAACGTCAAGGCGGGAAGATGCGAGAACTGCCAGGGCGACGGGATAATTAAACTGGAAATGCATTTCCTCCCGGACGTTTACATCCCGTGCGAGGTTTGCAAGGGAAAGCGGTATACCAACGAAACCCTGGAGGTCACCTTCAAGGGCAAGAACATCACGGAGGTGCTTCAGATGTCCGTTGAGGAAGCGCTGGAGTTCTTTGAGAAGATACCGGCGATCCGGAACAAGATGAAGACCCTCAACGACGTGGGGCTCGGATATATCAAACTGGGTCAGCCGGCAACGACCCTATCAGGCGGGGAAGCGCAGAGGGTCAAGCTTTCCACTGAACTTTCCAAGAGATCCACAGGCAGAACCATCTACCTGCTGGATGAGCCGACTACCGGCCTTCATTTCGATGATACGAAGAAACTTCTCAAGGTTCTGTTGAAACTTCGGAACCGAGGCAATACCATTGTCGTGATCGAGCACAACCTCGACGTCGTAAAAACCGCCGACTGGATAATCGATCTGGGGCCCGAGGGCGGGGATGAGGGAGGTTATATCGTGGCGGAGGGAAGCCCCGAGAAATTGATCCGGAGCAGGAAGAGCCATACCGGCAGGTACCTGAGGGATTTCCTGAAAAAGTAATTTTTTCCCCCCGTAATTATACTTATCTTAAAAAGCGGATGGAGGCATTTTATAGTAGTTGTTTCATAATTATTTCGGGGATCGCCCAATATGCGGAATTCGGGTGCATATATCATGTTCCGGACCAAAAACTCCCTTCACAACGGCAAAGAAATTAAAGATGATGAAAGGTAATTCGTGAGTGAAACGACCGCCCCATTCAAGCTACCTGAAGATCAAAAATGATTGATTGATCGGAGACGGCTTCATGAGAAAGATAACTCAAAAAACGGCATGGGTTGAAGATCCGGCGGACTCCGGATCGCCGCAGGCATCGGGAAAGACGATAAGAAGGTACCTCTGCCCCAAATGCGGCGTCCCTCTCAAGCAGAAAGGGGAGAACGGAACATGCTGGTTTTGCGAGCTGGACTTCAGGCTGGATCCCATGAACGTACCTTACGAGGACGTTGCTGCGGACGGCGGAAAGAAGAAGGAGATCGAGCTAGGGACCAGGATAGGGTCCGAAGATCTGGGCACGAAGGTCGGCTACGAGGATATCGGGACATCAGTTGCGGACGATGATCTCGAGGAAGAGGATCTCGAAGACGAGGACGAGGACGAAGAAGAAGACTTCGAGATGGATGAGGACGAGGACGAAATAGAGGAACAGGGGGAAGAGGACCTCGAGGATGAAGAGGAAGAGGATCTCGAAGACGAATACGAAGACGAGGAAGAAGAAGACTTCGAGATGGATGAGGACGAGGAAGAAGAAGAGGACCTGGAGGAGGAAATGAGCTTCGAAGATGAAGAGGAGGAGGGGGATCTCGAAGACGAATACGAGGACGAGGACGAAGATGACCTCGAGGAAGACGAGGAGGAAGGGGATCTCGAAGACGAATTCGAGGACGAGGAGGAAGAAGAGGAAGACTTCGAGATGGATGAGGACGAGGACGAAATTGAAGAGGAGGGGGAAGATCTCGAGGATGAAGAGGATGATGACCTCGAGGAAGACGAGGAATTTGACTTTGACGAGGAGGAGGGTGAGGAGGATGAGGAAGATCTCGAGGATGAAGAGGAGGTCGACGAATTCGAGGACGACGAGGAGGAGGAATTCGCCGAACCGAAGAAGAGGAAGGAGGACGATTTCTCCCTCAATGAGGGACTTGTTGTGGAATTCGATGATGATTAAGACGTCTATTCGGATATTGCCCATCTCAAATTCACGACAGTCAATAAATAAATCCTACTTTTTATGGAAATCAGCATGAAGACCGATCCTTCCACACTCCCGAACAGCTGCGGGGTCTACCTTTTCAAGTCCGGGGACGGGTCTGTCATATACGTTGGAAAGGCAGTTGATATCCGATCGAGGATCAGATCACACCTCGGTGACAGGGCAAATCCCAAGGAGATCAGGATCCAGGAGGAATACCGGGAGATCGACTGGATAACGACGTCTTCGGAGCTCGAAGCCCTTGTACTCGAGGATACGCTGATAAAAAAATATCAGCCGAGGTACAACGTCCGGCTCAAGGACGATAAATCATATCCCTACCTGTTGATCACCAGGGACCGGTACCCGTCTGTCCATCAGATCAGGGGATTGAAGCCGGATATGGGGGACCACTTCGGACCCCACGGTGATCCGAGGGGGGTCAGAAGATCCCTCCGATGGCTGAGGAAGATATTCCCGGTGCGATCCTGCAGGAGGGACCTGTCCAGACCATCTCGGCCCTGTCTGGAATACCATCTGGGAAGATGCCTGGCACCGTGCAGGGGGGATGTGAAGAGGGAAGATTACATGATCGCGGTCAACGGGCTGAAGGATTTTCTCTCGGGCAAGAGGGAGAAGCTTACCGAGAAACTGGAAAAGGACATGTGGAGCTCCTCCTCTCTGGAAGATTACGAGAGGGCAGCAATGGTGAGGGATATCCTCGGCGGACTCCAGAAGATGAGGGAATCCCAGAAGGTTACCCTCATCAAAGGGGGAGAGATCGATGTCATATCGCTGTCGACGGATATGTCCGCCGCTTCCGTGGTGGAAGTCCGGAACAGCCGCGTGGTGGATGTCGTCTCCTTCTCTCTCGTGGGATCGGATTCGGGCCTCGATCCGTTAAGAGAATTCGTATCATCGTTCTATGCAATATCCGGCTTCATACCGCGAAGGATCGTCGTCAGGGGCCTGATCACGAACGACGAGAAGACCTCGGCGCTAGAGACATTCCTCTCCGCCAAAAAGGGATCGAGGGTAAATCTCAGGAAACCAAGGGGAGAGGAGGAGAGATCCCTGGCCGAGATCGCATTGAGGAACTCAGAGGACTTCGCCAGGAAGAAGATGAAGGAGGTGGAAAGAGAGGACGCGCTCGTTAAATTGAAAAAGGAACTGGATCTGCCCTCGGTTCCTCTGGTCATCGAGGGATTCGACGTCTCCCACCTGTCCGGGACGGGGACGGTAGCCTCCATGGTTCAGTTCCACCGGGGAAGACCGAGGAAGGGCGGCTACCGAAGGTTCAGGATAAGGGAGGCGAAAAACGATGATTACCTGTCCATGAAGGAAGCAGTAAGAAGACGGTATGCCGGGCTTCTGGATCGGGGCGAGCCGCTTCCGGATCTGATACTGATCGACGGGGGGAAGGGGCAGCTGAACTCGGCGGTCTCGGCCCTTTCCGACCTCGGGATAGAGATCATGCCTCCGGTTGTCTCCCTTGCGAAAAAGGATGAGGAGATATACCTGCCCGGAAGGCGGATGCCGATCATATTGAAGCGTGACAACATGGCTCTGAAGGTCCTTCAGAGAGTGAGGGACGAAGCCCATCGGTTTGCGGTATCTTATCAGAGAAGAACGAGGAAACCCGACACGTCCATTCTCATCGAGATAGATGGAGTGGGGAAGGCCAGGGCCCTGAAGATACTGGGAGAGTTCAATGACCTGCCAAGCATCGTAGAGGCCGGTTCGGAAGAGGTGTCCAGGAGGTGTTCGATCTCCCCTAAAATGGCCCGCGAGATCATAGAATTCCTCAAAACACATCTGGAAACACAGTAGATAACATTTTTTCCATCATATAAAATACTTGATCCAGCGCAACGGGGAATATCAGAAAACTATAATATTTCATTTCTCCCTTATGCCTCTCTAGTACCATCATAATATCGGGCAGATACCCCCGATATGTATCAGTATATTGGGTGATTCGCATGTCGAGTGTAAAAGGCAAGATGTTGCAGATAATCCTGGTTTTATCCATATCCGTTTTCCTGGCGTTTCCGATCCAGGGATACGATATGTTCCAGAACATTGACGATCTGAGTATCGAAGCGGACAGGGAGATCGAGATGGACGGATCCCGGATCCTTTCCGATGAGGAGATCATGGAACTAGATCTTGGTGGCGGGCCGACAAGGAGCCTGCCGGAAAAGGAATGGGAAAGGATAGGATACCACCGGGGCGGAGAGTCGGGAGCCGCCACTTTCAACGCTTCCAGCCAGAGGCTGTATCTCTACGGAGGCGGAAGCGAGAGGTCCGGGTTCGGAGGCCAGATAACACACAGTGCATATGACGA
>JBLIRG010000090.1:0-9448 GCA_049472195.1 Thermoplasmatota archaeon
CTGGAACCTGATGTTCCTGCGTCATTCCCCAGGCCCGGTCTACCTCTGGTATGAGATCGTTCACCCGCGATTCCTCAGGAAGACGGTAGACGAGTATGGTCAGCCTGGAATGGATGTTCACGACGTCGTGGTCGACAGCTATGACGAGCTTCGATCCGTTTACGGAAAGAAGGAGCTTCATCCGGCCGATCTCAAGAAGGTAGTTGCCGATGAGCTTATGGATATCCTCGACCGCTTCAGGATATATTTCAAGGAGAACCCGGATTCGCTCAAGAAGGTCAAGAAGTACAAAACGTCAATCGGCAGATGAAGTGAAAAGCGGGAATCTGCCTATACTGAAAGCATCAATCGAGATATCGGTGCCGAACTTGATAAACGACAAGGTTTACATACAAAAGGAGTGATCGCTTAATTCATACCCGATCGGTGAGGTAAATGGCCGGAGAGATCGTCGAGGGAATAAATCCGACGAGGATGGAGCTTCTTACGATTAAGAAGAAGAGAGTCCTCGCCGAGAAGGGGCACAAGCTCCTCGGGGAGAAACGGGATGCCCTCGTCGTTCAGTTTTTCGAGGTCATAAGAAAGAGGGAGAGACTCAGGCGGGAGGTCATGGTCGCATTCGGGGACGCAAGGGAAGACCTCGATGAATCCATGGCGGTCATGGGTTACGATACCGTGAAGGCATATTCCAGAGGAATTCCGCCGGTACCCGATCCCACGATCTCCCATCTCAATATAATGGGAGTCAAAGTTCCGGTCGTCAGTCAGGGGTCCGAGGTGGAAAAGGATACCCCGTGGGCAGTGGGTACCACCCCGTACTCCCTCAACGAGGCGACTAAAAAGTACGAGAAAGCGCTATCCAGCCTCCTTCTTCTCGCCGAGGCCGAGGGGGCCATGGAGCGTCTTGCCGTGGAGATCGAGAAGACGAAGAGGCGGGTAAACGCGCTTGAACACATATTCATACCGAGATTGAAGAACACCGAGAAATACATAAATATGCAGCTGCAGGAGAGGGAGAGGGAGGATTTCTTCCGGAGGAAGAGGATCAAGGCACTCATGGAGAGGCAGGATAACGCCTAGGGAAACCGTTCCCGCCTGGAGGAATATGATATGGCCCGGGTAAGGAGATCAACATACAGACAGCCGGTAACGCCAAAAGGGCTCGAGAAGATCGAGAAAGGCGAGCTCCAGTGGTTCGATACCGAGATGTATTCGAATCTCAACACCGAGGTCCTGGAAGAATACCTCGATCACAAGAACCGCAGCGAAAGCTTCAAGGTTTCGAGCTTCAAATGGTACAAGCTTTTCCTCGTCATAATTCTGGTGGGATTGCCGTTCACCGTGATATCACAGTACATAGCTCTGAAGATAGGTCTGGTGACGGGAGGGGCTTTCTACGTGTCCTATCTGGTCGGGATGATGTTCAGATGGAAGCCTTCACAGGTCAACATCGCATCGGGATCCGCCACGGCGACCGACAGGACCGTGACAGGTTTCGTCTTCACATTCCCATCCATCTACCTTCTGGCATATTCCTCCCAGTACTTCATGTCCAACAATCAGCCTCTGATCCCGCCGTCCCTGATAGAATCATCCAATATAGTACCCGTGGCTATGGTCGCCTCGCTGTTCGCATCCCTTCTCGGAATGATGTACTTCATAATCTTCCGAAGGCTGTGGCAGGTCGAGGATCCGCTTCCGGCACCCGGTTTCCAGGCCTTCGTCAAGCTCCTGGACATTTCCTCGCATCTTTCCGAAGGAGGTGTGGAGCAGGCAAAGAGATCGATAAAGAAGGTCGGTGCGTCCTTCGCGGGAATGTTCATTTTCGCATTTTTAAGGGATTTCCCACTCATCGGTGAAAACGGATTCTCCATAAGGAACGGAACGACCCCGATCCTCACCTGGGTGATGAGCAGCATAGGGTTCGGAAATTGGTTCACCCACGGAAGAATCCACCTCCCATACAGCATGTCCAAGTATACCCACGTCGCGTACGAATTCACGGGGATCGGGTTTGCGATCGGGTGGTTCATGAAAGCCAGGGCATCCATCATAGTGGCCGCCGGCTCGCTTGTGACATGGTTCGTGATCGTCCCTATTGCTGTCATTCTTGACGTCCCCATATACGTTCCGATCCTGGAACAGTACGGATCCGGCTACCTGTCGACACATGCCCTTCCGATAGGTGACAGCGGCCTCTCAGAATACATCCCCTATCCCGCACCCGCATTCGGCGCGGCCCAGGGGATCGCAAAGATCATAGCCATCGGGGCCATACTGGGCGGGGGGACAACGGCACTCCTCAAGATGCTCCCCACCTTCAGAACGGTCATCAAGGACATCAGCAAGACAAAGGGCGGGGAGAAGAAGGAATGGGTCGCGGGCAAGGGATGGTACGAATGGCCCACCCAGCATATATTCATCGTCATGGGGGTCGCCCTTGTAACAATATCCCTTATATTCTGGCTGTTCGGCGGTTTCCCGATAATCCCATCGATAGTGTTCGCGATCCTCCTTGTTTTTCTCACGTTCATGCTGGGGGCCATCGCAGTCAAGATCTCCGGGGAGATCGGTACTACCCCCGTATCCGGCACCTCCTTCCTGACCCTGATCATACTTTTCCTGGTTTTCAGCCTCATAGCCGTATTTCTGCCTTTTCCGGAGGGCAAGAGCCAGATCGTCCTGATGGCCCTGGTCGGTACGACCGTTTTCGGATCCGCCATATCGCTCTCGTCCGAGATCATGTGGGACTTCAAGGCGGGCTTGTATGCGGGGACGAGACCCATGCACCTGATCAAGGGTGAATCGGTCGCCATACTTTTCGGAACACCCGCGGCTGCCCTGGCCGCCGCGTTCTTCTCGATGCAGCTGGCCAAGGGACAGCTGGATCTCGAAGCACCCCAGGCAACCGCCTTTGCTGTCTTCGTCCAGATCCTTGCCGGCGGCAAGGTGATGTACTCTCTTTTCATCCTTGGGGTCAGCATAGGAGTGTTCGTCGAGATGATAAGCGGGATGGGTACAGCCTTCGGTCTGGGTATGTATCTTCCATTGCAGTACACTTTGATGCTTCTGACCGGAGGTTTCGCAAGAGAGTTATGGGAGAAGAAGTGGCTGAACAGGAAGGCAAAGGAGGAGAACTGGGGCGAGGACGAGAAGACCTTCAAACTGCTGGACTCCTACATGCTGATGACGGGTTTGTACATAGGAGAGGCCATAATTGGAACCCTGCTCGCAGTATGGCTGGTTATTCCGAAATAATGGATGTCCTCTGACAGCAATATGCTGTAATGCGAATCCAATTCGATATTATTGGCCGCTATCGATGGTATATCTTTTTATTGGAAATACCGATAAGGCCAACATGGACGGTAAGAGGTCAAAGAAGATCCGCAGGCTGTTGACAGCCTGTGCCCTGATACTCCTCTTCATCGTCATTGTGATCGTCCTGGCATTCGCCGGAAGGGACGTTATCGGCAACCTAAGGGGCCTGGATCCTAGGTTCATCTTTGTCGCCCTGGCATCCTATGCCGGAGTACAGCTGGCCTGGGGCATCAAATACTACCTTCTCGTCAAGAGAAAGGTGAAGAGGGCATACTTCCCGTATGTCATGATCGCCAATATGGTGGGCAATTTCGTCAATGTCACAACTCCCAGCGGACGGCTGGCGGGAGAACCTGTCAGGGCGGGGGCAATCTCGAGAAGGTACAGAAGCTCCTTCGGATCGGTATTTGCGGCCACCATGGTGGACAAGATGAGCCTCACCATCGCCATGATACTGATTCTGATACCCCTGATGATCTACACTTTCATAACTTTCCAGGTGGATCCCCTCATCAAATACACCGTGATAGGCTTCATCATCTTCTGGTTCATCATCGGAGCTCTGCTTTATCTGCTTTTCAAGTACCTCAGCGAATCCAGGGCGGCCAAACTTGGAAAGGGGATTTACACCACCGTGAAGTTCTTTTTCAAGAGCAGGATCGGCGATCGGGATCAATTCATCGAGACGATCATGAAAGGCATAAAGGACTTCAAGGAATCCTTCAAATCCATATCCAAGAACCCGTTCTACATGACAATCGATATCATTCTGGGCATGCTGATATACGGATTTCGTTTTGTGGCGGCCTACATGTTCTTCATCGCCATAGGTCATCCAGTGGACTTCCTGATAGTGGCCATCGTGGTCCATATAACCTTCATAATCGGCCTGATGAGCCAGTTCCCCGGAATGGTCGGGATCGGAGAGACGACCATGACCGGACTTTACCTGGCGATGGGGGTTAATTCCGGTGCGGCCATAACCGTATCGATACTGACCCAGATCAACATGTATGCCTTCGAGATGGGGCTGGGGTACATAGCCACGGTCATATTGAACCTGGTCAGCCTGAGGAAGCCGAAATTTCTGAAAAAGGATTAGGAATGGCCTTCAGCTGTCCGAACCCGTCAATTCGTCCCGGGTCCTGCTGACCGCTTTCAGCATCTGATCATGCCATGTCTCTATACGCTCCATGAGCATCTCCTGTACCATCTCGGGTTCCACGGCCTGGTACACATGATAAATGCCCCCGCCTTCCTGAACCTTCTTCACCTTCTCCACCAGACCGCAGTTGACCAGATCGGTCACCGCCCTGTATGCGGTTGACCGGTCCCGGCAGATCCTGTCACCCAGCTCCGCGGCCGTTGAAGGGCCGTTCCTAAGAAGGTCCCTGTACAGATCGATCTCCTTTGCGGTGAGATCGAAAAAACAGATCAGGGCGTTCTCGCATGTTGACCCGGACCCCATTGGAAAGACCTTGAGGTTCATCATTTATCATCCTCCGGTGCACCGTCCCATAACTGTAAGGGGCAAGACGGATAACCCCTCCGGGATTCGTTTGTTCGCAAACAATGCACAGCTGATGAGGCAGTATTACAGAGGAGGTCTTTAAACATGAGCACTAACAATGAAGGTATAGAGGAGCTCACGGGTGACAAATTCGATGAATATCTGAAGGCGAACAGGGTAACGGTAGTGGATTTCTGGGCTCCGTGGTGCATGCCCTGCAGGATGCAGGGCCGCTTCCTCGAGAAGACCCTTAAAAAACTACCGGCGGGGGGAAAGCTCGCGAAGATCAACGTGGATATTTATCCTGACATCGCAAACAGATACAGGATCACGGGGATCCCCCAGCTGTATCTTTTCGTTGACGGAAAGATAACCGAGGGTTGGACGGGTTTGACCAGACCCGAGGTTATTTACAGAGAAATGGAAAAGCACATCTGATCAGTTAACCGGAATGACCCTGCAGTCCAGGAGGTAAGGGGATCTGAGATCCGTTCTTCCCCCTTCCTCGACCCCCGGAATGGGGAGTATCCTGCATGAAAGCGGTTTTTTCAACTTGATCGAAAGGGATGCGGTGTCCATAATAACCGAGGATAGATCATCCTCGGAAACGCTTCCGGGGACCGGAACGGCGTCGAGTCCGGTGCCGCAGACGGATGAATATGAAAGGAGATCGGACAGGGTGTATTCGGACCTGTCAGCCCCCTCCGCGAGTCCCGTGTCCTCGAGGACAGGGAGCATGAGGCCGCCGTATCCGCACCTTTTCACTTCGATGTTTTTCACTGCAGTGGTGAGCATGGAGCAGATCGCAAGCGTCCCCTGGGAAGAGAAAGGCTTCCCCAGAGCGGATGAGATTGCATGGGCAATGCTTCCGTTATCGTCCAGCGACGGGCACAGGGAAGTGTCTATCCCGTGGAAATCGATGCCGTGGTCCTCCGAGAGCCCCACTGCCCTGTTCTGTATCTTCAGACACTCCTTCCAGTAATCATCGGAGAACGATCGAACCGCGGCATTCACATCTCTCGATCCGTGGAGATTCCGGTATACAATCCCGCCCGATTCAAGGCCTATCGAAAAAATGGTCCTGCTGCCGATATGATACGAGGCGGGGAAGAACGGAGTGCCGGGGGGAACATTGCACAGGGCGGAGAAATTGAAGTTCTTGATCCCGTTATCAGTCAGGTTCGAGATCCTCAGGACCGCCTTTGCGCTCTCTTTTAGATTATCCCATGAGATCCCCGTCGAGGAATCCCCCACGCATGCGGACATGCAGGTGACGGACGTCCTCTGAAGGACATCCGGAATGATTGCGGTGTACAAAGGATCGATCGAGGGGCCCACGCTTATGAAATCTATTCCCTCCCTCACTGCCTTCTTCTCGATCTCGACGATCTCGTCGATCAAATTATCGGGATCCCTGCCGATGAGGAACGATTGGAAGCTCTGCGTGGCCATCCTGACCGTCTGGACCTCAACTCCATCCTCCCGGAACGCTTCCCTGGCCGATGCAAGGAACGATGAGATCTCCTCGATCCGCGAATCCATGTTGCTGTACCGGAGATGGATCATCGCAGTTACGGTCCTGATCCTCATGGTCCTCGACAGTGTGATATGCCATTATAGTTTTTAGTATGGGGAACTAAGGATTATCATCGATCATGAGAAATCCGCAGGCAGCCTCAAAGTCCCCGCATCATGCCCTCCGTAGAATACCATGAACAGCCCGTTCTCGTAGGATTCGTCGAGCCCGGTGAGCGTGAACGCGTCCATCATGTCGATCTGGTCGGGGTAACCCGTGATCTCCTCGTAGAAGACCTGGGGTTCGTCTCTGGGAACATGATCATACTTCTCGGGATGGTAATAGTAAGCGGAAATCTCTATTCCCTGACCGATATCGATCCATACCCTGATGTTCATCCACAGGGACTCGTGATCCTCGGGATCCTTCTCATCCACGGAGATCAGTATGTCGTACAGCATGGTCCCGTTCACGTCCCTTTCGTGGATGTTCTCGAATCTCAGCGTGAACTCCACCGGCGACGGTGAATTCCTGGAA
Organism: Thermoplasmatota archaeon; assembly: GCA_049472195.1. Classification (GTDB taxonomy): domain Archaea; phylum Thermoplasmatota; class Penumbrarchaeia; order Penumbrarchaeales; family Penumbrarchaeaceae; genus JBLIRG01. The sequence continues at coordinate 6,885 of JBLIRG010000090.1, forward strand.
CTCGTGCATCCCGAGATCCCCATAAGGATGATTATTACAAGTGACAACCCGGCTGTGATCTTCCCGTTCATTTCCATATCTGATCCCCGGGGAATATTGATAATATCGATATTAAACGGTTTTGATCATTGATTTTATTATTCCACATTCATGCATATGATATGATCCTCTCCGTGACCGATAAGCCGCGCTTCCTCGCTTCCTCCACGACCCTCGATCCGGGTACCGCCGATTCCATCGGAACCACTCCCTTATCAACCTCTCCCTTTGCGGCCAATATGGCCATGATGGATGCATGCCATCCGGTGATCCTCTGCATTGCCGTGAATCCTGTATGATCATCATATCTGTCGATGAGTTCCACTATCGCCTCACGGGATTTACCCGTTCCCTTGATCCTCATCACACAGATATCCTTCATTTTGGGATCCGTTATCTTGGGTGACAGCAGTTCGTGGGAGAAATCCCTCGGGGAGATCGCGGTATCATTGATCATTACCGGATCTTCCTCGAACAGTCCGAGATCCCTGAATGCCTTGAACTGAGCGGCGTGACCCGGATAGCGGAGCGTCCTGTTCTCCAATCTCTGGAGCTTCCCCTCGAAGGTCCATGGTGCCGTCGACAATCCACCAGAGGTCACGAACGCCTCGAGTTCTCCGATGGGCTCGGGGAACTGTACCATTTCATAACCCTCGAAACAGGGTACTGGTGTGACCTTTCCGTCCTTTAGGAAAAAAGCGTCCCCGTGGTATTCATTGGTAAGGCCTCCTATGTTGAAGCTCACTGCATAGTTCCAGGGCGGTCTAGGATCCTGAGGGAGTCCTCCGTCCCAAATCAGGACCTCCTCGCAATCTACCAGAAGTTCCATTGCATAACAAGCAAGGGAGATATTCATCCCGGGACCCATTCCGCAGTCGGGAACCACGGAGATGCCCGCATCCTCCGCCTCCTTCGTCATTTTCATCTGATCCCGGACGATATCGGTATTCCCTCCGAAATCGACCATATTCGCGCCGATGTCGATGGCCATCTGCGTAAGGCCAGGATTGAATGGATAATGGACACCTGCTATGATTGCGTCCACACCTTCCAGCTTCGCTTTAAGTTCATCCGGCATGGAAACATCACCCTGAACGGGTCTTGCGACCTCTCTTCCGGCGAGCGCATTGATCCTTTCCGTCCCGGCTCCGGCGGAATCGGGATCGATATCCACAATGATGATCTCCTCAGCGTCCCCGAACTTAGCCAGATCGTAAGCGGAGGCAGTTCCCTGCCTCCCCGCTCCGAGAACAGCATATTTGAAGGACATGATCCCGGATAACGGGATCACTTTATTTCACGCTTCTTCTCAATGGAAAAATACCAGGAAGGTGAAGATCACATGATCGGGGATCGGAGCGGTAAAAGATTGATATTCATCCTCCAACCGGAAGCGATCCTTTGGCTGTGATGATTATAAGATCCCATTGGGATCTCGTGATTGAAAGATTTCTGATATCGATAGCTGGATACTGTTTATTGAATTTCACAACATCCTGGGACAGGGACTCGGTGATCTAACTCGTGAGGAGGGTGACCTTTACATTTTTCCTCCTCTTCGATAAATGGATCAGAACAGTATCATCAATATAGTTATCAATGATCACTATGGATCTCTTTGCACTTCTGAAGAGATCAGAGACGAATTTGTAAGCATCGAAGATCTGCCCGTTGAAGAATATTCCCTGATTTGGCAGAACATCCCTGCTTTCAATTGCATTTAATACAACATCCATCTTTTTATCTGTTTCAATTTGTTTTAATTCTAAAGTGAACAGTCTCTGAAAGACCTGCGCGTTGGCAATAATGAACCGTCTCATTGCGACAAATGCCCGCATGATCAGTATACTTACTTCAACCGCTCTCTCACTCGTCAAAACCGATGAGATTGCTGCAACACCCTGTTCAGTAAATACGTAAGGAAGGTGACCGCCAAGATGTTGTTTTGAAGGTATCGCATTTTGCGATACCAATAGTTCCACTTCCTCATCTGAGATCCGGAACATGAAATCAGATGGAAAACGGTTGATGTTTCTTTTCACCTGTTCCCTTAATCGTATGGGTTTTACTTCAAAAAAAATTGCTAGATCCCGGTCCAACATTACCTGAACTCCTCTGATTGTATAGATCCTGTTCTCTATATCCTCTATTGTTATCAAATCACACTGTTCAGAATTTTCCCTCCGCTCCATTTCACCATCCATACGATCCACCGGAAGATCATTTCAATGAACGGTAGGTATATCATTGTCTGAATGGGAGGGAGAGGTGAAAAAAAATGAAATATTGCCAATTGACAACTGTGACGGGATCTCAATACTTCCGCCCACGGGATCGGATCCCTTTTTAATATCCCATGTCCATGCGATCCAAGAGGATCGAATATGCTTCCAAAGGTAACCATACACAATCAGGTCAGCCTCGACGGCTGCATCGTGGGATTCGAGGCGGATCTCGACCTGTATTACGGGATCGCGGCCGAGATGGGGTAGCCCGTCAGCGCACGGGCGCCCGCGGTGATGACG
>JBLIRG010000091.1:0-9298 GCA_049472195.1 Thermoplasmatota archaeon
GGAAACACAGCCGTCAGATCGGTTTCAGTGATAATCGATACGGTTGACCCCACCGTCGTCTCCCATTATCCCGAAGGGACCATGATAGAAACGGATACGGTGATATGGATTGAATTCTCGGAACCAATGGACCGGAATGAAACATATGCGACGATCAACCGCGAGCATATGGTGGTCACATGGAACGATACCAGAATGAACCTAGAACCGCTGTGGCCTCTCCTTCCGAACGAGGGGTATACCATCAGATATTACGGATCGGATCTTGCGGGAAACGAGATCGCTTATGGTTCCTATAAATTTTTCACGATTCAGAGACCAGAGGATAGAACGGGATATATCCGAATGGCTGTTGTGGATTCCGATGGCTTGCCTATCAACGGCGCTGTGATAACGGTGAACGACGCAGCGGTCGGGGAAACAGATCATAACGGTGAATACACAATGGTACTTCATATCGGGGAACACGTTGTCGGGATCGGAAAACATGGTTACTTACCGGTGCAAATAACCATCGAGGTGGAATATGGATTGACAACTGACATGGGAACGATCATTCTGGAAAGGGAGGAGAGATCCGGAAACGATTTCGATATCCTTCCCCTGCTGGAGATCGGGGCGGTGCTGTCCTTCATCCTTCTCGCCGCCGTATCCGCGGCCATTTATCTGTTCACCGAAAGAAGATCGATACCGAAAATTGATGAAGAATGAAATACGATGAACCTTACTTTTCGGTTGATATTATAAATAATCATTATTTACTCCTTATCAGGTATATAGCGAGGGATCAATATGGGTCAGACCTTTTACGACAGTGTTTTGGATCAGATCGAGGAAACGGGAACCCGAATCGGACTGAAGAGGGGGATCCTTGATATGATCAAGAAACCCGAGAGGGAGCTGACGGTGTCTGTCCCCATTGAGATGTGCGACGGAGACATCAGGGTATTCACGGGTTACCGGGTTCAGCATTCAAGCGTTCTCGGGCCATGCAAGGGAGGGATCAGATACCATCAGGATACCGACATTGACGAGGTGCGCGCCCTGGCAACCCTGATGTCCCTGAAATGTGCTGTGGCCAAGGTACCTTTCGGAGGGGCGAAGGGAGGGATAACATGCGATCCTCGGGCCCTGAACGAGATCGAGCTGCAGAAGATCACAAAAAGATATGCTTCCATGATCCTGCCGCTGATAGGTCCGAAAAGGGACATCCCGGCTCCCGATGTGAATACAGATGCCAGGACGATGGGATGGTTCATGGATGCAGCCTCGATGAATATGGGGAAGACCATGCTGGATATAGTTACCGGAAAGCCCCTCGAACTGGGGGGATCGCTGGGAAGGAGAGAGGCCACTGGCAGGGGGGTTATGCTCAACACCCTGGAGATCATGAAAAGGCTGGAAATGGAGACCGTCGGATCCTCGATTGCGGTCCAGGGATTCGGCAATGTGGGTTCGGTAGCCGCCGCCCTCCTTGCCGAGAGGGGGGCGCGGATAGTTGCCGTCAGTGATGTGTCTGGATGGATTTACAACGAGAACGGTCTGGATGTGGAAAAACTCATTGAACATTCCTACGGGGGCGAGAGGATCAGATATCTGTCCGACTACGAGTGTTCCGAATGTGAATTCAGCACAAGGGGATCCGAGATGCTCAATCTGGATGTGGACGTTCTTATACCCGCTGCCCTCGAGAATCAGATCACATTGGATAACGCGGATGATATAGGAGCATCCGTAATTGTCGAGGGTGCCAACGGCCCGATCACCAAAGAAGCGGATCGAATCATCAATGAAAGGGGAATACGGGTTGTTCCCGATATCCTGGCAAACAGCGGGGGGGTCATTGTCTCTTATTTCGAATGGGTGCAGGGAATTCAATCCTTCTTCTGGGATATCGGTGAAGTGAATACACACCTCAACAGAATCATGCTCAGCTCCTTTCAGGATGTGTGGAGCAGGTCCGTGGATGAGGGATCATCCCTCAGGGAAGGTGCGTTCATGCTCGGTCTTCAGAAGATCGGGACCGCGTTGAAACTTAGGGGTATTTTTCCGTAATCACGGGATTAACTCGAATTTTCGAGCTTGTTTAAAACGATGACAGCACAAGACAACATTATTAACGACATTTTGAATATATCATGGTTATTCAAATATTTCCACCCGATTTAATCCCTCAACTTGTTACATATTTGCATGAAAATCCCATGATCGTTTACCATTTTGTAATGAGTGGTCGATCATGTTGTTCACAATCGAGAATTTTTCCATAGGACTGTTTATATATAAAAAGTGGGATTTTGGTGCGACCTCAAGGGTGATATTCCACCTATAAGAGGTTGTTGAACCCCGCTCTCCCGCGGGCGCGTGATGGGATCATCAGAAGGCCCAGGCGGAGGGTACTGGAGGTATACAAGATGTATGTCGATGATGTCTATGATAGGGTTATTAGCAGGAACCCGGGAGAGAAGGAGTTTCACCAGGCGGTCAGGGAAGTCCTCGACTCGGTGGAGCCAGTTCTCAAGAAACGTCCGGAATATGTACAGGCCGGTATCCTCGATAGGATCGTGGAACCCGAGAGGCAGATTATCTTCAGGGTCCCATGGATGGATGATCAGGGAAAAGTCCAGGTAAACCGCGGATTCAGGATCGAATTCAACAGCGCCATTGGCCCCTACAAGGGCGGGCTGAGATTCCACCCCTCGGTTTACATAGGGATCATCAAGTTCCTGGGATTCGAGCAGATCTTCAAGAACTCCCTCACCGGACTTCCCATCGGTGGAGGAAAGGGTGGATCCGATTTCGATCCCAAGGGAAAGAGCGACATGGAGGTCATGCGCTTCTGCCAGAGCTTCATGGGCGAGCTGTTCCGCCATATCGGACCGAATACCGACGTCCCTGCGGGGGATATCGGCGTGGGTGGGCGTGAGATCGGTTTCATGTACGGCCAGTACAAGAAACTCACCAACCGCTTCGAATCTGTCCTGACAGGAAAGGGAATTAACTGGGGAGGATCGCTCGTCAGACCGGAAGCGACCGGATACGGAGCGGTCTACTTCGCCGAGGAGATGCTCAAGACAAGGGGAGAGTCATTTGAGGGGAAGACAGTCACGGTTTCCGGTTCCGGAAATGTGGCCCAGTATGCGGTTCAGAAGGTGAACCAGCTGGGAGGAAAGGTCGTGACGCTCTCCGATTCCGGCGGTTTCATCCATGATCCCGATGGCGTTAAGGGCGAGAAGTGGGAATTCCTCATGGAACTGAAGAACGTCAAGCGGGGAAGGATCAGCGAGTATGCGGACAAGTTCGGTGTTGAGTACTATCCGGGCGAGAGGCCGTGGAAGATCCCCTGCGAGATAGCACTTCCGAGCGCCACCCAGAACGAGATCAACCTGGAAGATGCCAAGATGCTCGTGAACAGCGGATGCATGGCAGTGTCCGAGGGAGCAAACATGCCCACAGTCCCCGAGGGGGTTGACTATTTCATCGAGAACGGAGTCCTCTTCGGACCCGCAAAGGCGGCCAACGCAGGAGGCGTGGCCACTTCCGGTCTCGAGATGGCCCAGAACCACGTGGGACTCGCCTGGACCTTCGAGAAGGTCGATCAGGAGCTTCACCAGATCATGGTTAACATCCATAAGAACTCCTGGGATGCGGCCGAGAAATACGGGCACAAGGGCAACCTCGTGATCGGTGCGAATATCGCCGGTTTCATCAAGGTAGCCGACTCGATGCTAGATCAGGGACTCGTCTGATCTGTCAGAATATTTTTCATGCCCCGGGATCCCCGGGGCTTTCTTTCACTATATCATGGTCAGATCATGTGTTGGAATGATCATTTTTACACTCATAATTAGTTTTCAATCCTCAAGGACCCCCATGGCCGCGTCCCGGTATGCCTCCATCAGATAAGGGATCCCCGAGATCTCGGATGCCTCCTTGGTCAGCGCCATCAGATCATCCCTTGATATCGAGGAAAGGCTGAAATTCCTGCTCCCGGCCATCAGCTGTTGAAGTCCAACCTTGAGCTTGTTGGTGAACGTGTATATTCCGATCGCCCCAAGGGGAATGTTGATTATCTCCCCTCCGTACTTGGATCTGAGCTCCTCGTAATGAACAAAGATCTCGGCTTTCTTGGCGCCGTATTTCGAAACGGTCTTTGGTATGTGATCCTCGTCCATCCATTTCCCGATGTTCTTGCCGACGAAACCCGGTATCATGAGCCCCCTTCCCATGCAGACAGCCTTGAAGTAGGGGCTTCCCATGGCGATTGCCTTGAATATTCCATCCTCGCTCGAGAACCCTCCAGCCATGGCGAGGTCGGGCACCCGCATCCCTTTCTTTCGAAGCTTCTCCGCAAACTCGTAGGCAAGACACTGGAGATAGAATGTCGGTATCCCCCACTCGCTCATCATCGGCCAGGGGCTCATCCCCGTTCCTCCGGGAGCTCCGTCTATCGTGAGAAGATCGATCTTCGCCTCGGAAGAGTATCTGAGCGCCATCGCAAGTTCGACCATGGAATAGGCTCCGGTTTTCAGGGTAATCCTCTTGTATCCGATATCCCTGAGGCGGTCCACCTCCTCCAGGAATCCCTCCTTTGACACGAAACCGAGCCTTGAATGCCTCTCGAACTCCCGGATTCCTCCTTCGTGATATGCTTCCTGTATGCTCTTTACCATCGGATCTGGTGTGACGATGTAACCCCTCTTCTTCAGTTCCATTGCCCTCTTCAACGATTTGACCCTGATCTCACCGCCGATGCATTTCGCACCCTGTCCCCATTTCAGTTCGAGGGTATCCAGGTTATGCTTGCTGGCAACATATTCGGCAACGCCGAGCCTGGTGTCTTCCACATTCATCTGAACCAGGATCTCACCGAATCCCTCGTGGAATTTCCTGTAGATCTCGATCCTCCGATCCATTTCAGGGGATCTGATTATCATCCCATCCTTATCCCTCACATGATCAGGATCGACCCCGCATACGTTCTCTCCACATACCAGGGTGATTCCGGATATTGCGGCCCCAATTGCAAAATGCTCCCAGTTTCTCCTGGCTATCTCTGTCGATCCGAGAGCTCCGGTGAATACTGGAACGCGAAGTTTTACCTTCTTCTTCCAGCCGTACTGGGTCTCCACATCGACATCGGTAAAAATTGCAGTATCGGAATTGATCTCCACACCATCCGGAAGCCCTTTTGCACCTTTCGCGTAACCCTGTATGTTAAGATGTGAATAATCAACCGGATACTCCTTATCGGCACCCGCTGTGATATGACCAAACGGACCCGGATACAATACCTCTCTTCCTCTGAAAGACGAGAGCCATATCTCGCATCCTCCGGTACACCCGTCCATGCATCTTGTGCATATGCCGGACATTGGAGACACATTTCTCGATCTGTTGAACGTACCGGTTGCTTCGTTTGAATTGGGCTGTCTTAGATTCATATTTTCACCTCTTCCACATTTTTGCGGATCTTTCAATATTCCGGATCGACCTATTCCACTCTACCAGAATTGAAAAATGACATGCGAAATATGTCTTATGATAATGCTACCAAATGACATATTTTGATGTCAAAAAAAAGAAATAGTTGTTTTATATTAAGACTTTTCTATAAGGACCCGAACAAAAAATATAGTATTTATCAAAATATAATTATTATTATTTGAAATTATTTTTAAAATGAATTCGGCTGACCTGTTACATATTAGCGAAAAAACATGATCGGAATGAGACAAGATGACACATTTTATAAGAAAAAAAATTTTCGAAAGATCGGATCCCGGTATCCTGGGACAGGATCTCATGTCAGCGGCATGCCGTTTTTTCTGATATCCAGAAGGATGTCCCGGACACTTCCGTATTGATTCTGTATGATCTTTATATGTGCACTCTCGAGGACCTGCACCAGGTTGGGGGCTATCCTTCCCGCTATGACAACGTCCACACCGGACTCCATGAGCTGTTTTGCCGCGAAAAGGCCCTCGCTCCCACCATCAACGAACTCGTCGATGGTCCTGAATCCGAGGCGGTCATTATCCATATCGTATATAGCAAAATGACGGGACTGGCCGAACCAATCCTCTATCGGGCTCGTCGGGCAGTCCACTTTACAGGGGAATGCGATCTTCATCCTATCAACTCCGGATTATACCGAACTTTTTTCCTCCGGGCTTCCGCCCGCGGGATACCATACATTTGAGCGAATATTAACCTTAGCAACGAATCGACAAGACATTCGGATGAAAAAATATGAAGATATGCAACAAAAAGCTATGATATGACGTCATTATTTTTTACATATTAATATGATCGGGTTCTGTCCGGCGATATTCATTGTTAGTTTTATCCATGTCATGGGAAAATCCGTCTATTTATCGGGATCGGTTGCATATATCGAAAATGAAGGAGACATCCTTTAGGTTTCCACCCGTAAATCGATCCGGAGGAATATTTGATTGATTTCGGATCAAAATTTTACCCGATATTAGAATGTATTATATATTGAGTCAACAAATGAGTTTTGTAACAATCAATTGCTACATTTGGTGTGGTTATGGGCGAGAATGATGAAAAAGGTAATAAAAAAATCAAGGACAGTGAGATAATCAAATGGCTCCTGGACGATCCCACCAGAAGCCTGAATATGATGGCAAAGGAACTCAATATCTACCGCCAGACACTTTGGAGAAGGAAGAAGAAACTGGAAGAGGACAAGATCATTTGGGGCTACACTGCGGTTATCGATGAGTCGAAGATGAACAATGTTGTTTACCTGATCTTGATGAAGATGAAACCCACTACCAGGGGGCTGGCCGACCTGATATACAAGAAGGTCGTCTCGGAGGAGATCACGAAATCCCGGGTCAGGCTCGTAGATGCATTCCATGTGAACGGCGAGTATGACTGGGTTCTTCGGGTTGCCGCGCCGGACCATGCAACGGCCAGAAGATATTACGATGCATTGAGGGTCATATACGAGGATTACCTGATCGAGAAACCGGTTATGGTCGATGTGAATTTCATTCTAATGGCCGAGGGAAAGAGAAATCCTCATACGGAGAAGATATACGATTTCGTGCCTGAGATCTGATATTTGCTCGATCGATCCCGTATTGTTTACTCAAAACGATGGATTCATTCAGCAGGTGAGAGCCTTATCATACCCTTTCCGGTTCTTCCGTCCACCTTGATCGAAAGGGGTGTTGTCAGCCGGAAATGCCTGACGAATTCTCCTTCCGTGAAGCTTTGCTGGGACATGATCCAATCCCAATCTATCCGCTGCTTCGGGTCGTTGTGCCTGATAGTGAAATAATGCATTCCCATCGAGGTCAGATTATGGAAGAAGTGAGTGCCGTGAGACGGATCCGTGTTGAAATTCTCCAGGGATGTCTCCACAATGCAGCGTGCATTTGATATCTGGGCCCACTTGACGGGAATTCCGAGGAATCTATCCTGGGTGCCCCAACGCCCCGGACCGATAAGCAGGTAGGGTTTACCCGCCAGTGTCCTGTTGATCCTTCCGATCTCCTTTGCGATCTCAACCGTTTTCAGCGAATCGAACGTGTCGGGCGGTACGGCGACAACATCGTATATTCTCTCGATAACCCCGTTGCCGAGAGCATGATCGGTATGGATTATCGAGCTGCTCATTTCAACATCTTCGATAACGACCTGTTTCCTCTCCCTCAATGTTACAAGCGGCCTGATCTGGACGACGTAGAGAACCGGTACGTCATCCTCGCCCATCCTTCCGGCGAATTCGATCTCGATATGCCCGCCCATCCCCTTCTTCCCGATCCTCAGCACCTCCTTCAGGAGCGGGACAAGAGGTATCATGTTGTACTTGAGGATGCCCGCGAAATTGATTATCTTGGGACCGGGGTATCCTACGCCGTCCCTTATTCTGTTGTCATTGTGATCATACGTACTAGCGGAATATACCAGGGTATCATCATTCTCGGCATCCTGGATGGACAGGGTCCTGAGGGTCTCATCCTCACCGTGTATCAGCTGGAACCGCTGATCCGACATATTGAGGGCGTAGAAATGGTTCTGGGAATTCTTGAGGATCTCCTCGACGGTAGACAATCCGTGAACCAGGTTCGGATGTTCGGGAGAGAAGCTGAGCACATTCTCCCCCTCTACCACTATCTTACCCAGGCCCAGGGCGATGCTCACTATTCCGTCCTCCCTTTTCAGCGGAGTCAATGGATAGTAATTGTATGACTGGGCCACACCCGAGAATATCGGATAGAACCTATCCCTGTACTGATTTCCCACCAGTTTCTGGAGCACGATTCCCATTTTCTCCTCCTCGGGGACATGGATGGTGGTCTGAATATATGATCTGGCCGAGTCGAAGAACGTGGAAGCATATACCAGCTTTATGGCATCGCAGAGTAGCTCCAGTCTTATGTAATCATCATCGCAGTTGTTGGGAAGGATGTAGGTCGAGTATATTCCCGCAAAAGGCTGGTTCTGCGAATCCTCGAGAAGGCTTGAGGATCGCACTGCAATGGGATCATTAACATAAGATAGATATTTGGAAAGTGATTCCTTTAACTCCTGATTTATCTGGCCCTTGAGGAATATCTTCTTCTTCTCAAGATCGGAGAGGTCCTCGAATGCGGTATCGGTAAGGTTGTTCTCCCTCATGAACCGGTCGAATTCATCGGTACCGATGATGAGGGTGTCGGGGATCCGTATCCTGCATCCCTTTATCTTTCTCTCGAGATTCGACCGGTGGAGAAGGACCGATAGGAATGCAATACCCCTGCCTTTTCCTCCGAGAGAACCTCCTCCCAGCCTCGTCACGGATCCCTCGAACTCGAAATTCTGCTTCGAGAAATCTGTTATGACCCCCTCCTGCTTCCGTCTCCGCAGTTCTGTGACCGCGTTCAGGAGGTGGGTTCTTATATCCTCCCAATCCTTGAAATCGGTGACCTTCTTCGGTCTCAATTCCCTTGCCAGTTCGAGCTCTCCCCTGGCCATCAGCCAGTTGGAGAATTGATTCGCCCTTCCATGATAGTTGATCGATTCCGCCGGGACCGTCTTCAGAACCTCGATGAACTCGTGGATGTCGCTGGCGCGTCCGACCTCCCTTCCTTCGGGTGTCCTGAACACGAACGATCCGAACCCAAGATGATCCGTAAAGAAATCCCGAAGCTCCTGAAGCATAGTCTCGGACATCTTGTTCAGGATATGCAACCGCCCGTCCCTTGCTTGAGCCAGGGCCTGGGACAGGATGTCGTAGCTCAGCCCCTTGATCTTGATATCCATCTGCAGGGCCGTGATC
>JBLIRG010000092.1:0-9247 GCA_049472195.1 Thermoplasmatota archaeon
GAGAAAGGTATGGAATCAAGGGGAAGGCCCGAGGATATCGAGGCCGACTTCATGTTCTTCGAAACGGGCCCGTGAAGGTAGGATACGCCAAGGGAGGTGTTGTCCGGGCTGGAGGTGTATATGACCCCGCCGCCTTTCGATCCGGAATCGGGTATCATTCTCAGCGCAGTCAGCTTCCAGACCGAACTGCGAAGAACGACATCCGTATATGCTCCGGTCCCGGATCCCATCAGACCGTGAATTTCCCCATCCCCACGATCATAGAGGACAAGGTCGTCCGATCCGTCACCGTCCAGGTCGCCGGAGTCCATCTGGTCCGGTTCTATCCCGTCCAGGTAGGGTGCGGATATGATCCTTTTGAAGGTGGCTTCGGGCACCGGCGGGGAGGACACAGTCAATAGTCCGTTCTCTATGACGGCCCCTTCGGGGATCAGGAAGGAGAAGGTTTCCCCTTCCTCGTCGGATATGATCCTGCCTGATCCGCTTCCGTCGTTGAAGGTGTCCTGAAGGCCGAAGGATCCCTCGATGCCGCCCCCGTATTCCCAATCGGGCCTTCCGTCAAGGCCGATATCGACGAAAACCTTCTCAGGGTGTTCCTGGCCCGTCACGGGGCTGACGAAGAGCGATGCCTCCATCACCTCGCCACCTCCGGGTATGAAGATGCTGAGGCTCGGATCGAGTCCCCCCTCCTCTCCGAATCGGAGAGTATAGGATTCCTGCTCCGTTGATCCCATCTTCAGATGATCGGAGGTCATGCCGTCGGATGCGGGCATCATTGAAAGGACAAAAATTGCCGTTATCATTATTGATGATATGGTGATGAGATGGTTGGTTCTCGGACTGAATGAATCCGGGACAACCCTTGGTAATGTCCCTCCGTACCTATGATTCATTGATTTCCAAACTATTTTCCTTTGTATAAGATATTATCTGTACATGTTTTCCGTCGATACATAAAGGCTGACCAGGATGCTGTTGATCGGGTCCGGAGCGTGATCAGGGCAATTTTACCCTCCGTTCAGGGAAGGAAGTGAGGATCCCCCCATCCGTTCGAACCGGATATTTTGGGAAGATCCAAGGGAAAATCGACCTGTAAACCCATTACGGATACCGGCGTTGAGCGATGATCTACCGGGGGCGAGGATGGTACACGTCCTTATCCGGACGAGATCATGGGCGGCGTTTGACGGATGACCTGCAATCTTTTTATAAAAATTACGGCGCTAATCCTCCGGGGAAAATATCCCCGAGGGATAGTGAGATCCATGAATATGGCATTTCGAGCGGATATCATCGGTTTTTTGCGGAGCGTGCCCGCCGCGGCTTTACTCGTTCTGCTCGTCATCTCGATGATCGGTCCCGGGGTTATTTCACAGACCGGAACGCTGATCTCGTTCCGGGGTGAAATAACCGATGAACTGCAGGATGAGGATGGGAACGGCCTGGCCGAGTATCTGGCCGTAACGGTACCGGTAACCGTTTACCGGCCCGGTTCCTTCGGATTGTACGGGACGATAGGGGAAGGCGAGGTAAATGCGAATACGGGACTGGTGTCCCTCCCCGTGGGGGAGAACGAGCTTGTCCTCGAAATACCCGGCAATTACCTCCGCAACTACCAGTTCTCGGGAAATTACGTGGTCAGACTCCAGATATTTTCGGACGATCCCGCCGATAACGGAATATCCACCGTTTACCAGACGGCCGGGTCCTACAGCGGAGACATGTTCGAGACCCCCGATCAGGATCATCGGACCTACGTGGATATCAGGCAGAACGAGGTCGTGATAAGGAGCCCCGAAATGGAAGTTACCGTGAACAAGTCATCCCCGATGCTGTCATTCTCCTATCCCGGCGAATCCGGGGAAGACACCAGGTCCACCCTGGAATACCAGGAGATCGTCGCGTTCAACGACATGAACGGCGACAGCGGCTGGGATCCCGGATCGGATGATGAAGTATACCGGGCATCCCTCGACGGGGACATAGATTGGACCATGTCCATCGACCTTTCCTCCGGATACAGGATAAGCCTGAGAGGGATCGTCCAGCTGAAACGGGTGGGTGATATTACCGTCTCCGCCTGGGGGGTTGTAACGTTCACCCTCGACTCCGAATCGGTCAACCCGGAGGGCAACGCCCAGAAATTCGATATCCTGGTGGATCTCTATCAGACCCTGGATGCCGATCACCTTGCCGTAAGGCACGAGCTGAGAGATGACAGCGGCGGGCAGGTGATCAGGGAGGGAGGGGATGTAAGCGGAATAGAAGGCCTTCCCCGGGACCCCTTCGTTCTCGTTGTCGAGGGGGAGGATGGCGAGATCCACGGAATATACTCCTGGAGCGAATTGATCGAGATAGGATCGGGGGAGGAGATGACCGAGGACTCGGCCGAGTCCGATTTCGAGATCGGTGACGGCCGGGCAGAGATCTGGTTCTCGTATCCGCTCGGGGAGGATGTTATTCATATCTATCACGATCCCACCGTGGGCATGGATCCCAGCGGACGCCCTCGTCCCGAACCCGACGCCGATTTCATGTCCAACAATGCGCTCGTCATGACGGGAGGGATCCTGGTCGGAGTTTTCATCGTGGGGGGTTCGGTCCTTATCAGGCTGTTCAGAGGGGGCCGGAGTGACCGATACGATCGACGGAAGGGAGGTGCATAGATGGACGTCCTTTCCGCTGCTTCCGTTGCCAAGGACCTCCTCGTGGGTCTGTTCGTCGTCCTGTCGCTGGCTTTGACAGTGATCGGATGGCTGTCGTACAGGAGGACGGGGATCGGGAGGATATTCATGGTCACGATATTCTTCACGATGTTCCTGATCGAGGGTCTTTTCCTCGTGGTCGGCCTCTACCTGACCGATTGGATATCGGTACCAGGTGAATTCGCCCTCACCTTCGATGTCATGCTGGCCGTGAACGTTTCGGGCCTGTTCATTTTGTATCTGGCCCTGTTCAGGAAGAAGAGGGGAAGACAGGGAGAGTAGGCCTTCATGAAGGACGATCCCCTGGAGCTGGACACCCGTAAGAGGATATTCGACCTCATCGAGTCCAGCCCGGGCATTCACTTCAGGGAGATCGCCAGAAGGCTTGACATCCCAATGGGAGTTGTGGAATACCACATCCACTACATGATAAAGCGGGACATGATCATATCGAAAAAGGAAGGAAGATACAAGAGATATTATACCGAGGGCAAGCACGGGTCCAGGGAGAAGACCGTGCTTCCCTTCCTTCGGAAGGACGTTCCCAGGAAGATAATAATGCACCTGATGCTGAATCCCGGCTCCCGGCACAGGGACCTCAAGGACCAGTTGAACGTTTCGGGATCCACCCTGACGTTCCACCTGAAGAAGATGATAAGGAAGGGGGTCCTCGAGGAGAAGGAGGACGAGGGGACGAAGAGGTTCTACGTCGTGGATCCGGATTCCGTCTCCCGGAGTTTGATAATGTACAAAAAATCCTTCATGGACGACCTCGTGGATTCGTTCACCGATACCTGGATGGAGCTCGAATTCTGAGAACTGCCGGGTTCATTCCGGGAGAATCGATTCGTTCTGCCTTTTTGCCTCGTCCCTCGTGATCCCGGTCATGCTGTGGAATTCCTTCCACGTCTCATCGTTCCAGTAGGGCGATATGAGGGGATCCCTGCCCAACCTCCTGATCCCGTCATCGAGTATGTTTCCGTTCTTCAGGACATCCATGCGGAAAATGGAGCGGAAAGTGGACCCCATGATCATCATTCCGGTCATCCTCGCGTGATCCTCCCTTTGATAAGAGAGCGAGGCGCTCCAGGGGAAGGGAAGATCAGCGGATTCGAGCCTGACGAACCCGCCTCTTTTGATCCAGCTGGTAAGGACCGCATCGCCGATGTCTGTCAGGTTCAGCCTGTCAAGTCCGGATCTTGCCGTCTCGATCCTGGATTTCCTAAGCTTGTCGTACGATACCACCGGTCGAACGTGCCGCGGTATGATCCAGATCGTGCCCTGATCCATCCTCCCTTCACCACCTCTCCCTGAGGTCCACGCCGATCGTGGATGAGCCGAGCTTCGGAATCGGTGTGCAGCTTCTCTTGTGCATCGATCCGCGGATGACCCCTATTATCGATTCCACGTCATCATCTTTCAGCGGAGGCTCGAACCCCGCCCTCTTCATCTCGGCCTCGGTGGCGGTCGTGCAGTCGACGTTCTCCGCTATCCTCCGCACCGGAAGGGACTGGAGGTACCCCCTGATGATCTGGTCCAGGATCGGATACGGAAGCTTCAGCTCCCCCTCGTCCGTCTGGCCCCTGATGAGCCCGGCGGACGGGGTTCTGGATATTATATCGTCCGGGATCCCGATCTCGGCCGCCAGGTGCCTGACCTGGGTCTTGAGGAGATCGCCGATGGGGTTCATATCGGACGCGCCGTCCCCGAACTTGGTATAGTATCCCAGCATCAGCTCGGTCTTGTTGGATGTCCCGAGCACGAGAAGGTTCTCCATGTTGGCGGCCGCGTAAAGGATGATCATCCTTGCCCTGGCCTGGATGTTTCCCTTCACCATTCCATCGGTCTCCAACGGGATCGAATCGACGACTGGGGAGATGTCTATGATCCGGAGCCCGCAGCCGACGGATTCGGCTGCCCTGCGGGCGTATTTCAGATCATCGGAGCCGAGATCCCCGTACGGGAGGAATATCGGGAAAACCCTTTCCGGACCCAGGGCGGAGACCGCAAGGGACATGGATACGGCCGAATCGAGGCCTCCGGAAAGACCGACGACAACTCCCGAGGCATCCGCCATCTCAACCCTGCTTCGTATGAACTGAGTGATGATCTGCCTCGCATCCTTGACCGGCGGGGGAACCAGGTTCATATTCCATCACCGGAGGATAAGGAACCGGTTCCATTATGAAAGTTTCGAATTTTTTGCTCGACATGATCCAATAGGAAAAGTTAATCTATGACCTGCAACGCTTTACATATCGGGATCCGCTTGATAGACTACAGTATCGAGAATATAATCGCTTCGACCAACGTCAACAACAAACTGGACCTCAAGGTTGTCTCCGAGAAGCTGGAGAACTGCGAGTACAATCCCGATAACTTCCCCGGCGTGATCTGGAGGCCCGCCGATTTCAACTCGGTGGCGCTCCTCTTCGAGGACGGAAGGATCATGTGCACCAACGTGAGGTCCATCGAGGGCGTGGAGGATCTGTTCAAGAGCCTGATAAAGAGGCTGGAGGAGCTGTCGATCCTGTCTCCGAGGAATACATGCCCCAACTGCGGAGCGGTTGTCGACACCGAGGATCTGGTCTGCATAGATTGCGGATTCCCGCTGCAATGAAGTTCGAAAGTGGTTATCATGGGCAGGGAAATCCTATACAGAATAGGTGATGATCCTCTCAGCGAACTTGCTGAACTGGATTCGTTCTACATGTGGTCCGCAAGGATCAGAAGGATTCTTTCCATATTGTACCCGAGGAAGAAGAGGAGTATCCTTCCCTATGTCGTCCTCGGGATCCTCGGCCTGGGACTGATCCTGACGGCCGCAGCTATTTTCTACCTGGCATTCTACGTGCTCTGATCGATATCGATCATGGACCGATAATGCGAATCCATTATTCCGGATACCTCCGGAATGTATTTCCCGGGACAGGACACCATCATGCACCAGGGTATTCCCGGTCTGAACTGGAGAGCCCTGGCGATGTTGCTGATCCTTGACAGGGGTTCCGGCCTGTCGCCGAGGACGTTTATATCGGTCCTTCTCAGCCTCGGCTCGGAGAGGGTTAATGCGGGATCAGGGATGTCGACGATAACCAGCCCCTCGGGGACGGATGCTTTTCTGCATATCATCGATTCCAGCATCCTCCTCTCCTCGGGTCTTGCCATTTCCCTGATCATCCTTCTATGCCCTTCGGAATCGGGCGTTTCGCCCGCCATCTTCTCTGATTCCAGGCGGAAGGCCGATTTGAATAATTTCCGGTATCTCAAGCGCCTGACGATATCGCCGGGGACCCCCTCCTCCTTTCCGAGTATGTGGAGAACCTCCCCGTCGGTCAGCGGCCATATCTCCTCCAGCCTCTCGTCGCTCAGGCTCTCGCCGGCCCGAACCAGCATGGATTCCGCAATTCTTGCGGTCTTGTGGAAGTAGACCGACGAATACATCAGCGACCTTGCGACGAGCATCCCCTCCAGCGCGGAGATCCCCCTCCTGTGGATCATGATCCTGCCGTGGTAGAGGGTTATGGTGTGGATGATCCGGTCCAGGTCGATTATGCCGTAGGCCACTCCTGTGTACCGGGAATCCCTGAGGAGGAAGTCCAGCTGATCGGCATCTATTGCGGAGTGAATCAGCTGGTATAGGTATCCCTTGGTGGAAAAGTATGCCTGTCCGTCCTGAACCGTCAGCCTCTCCTGGTTTCCCTCCTGAGATATTTCTTCCTGGCAGACCAGTTCCGCAACCATTTTGGGATCGATGTCGTGGGATTCCAGAATGACGGGGATCTCGGGGGATTCCCCCGATCCCTCGAACCTGACGGTATCCCGATCGATGATCCTGTCCTCTCCGGTGATCAGATCCCTCGTTATCTGCATGTGGTCCTTCCCGATCCTCTCCTTGAATATCCTTTCGAGGGTGTGGCTGAAGGGACCGTGCCCGATGTCGTGGAGGAGTCCTGCTGCACTCACCAGATCGATCTCCGATTTGGGGAGGTCGATCTCACGGGCAAGGAGCCCGGCGACGTGGGATGTTCCCACCGAGTGCTCGAACCTGGTATGATGCGCTCCGGGGAACACCAGATACGACAGGCCCAGCTGCCTGATCTGGTTCAACCGGATCAGCTCGGGGCTCCCGATCAGATCGAGCAGGACCCCGTTGATCTTGATGGTCCCGTGTACGGGATCGTATATCACCTTGTAATCGGACATGTCGGTCCTTGAAAGGGATCGTGGTCCATTAAAGGTTTCCATTGCTGTATCATTTCGCGGAGGATACGTTTTTTTTCATACCAAAGGTTATCTTGAACGAATCGTATTTGCATGTCATGCATCCGCTGACCGATGATGAGAAGAAGGCCGTTCGCCGATACCTGAAGGCCGATTCCCGGCGCGGGGATCCGACGGCGGACCTCTTCGATGGAGCAGAAGGCCTTGCGGTTATCCTGCCGGAAGAGAACTGCATCCTCTCGGGGATCGAGGTCATGGTTTACCTGTTCTCGGAGCTGTCCTGTTCACTGGAATTTCGGAAAGGGGCCGTTTCAGGTGCGGAATGGTCCGAAGGAGAACCGATCGCCCACGTTCATGGCGCGGTGCCGGACCTTCTTCGGGGAGAGAGGGTCGCGCTCAATATCATCTCCCGGATGTCCGGGGTGGCGACCGCCGCAGGAAGGGCATCGAAGATCGCCGAAGAGGCGTCGCCGGGGACCAGGGTGGCTGGGACCAGGAAGACAACTCCGGGATTCAATCTCTTCGAGAAGAGGGCGCTGATAGATGGGGGGGCGCTACCCCACAGATACGATCTCTCCTCCATGGCAATGATAAAGGACAACCACCTCTCTTCCCTGGGAAACGGTCCCAACGCCGTAAAAGAGGCCGTGAGAAGGATCAGGGAAATATACGGGCCGTATCTGAAGATCGAGGTGGAGATAGAGGATATCGATTGCGCGATCGCGGCGGTTGATGCTGGAGCCGAGATCATCATGATAGACAACAGGTCCCCGGAGGAATGTGCGTTCTTCTCCGAGGCGCTGAGAAAACGAGCATCGGATCTCGGGAGGGAGGTAACCCTGGAAGCCTCCGGCGGCATCACCCTTGAAACGATCCCGGAATACGCCCCCCACGTCGACGTGATCTCCATGGGATCCCTGACGGAGGGTTACCGGCCCATCGGATTCAAGATGGAGATGGATCTCGATTAATGATCGATTTCGAAAGATATCAATATCAATCCGATTCTTTTTTTGTTTTCCTTGCACGCAGTAAAATGAAGACCAATCCGATCGTCAGTATCAACGGAATGCAACAGAATGCCGAAAAAAATGCGGATAAGCAATTGACATTCATGTAATAGATATCCAGGTCCAGTGATCGAATGTTATTGCATTTAACTAAAAGATAATAATCTCCGCCTTTATCTAATATTATAGATCTTCTTTCTTTCGTATCAAAGTGGCTGGGAGGATCGTTATGATATTCCCAAATAATGATTCCATTTTCACCCATTAATAAAATATCCAGATGGTATATCTGAGCTGTAGACCAGCCATCATCGAATATTGTGATGAATATCATACCTGCCATTAAATTTTTAAGTGAAATATTGGACTCTAATATATCTCCTTTCCCATCGTCGTCATCTACAGCATAGGTTTCATATTTATCAGTATTATAATGAATTATTCTTGTTTTCGCCGTTATTGTACAAATTAGAATAAAAAATATCATAATAATAAGAGTAGTAAAAAATACAATCCAACTTCGGTTCTTTGTTATATTCATATATATGCCTGATAAATACAATATAAGTTAATAATTTTTCCATATATGATAATCGAATATTATCAAAGAAAATTCAGTGGGCTTTGATTAAATTATATATAACGAAATACGTACTTACCATCCCATATTGTTGTCGGATCCTTCATTCCTAAGGATATAATATGGGCAGTTGATAAATATTCACCACGTTCTATATTTGTTATTGAATTATCATAATATATTTTTGCTTCATATTTCCAGCTCCAGGACAAATCTCCACCATAATAGTAATCATAAATGTGGTCAATTTCATATCCCGATGAAATATCCTCTGGATTCGTACTTACTTTGTGATATATCTTATCTTGATGAGAATGGCCAGAGAATAAACTTCTAATTTTTGGATCGTCATATTCTGTTGTTCCTTCTTGGAAATCTCCATTTACCCAATCTATTAGATCATCCCTATGTTTCAGTATAGTATTTGAAGTATCCCATTCTTCATCATTATATTTATTTCTATATACAATTGGTGCATGAAGGAATAAAAATGCATTATTGTAATTTGTATTTCCTGATTCTTCGGGTTTACCAATATGATCTTTCAACCAATTCCATTGATCATCTGATATCCCAGTTAAATGAAGTGTTTTTTCCATTTTTTTACCGGGCACGCGGGCTACCATATTGGGGCGTATTCCACTGCTAACCGCGGGATCCGGAGCCGGATAGTCCTCGATCTCTGTAAAACCGTTTGACTGCAGATAGGACTTCACAAATGTGGCTTT
>JBLIRG010000093.1:0-9170 GCA_049472195.1 Thermoplasmatota archaeon
GGGATACTCGGTCCGAATGCCATCGGAAAGAGTACGTTCATGAAAGTGCTCGCCGGAGAGAGCGACGAGGTGGATTGGTCGCTCGATATATCCTACAAGCCGCAGTACATAAGACACGATTTCGAGGGATCGGTCAGGGAGTATCTCATAATCGAACTGAAGGAGGTATTCTCCTCAGGCTTCTTCAAGGCCGAACTGGAAGGCCCGCTCCAGCTGAAACATCTTTACGATAAGGAGATGTCAAAGCTGTCGGGCGGAGAACAGCAGAGATTGGCCATCGCCAGGGCCCTTGCCGAGGAGGCCGATCTTTACCTTCTCGACGAACCGTCCGCATATCTGGATGCAAACCAGAGAATGGAGGCCGCGAAGATCATAAGAAGGGTGATAGAGAAGAGAGGAAGATCCGGGCTTATCGTGGATCACGACGTTTACTTCATCGACCTGGTATCCGATTCGCTGATGGTATTCCGCGGGGAGCCGTCGGTAAACGGGCAGTCGGTCGGCCCCCTTCCCCTCAGGGACGGAATGAACCTTTTCCTGTCCGATGTTGACATCACCTTCCGCAGGGACGTCGATGCAAAGAGACCAAGGATAAACAAGAAGGGATCCCGTCTCGACGAGGAGCAGAGGCGCAGGGGAGAATATTACTACGCGTGATCATCGGGTAAGAACCGTCAGCAGGGCGGATTCGATCCCGGCAGTGGACTGCGGACCGGCCGTTGGACCGATATTCTTCGACAGCTCCGACAGGGATACGAAGATCTGAAGAAGATCGATGGCCTCGAGGGTGTTTGCTCCGGGGGGATATTCCAGAAGCTCATCACGCCCCGTGGCCTCCACCCCCTCCGTATATCCGTTGACGATCTCGTTCCTGCACCTGTCATACCACAGGGCCGATGCCACGGAAATGGCCAGGATCGAACCGAACGGGCTGTCCCGGTCGCTGAGGAACCGGGATACCATGAGGTCCCGCCTCATGTTGTCGTAGTTCCTCTTGGAAAGGTTGTAATCGATATACATCGATTCCAGGTTTGACAGGTCGACCTTGAAGTTGCCCGCAAGATCCCGCAATACCTTTCTGGCAGAGAGGTATCTGTTCTTCATCAATGAGTTCAGCGTCATAGCAATGTCCTTCAGGGGAAGCATCATCACTGTCTCATCCTCGAATCCCTCGGGAAACCAGTTGAACCGGTCGAATACGAATACCCCTCCGGTGATCATCACCTTCTCAAGCCTGCTGTCGAGGAGGGATGTGATACAGGGGCTTCCCCTGAATTCCCTCATACCCGAGAACCGATTCTTAATCCTGGATTCCCTGGCCATGAATCCCCTGGACAGGATCCTAAGCGGGATCGATATCACGGCCCCGGGATCCGCTGATACGGACCTTCTCTTTACCACCTTGAGTTTTCTGGATCCGGGTTCGGATTTTGATGAAACGACCCCCACGTTGGTTCGCAGTCCCCTTTTTATGAAGTTAAGGAAGGATGATACCATGCCCAGCATGGAGCCGACATCCTCCATGTCGAAAATACCCATGGACATGATTTTCGAGATCCTCTCGCCGAGAACCCCCGATGCCTTCGGAGACTCTTCCCTTCTGCCAACGATCAGGTTTCCGTGTATGTTCCCTAGAGAACGCCCCAGTTCCCTCGAGAGGCGAAGGGATTTCCTCTTTCTGTCCTTTGACAGTTCCAGTATGTAATCATGATAACCTTCCGGTCCGGAGTTCAGTATCGATTTCAATATATCATCGAGATCCTGAAGGAAGGGTCTGAACGAGGGATGGGAATCCCTGTCATATCTTACCATGCTGCTCCATATGAGAGGCCCCGAACTCCTGTCCCAGTACGATATTCCCATCAGGTCGGGGACGTTCACGCAACCGCGGCTCCTCAGTCTCGAAACCGCATAGCTTCCCATCTTCGAGTTTGAAGGTCTGGTGTCAAATATGATGGTATATCTGTTATCCTTCGAATCCATTCTGATGTTGATCAGGTCGTCCTCCCTTACGACGGCAATCGTCGAGTCATCGATCTCAAGCCCGGGGAATCCCTTGATATGCGATCCGAAGGATTGAAATCTGAGAAGGGCTCCCTCATTCGTCGGATGATCGGACCTGGTCGTCAGCTGATCAGCGAAGAATGCCATCAATCCCGATATCTCGGCAGCCTTCAGATCCGTTACCGGGATCCGAAGGGAATCACCTGCCAGCCAGATATGCCCGTAATCCCCATCATCCCTGACGAGAACATGCCTCTGTCCAACCGGGGATCCTTCGAGAATATCGCAGATATCCTCGGCATCATCATGATCCGGGTAAGGCCTTTCCAGGATCTCTTCGGGCGGATGATCTGACATGGATCCCTTTTTTTTCCTCAACTTATTATCTCCTTGCTACGTAGGGGAATTGTCCGACATCATTAAAATGATCATTGGAACGGTTGAGGTCATATGATTCGGCGATTAATAACTGATTCCCATCTTATCCCCGCTGAAATCAATTGGATCTGATCTTAGGAGCCGGGGATAATCCCCCCCGTCAGCGGGATATTTCTGTCATACCGGGTTTCCCTCGCGAGAGGAGCTTGCATGTCTATTGGTGATTACATACGATCGCTAATGGGTTTGGGGGGATTTTCTTTCTCAAGTTTCGCTTTCAATCTGTTTCAAATTCAATACCATACGAGCGTTGATCTTAATAAATTATGAAACGGCGATATATATTGAGGATTTAAATATAAACGCCATCGTCATCTATATAAGCCATTCCATGATTCCAGTCTCACATGGAGGATATACTTAAAAAGCTTCAGAAAGGCGATATGTCCCTGAAGGAGGCGAGGGACGAGATCGAGAAGAGGCTTTTCTCCGAGGGAATAGCAAATATCGATCCGGGAAGGCATGATCGCACCGCCGTGCCCGAGGTAATCCTTTCCGAGGGAAAGACCGACGATCAGATTGTATCCATAGCCCGGGAGTTCCTCGACCGTTCCGGCAGGGCCATCATATCCAGGCTGACCCCGGCCAGGGCAGATATCATAATCGACGGCATCAGCGATATCGAGGCGGTTATCGAGGATCACTCCGATACTTCGGGATCCCTGGTCGTCAGGAAACCCGGTTTCGAAAAGCCTCCTTTTGGAGGCAGGATCGGGTTGATCACCGCAGGAACATCAGATATCCGGGTCATCGAGGAGGCGAGGATCATCGCCATAGAAATGGGGTGTGAAACCAGATCGTTCTTCGATGTGGGGGTGGCCGGCATGCACAGGTTGATCGTACCCCTTCGGGAGCTGGAGGATTGGGGGGCCGATGTCCTAGTGGTGGCGGCTGGCAGGGAGGGAGCCCTTCCCACACTTGTATCCGGTCTGACCAGGATCCCCGTTATCGGGCTTCCGGTATCGGTTGGATACGGCATCCATCCCAAGGGTGAAACGGCGCTTTTCGCAATGCTCCAGAGCTGTTCCCCTTTGGCAGTCGTCAACATAGACGCGGGATTCGTTGCGGGGGCAATAGCCGGCAAGATCGCCAGACGCGTGTATGAGCAGGCGGGAAATAAACCGTGAGCTTATATAGAAGCGGTCCTTTATCCAGCAAAATCGAAGCCCTCCCCCTCCCATCGGTTCGCCGGATATCCCCTTCATCCCATACTAAATGGTTGATGTAAATTGATCCTCGGGCTTCCAAAAGGTACCGTATGGTGATGCGATGACCGAGTTTCCCAACGACCTCGCAAAGGAACTATCCGATTCTGAGAAGAAGCTCAAGGTCCTTTACGACAGAAGGGATCATTTCAACGAGGAATCGAAACTTCTACGGGAAATGAGGGATGATCTCCACGCGAAGAGAAAGGCAATACTGGATCAGATCGCGGATATCAGGGCGAAAAAGGAAGAGCTTCACGCCCGGATCAAGGAGGGGAAGGCCAGGCGCGATATGTACAACGAGAAGGCCAGACTGCTCAGGGGGGAAAGGAGAAGCAAGGACGGGGATCCCGCAAAGGTGAATCCGTATGAAGACATCCACACCCTCGAGATCGACCTCCAGAAGCTTGAGAGGACGTATCAGACGCAACCCGCAGGTGATCTCGCAAAGGAGAGGAAGATCGTCGCCCAGATCGAGGAGAAGAGAAAGAAGCTCAAGGAACTAAACGCCCAGGTTCCCGGCTTCCAGTCGATGGAATCCGACATCAAGAAGAAGGAGGAGGAGATCCAGGACTTCAAGATCCTCGCCGACGCCGAGCACACGAAGATCCAGGAGCTCTACAAGAAGGTCAAGGAGGTCGAGAAACAGCTTGACGAGTACTTCCCCACGATCAACCATCTCAGGGCGGAAGCGGACAAGAAGCACGAGGAGTACATCAAGGTCCGCAGCCAGGCCGATTCATATCATCAGAGGGCCATGGACCTCCGGGAGAAGGTCCTGTCCCTTCGCCAGGAGCGAAACAAGCTGATCAAGGATGCAAGGGCGGTAGTTGACGAGCAGAACAAGAAGGTGTCCGAGGCCTTGGATGACGAGGACGCACTCGACAGCGCGGCGGATGAGGCGGTCGATCTACTGCTGAAAAAGGGAAAAATAACGCTATAAATTGGTTTGAGGACCTGCAAATCGACGATAGGTATATATAGGACCGGGGAGAAAAATATTGGATGGAGTCTTCGAGGCGTGATAGAGGGATGCAAAACCTATGATCGGGAATTCAGAGGAGTGGAATAAGTGATGAACATCAGATTCGGACCCGCGGGCATTCCGCTTTCCTGCAAGGGCAGGACGTTGAAGGACGGTATCGAGGATATCCACGCCCTTCAGCTGGATGCCATGGAGGTACAGCTCCTCAGACCCATGAGGGATATTCCGGAGGAACTGCCCCTGATACGTGAGCTTGGTATGGAGCTCGACGTGAGCCTGACGGTGCATGCTCCGTACTACATGGATTTTCTCGGCGACGAGGATTACGTCGAGAGATCCTTGGACAACGCGCTCTGGAGCGGCGAGATGGCGCAGGAGATCGGGGCAGGCCTGATAGCCACCCATATCGGCATGTATCACGATCACGAGGAGAGTGAAGCGCTGGAATCGGTTATCAAGCATATCCGATGGATCAGGGACAAGTACAAGAAGATGGGGGTCGAGGCGCAGTTGGCCATTGAAACATCAGGGCGTCAGAAGGTATTCGGATCGGTGGACGAGGTCCTTACCATCGTCAAGAGGGTCGGAAATACCGTCCCCCTTCTGAATATCGCCAATATCCATTCCAGGGAGGGAGGATCGCTGAGGGAGGTCGAGGATTTCGAGGCGCTTCTTCAGAAGGTCAGAAACGTCACCAAATCGGATTTCTTCTACATCCATTTCTCCGGAGTGGAGCATGCCGACGGGGACAAGCTAATGGCCACCCCGATAAAGAAGGGGGATCTGAGGTTCGACCCTCTTGCCGAGGCTATGCTCAATCACGAAGACTGGGAGTTCACGATCATATCGGAATCTCCGCTTCTTGAACACGATGCGGTCTACATGAAACTGATCCTTGAGAGGATCCTTCAGAGGCGTATTCAGAAGGAGGAGAGGATCAAAAGCAAGGAAACCCAGACCGTCTCGGGTTGATTATCCTGGAGCGGACCCACAAGAATAATATCGTTTGAAATCATATGTGTCATTCGAATGATTGGCCCATCGGGCTGAACAGGTGAGGGTGATGGCTGGAAAAGCAAAGAGTATAATCATCATCGCGGGAGTGGTAGTCGCTTTGGTCGTCGTCGGGATTGTCCTGATGAACGTGGTTCCCAGGGTGATCGATCTTGTCAGGGGAAGCGAGGATGAGGAGATAATACCCATCATCGAGGAGGAGAACCTGCCGCCTGTTGCACTCATCACGACCAACAACACACGCGTTGAGGTTGGAATGACCGTATACTTCGATGGCAACAGATCCTACGATCCTGATTTCAAACCCGAGAACGATACGAGTCAGGAAATTACCCTCTACAGCTGGGATTACGGTGACGGAAACGAGGAAACATACATCAACGCCACGACGGAGCATGTATACGAGAAACCCGGCAACTACACCGTCACATTGACCGTGTTCGATCAGAAGGATGCCACGGCTACCGACAGCATCACGATAAGGGTAGTCCAGAGGGCGCTGGAGTTCTCCTCGGGCACGCAGGTCATGATAGGTGAACCCATACTGATCGGTGTGATAGGGAACTCCACCGAGGAGAGATGGAACATCTCCAAGGATGCTATGGTTATGGAGATCGACATTACCATCAACGGAGTTTACGTCATGGGCACCAGCCAGGCGATACTCGACTGCATCCTCTTCAATCCTTACGAGGATGTTTTGAAGAACGAGACCGTGGAGATCATCGGGGGAAGAAACCTGGAATGGATCTTCGGTCCCGAGGAGATATCGGTTCCGGGAGAGTACTACCTGTTCATTCAGTGCTACCAGGGTGTGTCAGCGGTATCGATTTCCGGAATGGTCAGCTATCTGTGACCAATGCTGAGAGGGATCGGGGTTCGATTTCTGACATTTCTATATACCAGTAGGTAATCGGTGTAATCGATAATCCGCGGGAGCCCGGATTCTCAATATTGACGGGAGCTACGAGATGGCAGGACACTGGAAGCGCAACCTGATAGTCTCATCAGCTCTTGCATTCTGCATCTATCTCGGATTCGGCCTGATACTTCCGCTCTTTCCGCTTTACGTGGAACAGCTGAAGGGAGGGGGATTCGAGGTGGGCCTCCTGATGGCCGCCTTCATGTTCACCCGGGCATTCCTTGCGAGACCATTCGGAAGGCTCTCCGACAGGGTGGGAAGGAAGAAGGTGATCATCACCGGGATGTTCCTCTACGCTCTGCTCGCATATCTCTTCACCCTTCCCTCCCACTGGTCCGGACTGTTCCTTGTGAGGATCATGCAGGGGACGGCTTCCGCCATGGTCTGGCCTGTCGGGGAAGCCCTTGTTGTGGATTCCGCGCCCAGGTCCAAGAGGAGCAGGGCGATATCGATCTACATCTTCCTGACCAACCTGGGAATCGTGGCGGGACCACTGCTGGGAGGGGCGGTACTCTACTGGGCCCAGGAGGTCCAGGGACTGAGCCTTCTGCAGTCGTATCGGGCTCCGTTCTACTTCACATCCGGTATCGCTTTCATAGGAGCCGTCGTCGGCCTGATATTTTTACGGGACGTACTGTCCCCGGTTAAGGATCAGAGGAGAATGAAGGAGGAGGAGAAGAAAGCGGTGAGGAAGCTCAGGCCTTCCATAAGAAGATCCCTGAACGTGCTGTATACGAATTCATTCTTCGAGGGCATGTCCTGGTCCATGGCATCCGTGATCATGGTTTTCTTCATGGCCGTCAACTTCGGGATGGGAGCGAGGGATTTCTCGATCCTGTACGGAGTGGCCCAGGGGCTGGGATTGATTTTCGTTATCCCCACCGGAGTCGTGACGGATCGTTTCAAGAAGAAACCGTTCATTGTATACGGGAGCCTGGGGACAAGGCTGTCGACGATCATTATGGCCCTTTCGCCCATCATGCCCTTCGGTCTATGGATCGCTATAATATTCTTCACCGGAAAGGATGTGGGAAGGCAGGTAGCCCAGCCCGCCACGAGATCGCTTCAGGCGGATCTCGTTCCCGAGAAGATCAGGGGAAAGCTGATCGGGACCATCCAGGCGTTTTCAAATGTGGGTGCCGTGGTGGGTCCGATCTTCGGGGGTCTGATGTGGGACTGGACCTCGGGAAGGTCCTTTCCCATCGGAATCATGGACCTGCCCGGGGATTCGATCCCTTTCCTGATCTCTGCCACACTGGGCATCATATCGGCTTTGCTGGTGTTGAGGTACGTGGTTGAACCGAAGAAGAAGATCGGGTAGGGACCACGGATCATAATCTGACATTGGATTCCCGATCTTTCATTCCCAGAACGCGGCCGAAATCCCGCTCTGCATCCAGAAGCCTATCGTCGATCGTTCTCGAAAGGAAATCGAAGATAACTCCGCGGTCCGGCGTTTCGAGATATTCGGGTTGGACCTGAATCGTCCTGGCCATCTCCTCGTGGATCCCCTTGCCGGGATTCCTGGGATCCTCCTCCATCATCAATGTCAGGACTATCCGATGATCGCTGTTCATCGGGCAGTCAACGGAAAGAACAGCTTCCCCGAGATGGGGATACCTACCTTCAGGGGGAACGAGCGTCCACCTGTCCATCCCGATGATCTCGTATTTCATCATCCCCGGAGGTTTTATACTGAAGCCCAGTATATCCCTCATCGCGACCATGGGAGCCGAGTAATGGATCTTTGGGAGGATCTCGAGATCCTTCTTTTCTCCTATGTCAATCGCCTTGGGAATGTCAACGTGGAGTTTGAGATAGAATTTATCCCTGGGACGGTAGCTCGGGATCTCACTGGTCGTGAAGGTCAGGTCCACCGAATATTCCTTTCCGGGGGAGACTGTGAAAGGACTGCCCGAAGTCTGATTGTGAACGTTGTGCTTCTTGTAACTGGTACCTTCGCCTGTATGAACCCTGTGTCCGGAGGAATCCCTGAAATATCCGGTATCCCTCATGACGAGCTCCTCCCAGATCAGATCGATCTCCAGACCGTTGACCCTGACCTCCCTGTTCAGGGCCTTCAGGGTTATCCTGAGATGGATGGGATCCCCGAAGAATATGGGATAGTTTAGGATCTCGATCTCGTGTTTGAGTGAGGTCGATCCGATCTTGTCCTTGATCCTTTCCATGATCCCCATTCTCTTCCCTCTTGCGATCAATGATCTTACCTTGATCGATCCCGTGAATAAATGATTTTCCGATTAGTGGGGGACAGATATGAATTGCTGTGAAATTCTTTATTATGTGACCAATCTCCGATCGGTCAAACAATTGGGATCTCTTCCATTTTTTTACTCCAAACACATTGGGATCAGTGATCCTGCTGGAAATATTAGAGAATGGAAATCGATAATAGTTTTATATGCGGGCGGAGAGGAAAAAAGATTCTACAATAATATAATTTTAAAATTTAGAAAAGCAAGAACGGAATGATAGGCTTAATTTAATCTATCTCAACAGATTCTTTTTGTGAGAGATCAAACCAGCTTTTTACTCTATCTTTTTCGCTTCCGTTTGATGAAATATGATAAAACTCGTTTTT
>JBLIRG010000094.1:0-9014 GCA_049472195.1 Thermoplasmatota archaeon
TTTGAACCGGAAACAGATAGGATCGTTGCGCAATCGGATGGCTATCCTCAGAATGATAGTTACCCCACGAGCCAGTGGACCGAGGATGAGATCATCACTGATACGACTACTTTCGATCTATCCACCATCCCCCGAATACCTGGATTTCCTGCGAGATGCGGAGGGGATCAGATCCGCTCTTAACATGGATACGAGACCCTGGCCCGACCACTGGATTGCTCAAAGCGGATTGGATTACCTGCACGTTCCCGTGGTTGACATGTCGGTTCCGACGGAGGAGCAGGTATTGGATGCGCTGGATTTCATTGATAAAGGATTGATCAAAGGAGCAGTGATGATACACTGCATAGCTGGGATCGGAAGGACCGGAACAATGATGGGATTATATCTTGTGGACAACGGCATGGACCCGGAGTCCGCGATCCATTTGATAAGGGATCGCAGAAAGGGTTCCATTCAGACGACGGCGCAGGAGATGATGATTCACAGCTGGGAGAAGAGGATAGGTGGTGATTTGAAATGATCGATGTTATCGTTTTGGCAGGGGGATTCGCAAAGAGGATGTGGCCGTTGACCAAGGACAGGCCCAAACATCTCCTCAAGGTGGGGGGAAAGACCATGCTCTCATACACGCTCGACCCGTTGTTGGAGATGAATGAGATCGAGAACATATACATATCGACGAATACGGCCTTCGGAGATCAGTTTGCTGATTTCATCGATGAAAGGTACGGAAATGACAGGGTGAAACTGATTGTCGAACCAACACTGTCAGAGGGGGAGAAGCTCGGATCCGTCGGAGGACTTGGCTATCTGATACGGAAAGAGGGATTGAACCGGGATACGGTGATTATCGGAGGGGACAACCTTTTCGAGTTTCATGTCAGGGAGGCGGTGGAGGTGTTCAGAAGAGTGGGCAGGGACATCGTCGCCGTTTTCGATGTCAAGGATATTGAAAAGGCATCCCTCTACGGCATCGTCGATGTTTCGGATGAAGGGATAATCACAAACTTTCTGGAGAAACCGGAAGATCCTCCTTCCACGCTTGCTGCCACGGCGTTCTATATTTTCACGGAAGACACGGTAAAACTGATCATCTCATATCTTGACGGAGGGGGCAAAAAGGACGCTCTCGGGCACTTCATTACCTACCTTGTGGAGAACAAACCGGTCTATGCCTGGAGCTTCCGGGGTATTTGGTTCGACATCGGTTCAGTCGATTCCTACAGGGAAGCGGACGAATACTTCACTGGGAAGGGATCGGGAGATATCAAATGACAGAATAACTCGTTGACCCTGTATTTTCACGGATTATGTCATTTTTATTCCATTAAGGATCGAATGTTACGAATCAATGAAAAGATATTACCGTTTTCATTATGGTAATGGCCCCGACATCATTAAATAAGCCGGAAAGCGTGATTTTCATCGTGGATGTCAACCGTTTCAAAAAGGGGCAATTGAAGTTAGATCAATTAGGCGGGGAAGTGATTCATTCCCCGGATTTCAGATCGGTCAGGGATCCCTTCGAGTTCGAGGGACTGATGATGATCCTGGAAAGGGAACTGGAGAGAGCGGTCCGGGAATGGGAGGCGGAGAGGCGCATATCCAGGTTCGTAGACGAGTGAATCAGCTTACATTATCGATCCGCCGCCATTCAATATGATTTTAAACCAGAATCGCGATTACCATATCCGTATGAGGGGAAGCATGAGGTTACTGGTCATTCTTATCTTTGTAAGTTTGACCTCGTGTTTATTCATGGATTTCCCCGATGGTGATCTAAAGGCGGGGGGGGATTTCATTCACCTCTCGGATGAGATCGGAAACGACACCAGATCTTCTAGAGGATCCACTCCGGGGATCCCCACGCATCTGAACTGGAAGCGATCTCTCGGCGGGGAGGTATATGATGTAAAGGTCGGAGTTGACGGACTCCTGTACGTTACATCAGAAGATCAGTATCTCAGATGCATCGATAGCGATGGAAGTGTTCAATGGGAATATGAGATATATGTGAGGGAGCACGATCCAATTGAGATAGGACCGGATGGTTGCATCTACATCACTGACCACTACTTATTGAAGTGCATCGGACCGGATGGAATGCTTAGGTGGGAGCGTGAGGTCGATTATTTCTATGACATAACTTTCGCATCCGACGGATCGATAATCATTTACAAGGATGATACGGCCATAGAATGTCTTTTTCCAAATGGTTCCAGGAAATGGATATGGGAAGTGGCCTCGGAGCGAAGGTACAACGAAGATGAATGGTGGGGAAGGGCGTATACGTATGAAATGGAGAGTGTATCAAAGCTCGTTCTTGCGGATGATGAAGGAGGAGTTTTCTGCAGAATACTAACATATGATGATTATCGAAATGTAAATCAATCCCTGCAATACATCAATAATAAGGGAATTGTCGATTGGAGGAGAACATTTCCCGAGATGAAAAGAGCTGAGATGTTTCCATTGTCGACAAATGAAGCGGGTTTATTGATACATGACCAGGATGGCAATGGATCAAGGATGATATCCTTTGATAGATCGGGAAATATGACCACGATATATTCCAGTGAAAACTACCTCGTATACTATGGTGTTTATGGCCGGACTGGTTACATTTTACTTGGTGAAATAAATTACAACAGCGAGGTCATTGATAAATTTATTGTCATCGATCCGGACACTGGCCATACCATATGGAGTTGGGATCGCGGAGATTTCTATTATTGGGATGCGTATCTCTACGAGGAAATGGATATGGCCTTGATCCATATCTACGGCGAGGAGGATTATCAGAAGACGTCAATTTGCTATGACGACAAGTTCGAGGAAATCTGGAATCTCAGTGTCAATTATTCCACGGAAAATGGCCCTTTGATAATTGATGAGAATACAATACTGCATTTCAACCCGGACAATCGATTCGTATTTTCCAACTCGTCGGGCCAAGAGATTTTCAACTTCTCATTTACAGATATTGGCATTACCACGATGGGATACTCGTATCCCTTGAACAGTATCGATATCGACGAGAATGGGAACCTATACATCGCCGCCACGGGATTGATATCTCTGGCTCCAGATGGATCTCTGAGGTGGATATATAACGTCTCGGGGATCATTGAAACTGCACCGGTTTTATCAGATAATGACAGTATACATGTCGGATCGCTGGATGGAAATATCTACAAATACGATACAGACGGCGATATCATCTGGAAACGGTTTTTACATGATCGTATCAGATCAACACCGGTTCTTCTAGAAAATGATCGTTTAATTGTGGCCACCTTCGAGGGAAACGTTTTCTGTCTGAATGAATCAGGAGATATTGTGTGGAACATTTCCTTGGATTCATACGTCATTGCGGATATTGTATCGGATAACAATGATCGTGTGTATATCGGAACCTATGATAACTGCCTATTCTGTATCGACCATCAAGGAAATATATTATGGAATTACAGCACACCCGGAGGGGTATACAGATCCCCCGCCGTATCCGATAGTGGCGCGATCTACATCGTTTCATCGTACAATCTTACTGCGCTGAATCCCGATGGATCATTGATATGGAATGTCAGAAAGCAGAGAGATGAAATTATATCAACTCCCGTGGTGGGAAATGACGGAACCATATACGCTACCGGGGATGGGCTGTACGCCTTTGACGAGTATGGAAACGAAAAATGGAATGTGACCAGATATTATTATGCCAGATATATTTCGTTGGATTCGAATGACAACATCTATACGACAGATAACGGAGGGGAGATATTTGCATATCATCCCAACGGATCTCTGAAATGGAAAAATGATCTTGATGAAAGTTCTACAAGCAGACCAGTTGTGGATGAATATGGATATATTTACGTGAAATCAAAGAGTTTGACCGCCCTGCATCCAAACGGAACCATATTCTGGAGATATCTGCCGATGAAGTATCTTTCGATGGATATGGTGACCAGTTCATCTCCCGTAATCGGAATGGATGGATCCATATTCATCACCAATACCTTCCTTCATTCAATCGGTAGAAACGGATCTGAAAATCGATTGTTTCCACCTGAGATCCGAGAGATCTCCCATGATGATGATGCGGATCTGTTATGGAAGTACGACATCGATAGAGAAGGATGTCTCCTCAACGGTTTCTTGATATTCAAGGGAAAGTCAGCGGATGATATACCATACCATTACACATCCCAGGATATTGACGGACGTTACTATGATTACAAAGAGGATTGGGATAACAGAAGTTACTATCGAGTCCAGAGCTTCAATCCCTATGGTTTATCCACCTTGAGTGATGTCCATTTCATCCTCAAGAGATACTCTCCGTATCGGCCGTCGGCCCCACGGAACTTCTCAATAAAAGTGGGGGCGGAATACCTCAACATATCGTGGGATCCCCCGCAATATCTGGGAGATCTCCCACTCACGGGATACAGGATATACAGGACCGGGAAAAACGATGATAACTACACTTACTACACCACCGTGGGGCCGGAAAAAACCTACTTCATCGACAGGAATGTCACCCCTTATAACTGGTATTATTACAGGGTGGCTGCGGAGAACGATTACGGTTGGACCATGAATCGGACAGGATGGGGGGGATACCCTTCTGAGAGTATAACCCTGAGGGAGCCCCTCATGATGTGCGGGATCCCGAGCGTTGCCATTATTCTGATATTCATCGTTGTGATCCTGATCCTCCGGAGGAGGAACGAGGAGGCCGAGTGGTACCCGGAGGAGAGGAAGGGATGAGAAGGGGAAGGTGGGATAAAAATGGGTGATCGGGGAACTTTGATCTATCGACACTGGCCGTCCCTGGAGAGGGCGACCATCTATCTCTGCCTGATCGGATATTCTTTTCTCCTCTTCATAGTGATGGCCTTGGAAGTGGCCATTCTCTCATCCTCCGATCTGTGGGAAGATCCCATGATGTTCATTGAGGATCCCGTGGTGATCGCATCGATATCGATCGGAACATTTCTCCTGCTATCGATCGTATGGGTTCCCTTTCTTTTCTTCCCGAACAGATTCGGCCTGACATCCGAGGGAATAATCGTCCCCACCAACAGATATCACAGGATCACCCGGAGGAGACCGGATTTCATCAGGTACGGTGACATCGATGTCATCTACCCGCAGTTCATTCCGGCGCCGCAGTTCGTCAAGCACACTATCAAGGGAGATGTGTTCCAGTCGATGATCGTCGTTACGAAGGACGGCAAGAATGTGGAGATACGGTGGAATCCCTACAATTACACCGATGAAAACGACCGGTACAAGGAATTCCGGGAGTTTCTTTCGAAGACCCCCGGCGAATTCGGATCAAGATGGTCGGACACGCCCGTTCCCACGGGCGAAGACTTGGAATTGATCAGGGATATCAGATCGAGAGAGGGCGGAGACGGAGTGAAAATCAAACTTTCACGGAAGGACAAGATCAATCTAACGGGATTTTCCATAAGCTTTGTTATCCTGTTCGTCGGAATGATGGGCCTCATGTTGACCAAGGAGGGATTCAGCGATGAGACCCATCTGATCTGGATCATGGTTTTCGTCTTTGTGTTCGGTATTGCCTCCACCGCATTCTTCGGCATAAGGATCGGAAGGAACAGCAGGAAAGATATCCGGGCCAGGGGAATGATGCACCTGATGGACACCTCGATCGAATCAAATATCAGGAAGGACAAAAAGGCCCTGGATCGAAATCCGTTCAAGCTGGAAATGGATAAAATGGAGGAAGGGAGGCCCTATGATCGAAAGAGGATAGAGGACCTGACCAAACCCATTCCCAGGGATAAGAGCGAAAAAGCGGCAGAGGCGGTGGCAAATTACAAACCCGGGCTGGGCATCCTTTCCATCTTCATCATCATCGGAATACTTATCGGCTGCTTCGTACCGATATTCTTCGATATTCCCTTCCTGATCGCGATATCATCCATCATCATCGGCGTGATCCTGGCACTTGGGATAATGACCCTTATCATAGTAAAGACGGAGATCTTCTCGATCGATATGCACAAGGAGATCATACGACAGGTGTATGCCGAGGAGGTAAGGACCGGAAAGCGGGTACTTCCCGAGGATTTCAGATCGAGGGTATCGATCGGGATCACTCGGGGCGGGGATCCCCTTATCGAGAGGGACCTGGAAAAGATCAGGAAATGGGGCAGGATGAAGAACAGGACTGCCAACAGGATAATAATCGGAACTATCATAGCGATATTTCCCGTAACCATTCCCATGATGGTCATCATGGCAGTCCTCGGAGTCCTCGAAACCATCCCGGGTCTGATATTCGCGTTTGTTGTACCCATGGGGATGTTCATCGGAATCATGTACTTCGCTTTGAGGAGATCGACGGTTCTCGGAAAGATCACACTATACACGGACTGGGAAAGAAGGACCGGGCTTTCCGTACTTCCCGGCGATATAAGGGCAATTCAGGAAGATATGGAGGAGAAGGCGGAAAAGACACAGGTGGGCAAGATCCTGGAGAAGACCGGAAAGTGATTCGGGCAATGTTTTTTAAGCTTCAACAACCTGATATTCCGGAGATGTCCCCATGATCAAAAAAATCGGGAAAGTGGCCGTGGAGCTCGTTGAGGGAGATATAACAGCACAGGACACCGACGCGGTGGTGAACGCCGCCAACGAGCACCTGATCCTGGGGGGCGGGGTAGCCGGTGCCATAAGGTCCAGGGGCGGCCCCTCCATACAGGCGGAATGCGATCGAATCGGTCACACACCTGTCGGATCGGCGGCGATCACAGGGGCGGGTAGCCTCCCTGCGGAGTACGTAATCCACGCGGTGGGGCCCAGAATGGGTGAGGGATCGGAGTTCGAGAAGCTCCGATCCTGTGTCAGAAGATCGCTCGAGCTAGCGGAAGAAAAGGGGCTGAGATCGATATCATTTCCGGCGATCTCAACGGGGATCTTCGGAGTTCCTCCGTCCGTTGCGGCCCCCGCAATGGTTTGGGGCATCGTCGATCATATCAAAGGCGGAACCGATCTTGATCTCATAAGAATCGTTCTGTTCGGATCGAAAATGATGCCGGAATTCTCCGCCGAGATCGAAAAGATTTGATAACCTGTAATGTCATCGCTGCCTGTTGGTCAGCAGTATAGAACTTCGGACGGGCAGGGAGCTTTTCGATCTGACGGTTGCGGCGGTCTCCGCATTTCTGATAATAACATTACTTGGCATTATCACGTTTGGCGCTGTCTATTTCTGGGCGGTTGTCGGGCTCGTTATCACCATCATCTCCATCATGGTGGCTAACAGCTCGGTAAAGAGAAAGGCCGTCCGGGTTACAAGAGGGGGGGTCCCCGAGATAGAGGAGCTTGTCGACGAGGCCCGGAGCAAGCTGGAGATGGGCAGAACGGAGGTCTACATCGACGGGAGCAGAGAGGTCAACGCCTACACAAGAGGGATATTCGGACCGATAATCGTCCTGCACAAGGGACTGGTTGATGTTATGAATCGGGGAGAGCTCCTCTACGTGATCGGCCACGAGATGGGTCATATCAAGCTGAAGCATTCCCCCTTGAAGACGCTCTTCGAGGCAGGTATGGTAAATGTTCCGTTGATACTCTACCTCCCTTTGATGGCATTCAGGCTTCTTTTCTTCAGGGCCCGGCTGAGCAGATCAATGGAACACTCTGCCGACAGGGCGGGCCTTCACGCCTGCGGTGACATCCGATCGGTGGTCGGCTGCATGCTGAAGCTCAAATCCAACGGAAGACCCATCGACAGGGGAGCGATAAGTGAAGCGATATCCATGGGCCTCACCGGGAGGACGGACGATTTCAGACTGTCAGAACTTCTGTCGTCACACCCCGAGACCACCCGTAGGATCAGGGAGATCGTCGAGTATTCCAAGAAGACCGGGGTGGGGTGGGTGGAGATCGCGGCTTGATAAAATCGGACGAGTTCTTATATCCGTATCCGGTGTTGATCGATCGGTGCGTGAAATTTGGAAGATTTTCATTTCAGGGCGGGATTGATCGTTCTCGTTTTGATCCTCGCCGGGATTTTCTCGGGGGGGTTGTTTTTGATGAAACGGGGGGAAGATCGGCAGGGGCTTGAAACGGTAAGCCTCGGGTTCGGCGATGTTTTACGAGAACTGATTGCCGCCGATGGATCGGTATCGCTAACCATATCCTTCGGAATCGATTCGGATGTTTCCGGAATCCGTTTTCCCGGAAGGATCGGGGGCGATGAGTACGGGATCGCGGTCAGATCCGGCATTATCTCCATCGTTACCGCGGAAGGTAGGGAGATCATCATGAGGAATCCGGGGATCATTCCGTCGTTCCTCCCGGTAAAAATTGGATCCTTGAACTTATCGAGCCATCGGGAGATCGGTATGATATCCGGGGGTTTCTCGATAAGTACACCATGTCTGATAACGGTTGATGTGGTTGAATTGGGAATTGATAAATTGATATTCATTCATCCTCATCTGGAACAATCCCTACATGAAAGCACAAGGGATCTGTTGGATTATCTGAATGAACCTCCCGGGTATATCGATGGGAATAACGATACATTGGAATGGTGTTTTAAAAACGGCGGGATTGTTGACGGAAGCCTAATCCTGATCCGGACCGATATTGAAAAGATCAGCGGTGTCTGTCCCTATCCCGTTATACTTCCGATGGAATTTCGGGATAATGACAGGCGGGAGATACGGGAGGAGGCCGATGTTGTCTTCTACAGAATGACCGTAATCGATGATGATTCGGTCATCGTAAGATCAGGGATCATCATCAACTGATGGCTGTTCCCCATTTCCTTCGGCCCGGGGTCCCGATCTCTCGGTGAAATTCCTGGAAACAAGGCTCATCGTCAGAAGTACCGCTGTGATCATCAAAGCCAGGAGGATTACGATGAGAATTATGATCAGGTTCTTCGTCTCGTCCTCGATGGCCGTCCCCAGCCCGTCCAGGCCCACGGAACTGTACACGGCAGCCAGCTCGTGCTTGCC
>JBLIRG010000095.1:0-8653 GCA_049472195.1 Thermoplasmatota archaeon
TCACTAAAAGATGTCAGCCCTGACAGCCAAGCAGGTAATTCTACGTATCACGCTCATTGTTGCTTTTGCCGAGCTGATGATCATGTTGTTGCTGGGAAAATTCTTCCCGCAGTTTAATCTGTATGCCGAGACAGCAGTTGATGTTCCAATCGGCGATTCTAGTCAGCGTGAGGGTCCTGATATGATCCGGTACGGGGAATTTATCGTAAATGATCCGTCCGTTCTTGTCCTCTGCCTCCTTCCTGTCCATCTCGAATATCTCGATCTCCACATTCTCGGATATCTTCTCATTCGCCAGCCTCTCGATCTCGGCGATTTCCCCGGGGGTCGGTTTACCATCATATTCCACGGTCAGGCGGCCCCGGTTTCCCTCCGCGAAAACGGAAGTGGTAAGGACGGCTCCCGTCACCTTCTGAACCGCTCCCTTGATAACATGAAGTGCGGAATCGATATCGCGATTGGGCTTCATGATCCTCGATCACCGCGGCAGCATAATAATTTATCCCGATCATCTGTTCGTCCATGGGCAGTCCCGTCTCTGGGGGCATTTATGACATGCCTTTTTCCTTGAATGCACCGGGATCCAGACGAAAGCCGTCAGGGAGAATGCTGCTGCAATTGCAGCCGAGGCGAGGTAGAACAGGTTACGGCCGGCCAGATCCGCGAAGGGAGAGAGGCCTGGAAAGAGCAGGAAAGGAACGGTGAATACAAGAGGAAGGGTGAATTGAAGGACTATGACCCAGATATTCCTCCTGAACGCCCTTCTGAAATCCGGTTTATCCGCTTTCCTGAAGAACCGGGAAGATATGATCCCGTAACCGCTGGGACACCCGCTGTTACCGAACGAATAACAGTTCGTGCAGATGGACTTCCAGAACCAGATGTTCGCCCCGATGAAGATCAAAAGGTAGGCCCCGGCGAGGGCCGGATGCATTATTCCTGAGAGAAGGAAACCTGTGATGAACAGCGTCAGATGAGGGACGGCTTCGGTTAGCTTGGATCGGGATATCGGCAATTCCCCCGTTATTTCCTTATATGGGACTTTACAAGAATATTCACCATTATAAATGAAATCGCTAGAAAGATGACAAGAACGTAGGTTCTTCCATTTCCCCCGCCGTCGTCCGATCCTTCCCGATCTCCCTGGAAATTGTAGGTCAGCAGCTCCGTGGATGCCTCAGGGTAATTGCAGGCCTTTCCGCCGGAAACGAGAACGTCACCGCCCGGGAGCATATCCGCCCTGCACCATTTCCTCCCGATTATCAGCAGCTCGGTGTCGCTCCATTCCCCGGATTCCAAATGAAACTTCTCGATCCCAGAATGGCACATACCGGTTTCGCAGTTTGAGCCGCCGATCACTAACAGGGCCCCATCCCAACCCATCATCGAGATGTGGTTGTGCCTGGGATATGCCATATTTCCCGCCATGGTCCATTCACCATCGGACGGATCGTATATCTCGGAATCCGTCCAGTCGGATGTTGTGGGAGAGGAGAACCCCCCCGAGACCATTACCCTCCCGTCAGGCAGGAGTGCCGAGGAATGGTAGCCCCGATGTCTGTTCATCGATGATGCCGTGATCCATCTGTCCTCACCCGGGATGTACAATTCGCAGGAATCATACGGACTTTTTGACAGCCCATTGTGCCCCCCGGCCACGAGAATTGTACCGTCCGCCAGGACATTTATCGTGAACCTCGTCCTTGCCACGTTCATCGGAGCCGCGGGGATGAACTTGCCAAGGGACCTGTCGTAGATCTCGCATTCGGCGAGAGCACCCTCGGTGGCATTGATGCCCCCGACAACGATGATATCTCCATCTGGCAGTGCGGCTGTGGAATGCCAGAACCTGCCTATATTCAATTCCGGCCCGGGGATCCACCTGTCCTGGAAGGCGTCGTATATCTCGGTGGAGGAATACGAGATACTGCCGGTATTTTTGAAATGCTTGAAAAGGGACGGGTGGGCGGCCGCGGTCCCGCCGAGGAACCCGCCAATGACGATTATCCTTCCGGGATCTATCTCATCAGTCGTATGCCTCATTCTCGGAGACGACATGGATGAGGCGGACCTCCATGAAAGGCTCTCCCTGTCGAATATCTCGGCGGATGAAAGAGATCCGTAGCCGTCCGACGTCCCCCCCACGGCAATTACCTTATCCTGGCCGGGGATCAGGTTCGTGGTATGATTGTATCGTCCTTCGATCATATCCCCTGCTGTCAGAACATCCCATTCTCCATCGGCTTCTATACCCGTTGGTACTTCCGCCAACGCTGAGATCATTAACAAAATCACGACAGAGAGACCCGCGGTTGTATACATAGGTCCGGACCTTTTCGCGGACATTGCTCCCACTCACCCCCGGATACATCTACCTGATGTTGCCGGATATCATCCTTCTGCGGTTCATTGATAGGTATTCGAAACTGATCCGCCTCATTATAGTCGGATCGCTGATCTTTTTCCGGAGATCAGGAGAACTTGCCGCAGTCCGGACACTTGTACCTGTTGAAATCATTCTGATATTCCATATCGGTCCCGCAGTCTGGACATTTGCTTTTACCGGGTTTTTCAGATTTCAGCGTTCCCGCGGTCACACCGCTTCTTCTCTCCCCGCTGCCGTTCTCATCATCATCTTCCGGTCTCCTCTTCATGTAGAGGAATATCCCAAGACCGATACCCGGTATCACAAGAACGAAGAGCAAAACCAAAACGGCGACCAGGACCGCTGCCAATGTGTTTCCATCACCCTGATCGTCACCAC
This sequence comes from Thermoplasmatota archaeon, assembly GCA_049472195.1. Classification (GTDB taxonomy): domain Archaea; phylum Thermoplasmatota; class Penumbrarchaeia; order Penumbrarchaeales; family Penumbrarchaeaceae; genus JBLIRG01. The sequence goes on from JBLIRG010000095.1 coordinate 2,765, forward strand.
CAGGTGTGTCGTCGTCGGGGGTGTCGTCATCCGGAGTGTCGTCGTCGGGGGTGTCGTCATCCGGAGTGTCGTCATCCGGAGTGTCGTCGTCGGGGGTGTCGTCATCCGGAGTATCGTCGTCGGGGGTGTCGTCATCCGGACCATCCATGTATCTGGGCAGCTCGCCGTCGGGAACGGTGAAATCACCGTCATCCTCCACAACGAGATCGAACGATGGTATGATAACGGCGGTATCCTGCCATACCTCGCAGGTGTAGCTTCCCGGATATACCCCGACCGTGAATTCGGCATATCCGGCAGAGTCCGTATATTCCTCGAACGAGATCCCGGGAGCCCGGGTTTCCACTGTTGTGATTCGGACCATGACCCCGGACAGGGGATTCCCCGTTGAGTTCAGGAACGGACCGATCCTGGGATAAACGAGACCATCGCCTTCACGATTTCGGGCCGTGATCCTTACCCCGTCCTCTCCGCTCCAGGCACCCTCGTCGTCGGATACCGCCAGGGTAAACAGGTACACCCCCTCTGATGCGGGAGTGAATGACGGCTTGGCCGTATCCCCGTTGAAAAGGGTAACCGTGTGGCTTGTACAGGTCCAGTTGTAGGCAGATACCGTGCCGTCGATATCGTAGGATTCGGATCCGTCCAGGGTGATCAGATCGCTCACGTAGACCACCTGATCCGGCCCGGCGTTGGCCGTCGGAGCTATGTTCACATGCTGTTCCTCGACCGTTATCGTGACGAAATCGGTCGGAGACCACGAACCGCTGGAATCCATTACCCTGAGGGTGAAATCGTACTCGCCCGCCTCCATCGGTGTGAACGAGGGTGAGGAGGAATTGGAATCCGATAGAGCCACCGACGGATGCGAAGTGCAACGCCATTCCCAGGTTATTATCTGCCCGTCAGGATCATATGATCCGGAGCCGTCCAGGGTTACCACGGAACCCAGCAGGATCTCTCTATCCCCGCCGGCATCGGCTATCGGGGGCAGGTTCTGACCGATCTCTACCGCGGTTATATTGACGATATCCTTATTTCGGGACCAGGATCCGTTGTCATCCTGGACCTTGAGGCCAAATACGTACCTGCCGGATTCGGTGGGTGAGAACTTGGGATTCATGCTGTCGGGGTTGTTCAGGCCCACCGGATGGCTCGTGCACGTCCAGTTGTAATGAGTTATCGAGCCGTCCACGTCGACACTGCGGGATCCGTCAAGCGTTACAATGTCTCCGACATGAACGGATTGGTCGATCCCTCCGTCGGCAACGGGCGGATCATTGGGTTTCAAGACGGTTATCTGAACGGAGTCCTCATCGCTGAGATTCGACCACTTTCCATATGTATCGTTGACCGCCAGTGTGATAACATACCTGCCCACCTTGTCGGGTGTGAACAACGGTCCGGCCTCGTTGTCCGTCGGTTTCAGTGAAGAATCCCTTATCAGGGAGCCCGGCGGATAGGTGGTCACGTTCCAGTCATATGACAGAACGTCTCCCGCATTATCCCCCGCGGGGGCATCCTCGGGATCCGTGGAACCTGTGCCGTCCAGCTCGATGGATTCACCAAGGTAAATTGTCATGTCCTCACCCGCATCCGGTACGGGATGGAAGTTCTCGACGGTTATCGTGACCGTGTCCTCATCGGCTTTTTCTGACCATTTTCCGTCGGTGTCCATTACTGCAAGGGAGAACCTAAACGTCCCCTCTGCATCCGGAACGAACGATGGTTTCGCATGTGAATCCGACGGAGTCAAGGATCCGTCGGTCAACATTGATGACGGAGGCCGTACTGTCAAGTTCCAGTAATAGGACAGGATAGTACCGGCGGCATCACCGCTGGGAGCATCCTCGGTATCCGAGGAACCCGTTCCGTCCAGATTCACGGTCTCTCCCACGTGAACCCTCGATCCGGAACCGGCATCGGGAACCGGCGGATCATTCGGCACCGTGGAGGTCTGGAGATTGGTCTCGTAGATCTTTATTCCATTTCCCCATGTGGCCCCACCGAGGTCCAGATCGCCGTCGCCGTCTAAATCGAAGAAGTTACCTCCGTAGAATGTCATGGTGGTGGGAAGGTTCTTTCCCGTAACCTCGGTCCATCCGAAATTCGTTCCGGGTTTATCCGATCCGTTTCCGAGAAACAGGTGAAGTCCAGATCCTGTTTTGGGCGCCAGCAGATCAAGGTCGCCGTCCTTGTCGATATCCGCCATGTTCAGCTGGGGAAATCCTCCGGAGGTCCTGTAGGATGATGGGAAAGCGGTCGTCTTATCGGTCCATGTGAAACTTGTTCCTGAGGTGCCTCCGCTGTTTCCAAGAAGCAGTCTCAATCCGCTGCCATGGGTTCCGACGATTATATCAGCATGGCTGTCCTTGTTGACATCCCCGATAACCACACCCAGTGATGTCTGGGCAACGCTTGACGGAAGGGATGACGACCTATCTGTCCAGCCGTTCCCGTTGGAATTCTGGGTGTATATCTTCAATCCGACCGACGTAGGCCGATATGCTACCGAGGCGATATCCGGAAGTCCGTCCTTGTTGATGTCGCCAACATCGATACCCGCGAATTCACCGGTTGTGGGAAGTCCGTTGCTGTTCGCGGTCCAGGTAACAGGTGATGAACCACTTCCGTAGAATACCTTGATTCCGGTGAAACCCGATCCGCTGCTCGTCGAGGTGGCTATGGCAATATCGACCCCGCTCGTCTTGGTGAAATTCTTCACCTTGATGTCGTTGACGTACGCGGATGTTCCGTTGTACGGCTGTGTGATTCCGGAAGACAACCATTTGTTCGACGAGAACTCCCAGGCCCCCACTCCCTTGATCGATCCGGAATGAGTTCCCCATCCCTCGTTTCCCGCATATATCTCGACCTTCCCGTCTGCATCGGCATCGGCTAGTTGAATGCCTGCCCACGTGTCCTTGGTGGGAAGTCCGGTCGAGATGGAGGTCCATGTTCCAGCTCCGTTTCCCTTGTAGACGTAGAGACCCTGGGAACTTGCGGATCCGTAATCCTCTCCCCCGAAGGCGATGTCGACATCGTTATCCCCGTTGACGTCCCTGCCGATTATGTAGCTGTAATCGCCGCTCGACGGGAGCCCGGTATCGACTCCGGTTGTGAAGTTGTTCAATGTCCCGGCCGATCCGTTCATGATCAAGGGGAACGCGGCAATCATGATCAGAAGGGCGGACAGGATCGCTATCCTCTCTTTTCCGTATCTCGAATTCAACATATCACCGGTCCTGCATCCTTTCAAGCGCTCCCGCGCGGACTCATTTTCCAATTAGATTCATCATCTTTATTATCTTTTATGGGAGATTTCCCACAATCTGAACATCATGTGCATTGATCACGGATATGGTTTTCACGGCTGTACCTGACGATCTGCGGACGCGCCAACACCCCGCTCCTTAAGATCTGACGGTTCAACATGGTCCCGCATCGATATGAAATTTACCCGAGATCCCGATCTGAATGTCAGGCCACGGCGCTTGCATAATCCAGGGATCTGAATACATTCCTCAGCGGTTCGGTGTCCAGGACCATGCGGTATGATTCGATCCCTTTTATCCTCAAGGAAGATAGATCCCGAACCTTGTAGTAGAACTTGAGCATCTTCGAATCTATCCAGTGAACAAGGGATACCCTGTCGTTCTCGATCTCAAGGGCGCTGATGCCTTTGTTACCCATTGCGCACCCGGAGTTGAACACCCCTGGCATCGATGTAAGGAATCCGAAATGGGGTTTATGGGTGTGGCCCATGAAGGTCAGTACCCCCTCTCCCAACGAGAGATTGGAAAGCCTCCTCTCGATCGGACGTACGTTGGTCTTGTTGATCTTGAGGGATAGATTGGACACCCCCAGAGGCCCCTGTATCCTGCTCGCGACCAGTCTGTTCAATGATTTGAGTTTCTCAATGAAGGGTGAGGCCTGATGTCCGTGGAGGAAGAACAAACTGCCCTCGGGGTGCTCCATCCTCAATGTGTTGTAATGCTTGATCCCCAGGTAATGGGGGAACTGCATGAACGCGTCCCAATCGTGGTTTCCCAGCATCTTGTACAGGGCGGTCTCATGAAGGAACCGGTCGAATATATCGTAAACGGATCTCCACTTGTTCATAACCCGCTTCAATATGAACTTGTGCAGGTCCTCAACGTCGCCGTTCAAAACCAGTTTGAAACCCCTGTCGAAGTAATATCTGTCCAGGATCGACTTGAAAGGACTGGATGTGCTCCTGAAATCATCCCCGTGGCTCCCGTCCCCCATGTGCAGATCGGAAAATACCACGACTCGGTCCCCCCTTGATATCCCAATCCTCGGGGCCTTGCCGTAGAGGTTGGATAACTTCTGACCGAGATATTCCTCCATCATCGCCTTCACCGTACTCTGTTCCGAGATTGATCGACTCATCGTTCGCTGATCTATCGCTGGGATTCGTTTCTCACCACAGAGACATCATATTAAACAATTACGACTAGATTATTATAATGAGGGCGGAAATGAACGAAACATCCCCAAAAAGTTCACTCGACAATGAAGTGAGTTTCTATCATCGGCTGAAAACCGACCGCGTGCTTACCCTCCCCGGGAAATCGGGGGATTCACATCATGTCCACCCGGGGATCGCCCCGGCTGTAGAGAATGCTGCAGTGTACCTCCTCTCCGGTGATATTCCTGAGCATCTCCCCGTACAAGCGTATCTGATCGCGGTGCTCCTCGCGGGAAGCCCCGGTCTTGAAGTCCACGATGTGGTATCCCCCATTCCTCATTCTCAGCACCCTGTCGATACGCCCGATGAACAATCGCCTTGAACCATCCCGAGAAGCGGGGGATCCTATCTCCATCTCGGCGAGATCGCATTCCCCGGGCAGGAGATCCCGCTCGCTCCTCAGCTCCTCAAGCTGCTCCTTCAGTTTCTCCACATGCTGCGAGATCATTCCGTATACTTCGTCATCCACCCCGTCGGTGTATCCGAATTCGATCATGACTCTGCCTGGCGGAACACCTTCCATTATTCGATGAACCATCTCGCCCTGCACCTTTTCGGAAGGGGTCCCGGACAGATCCCGGAAAGTCTTACCGGACGATCCGATCATTTGCACAGGGATCTCATCATCAAAGCTGGATTCCGGATCATGTGCCGAAGGTGACATGATCTGTTTGGGTTTTTCGGATTTCAGGGCTTTCATCAGCAACGCCTTCCTGCCCCCCGAAGGGATGGATATGACATCCTGATCCTCGATATCCTCCTCGATATCTATCTCCCGAGCATCGGACGGAACCGGAATCAGCTTGACCGAAACCGAAGGGAGGTCCCGGGACCCCCTTTCGAAATCCTCAAGGGCAAGATCCATGGACTCCAGGAAAAAGCGCATCATTCCAGCGGGATCCTCGGGTGATTCGGAGCTGAAGGGCACCTTTCCGGAGAGGACCAGATGGTCCCGGGCGCGGGTGCAGGCTACGTAGTACAATCTCTTCCTCTCCTCGTCATCCCTCTCCTCCTGGGAATCGACAGCCGCTGTGAATGACGGAGTGGCTACCATTTCCCCGGTCGAATCATCCGCCACCTTGATGGCAAGCCCGCGGTCGGGATCGATATTGAACGGAGGGCTTCCCTTTACCTTGCCGGTGTGGTGCATGCCCATTACCACCACCATCGGCCACTCAAGGCCTTTTGCCGCGTGTATGGTCATTATCGTTACGGAATCCTCTTCAGCCGATACCGGAGCTTCCCCCTCGGTCGGTTTCTCCTGGATGAGTCGTTCCAGCCTATCCCTGATCTCATGGATGGTCAGCCTGTCGGATTCCGCTCTTGCCCAGTCCAGAAGCTTGTCTATGTTCCTTGAGCCTCTCTTTCCCCCTGCCGCCGCATGAAACGAGGATTCC
>JBLIRG010000096.1:0-8752 GCA_049472195.1 Thermoplasmatota archaeon
AAATGCAGGTCGATTGAAAGGCCCATTGTTCATGCGGAAAACCCATCTTATACATCTCAATCCTTGTTAAAAGAATTGAGAGGTTTGGTGGACAATGATGGAAGAAAGAAAATGAGGGACATTCTTGATTCTGTCGTGTTCCAACATCATAGTATCTGTAATACGAATCAAAGTGTCGTAAATAGGTTCAAGGATTCAGCATTTGAAGTTTGAACCCGATACAATAAAAAGGGTTAAAGTCAGGCCGGATCCACTTGAAAATTTTTTAAAAATCATTTTATATGCTAAATGATGCCCGCAAAACATCATTTACCATGGTGGATGATTTCATAGTGGGATCAAATGTTCTTTTTCAAACAGAAAGGAAGCCACATGCAGTTCAAGCACAAGATCGTGAAAGGAGAGTGACTATAGCAGACCATCCCGATCTTGATCATGCCAAGGGAACCTTGAACAAAATTATGAAACAGGCTCAATTAAAATAAAGGTGAGAGACATGTACAGGTTCATAATCGTGGTTGAAAAAAACGGAAACATGTCGCGGTAATTCCTGTTTTATGTGTAGATCTCATATTTTATGGCCTATCCAGATAATTGTGATAATCTGAAAAGTAAGGATGGGTGAACGGATAGATCATTGCCTTCAGGAAATAATGTTTTTGAATCAACCTTCTTGTTATCATAGAATTCATCGACAAATGCTTTGCATTCATCGGAGAAGCGAAACATATCTTCCATGAATTTTCTGGCTTCATGAATAATCTGTTCAGGTTTTTCGGAAAGATCCCTGACAAATTGATGCAGATTATATTTCAGTTCTTGTGGATCAACGGTATTGAAGAAAGAGAGGTCAACTTCTTTGGTATCTGAATTCATGCAGAAATACACTGCAACAAATTTCTTGGTCAATCCCATGTTGAGTTTCAGATTACTGTAGATATAGACATCATATATGTCCCTGAACAGATATCTATCAAGACAAGCTATCATCTTCTGAGCACACAGTTCTTCGATAGAATAAGTTGGAACATAAAATGATTCGATCTTGGGATCGACAAGCTTGAATTCAGATCTCTTAACCTCTCCTACTGGCATCCTCTGAAGAAAGTTGATCTCGATTTTCACATGATCCTTTATTCCAGTTGTTTTTTCATAGCGAAAGATCTTTCTCGAAATGATATACGAGCTCCCTCGATCCTCGACCTCGTATCCCAGATCTGATCCGATCTTTTCGATTACCTTTTCAATGTACTTTCTTTCCTTCAACATCTGTTCTCGATCCAATGATCCATTATAATTGAAATCCAGATCGATGGATAATCTTGGTGTATCCAAATGGATCAAGTTCAGTGAAGTTCCACCCTTCAGAACGAGGTTTTCTGCAATGATATCATTCTTCACCAATTCAGATAGTATCGAGGTCAAATGAATGACCTTCTCGAGCAGGTCTCTATCGAAACCGGTTTCCTGTTGTAATCCTTCAATATCCTTGCTGCTGATCATCGAACTCTTTCCTTATCCTTGATGGTACAACCAGATTCCATTCCTTCACTTTGGATCCAGGGCTGTTCTTATCAATGTAGTATTTATTTTCGCCAGAGAAATCAGATAATTGCTTGTTGAAACTGTTTGGCAGATCAATATTGCTCAAACAATTAAGGAAATATCCCACAATTCTGGCTGTTTTTTTATTTTTGAATTCCTTCAGATATGTCAATAGCTTTGTTTCATCGATACTGTCGAGATTTTTCAAACAATCGATTATTTCGATCCAGCCCCCTGATAATCTTGGACGGTCAACGATGTCTATTATGGTTCTCTCGAGATCGGAGACCAATATTATTTCTTTGTAATACTCTATCTCGGTCACTCCAAAATATCTATTTTGATTGATCTTTATGAATTTTATTTGATTATTGTGATACTTCAAACTTCTCTGGTGGCTTGTTGAGGAGATATAAACATAGCTGGAATACCTATCTGCAAGTCCATGAATCTGAATTGCGGTATAATGGGATAGGAAATAATTGTCAATTAGTTTTGAAGCAATAAGAATTGCATCTTCATGATAGTGTTTTTTATCAAGAATAATATGGGGTGGCACTCGAGCAAATAATCCTGGCTTGACTCTTTCTGCTGCTCCCTTTTTCACCATAAAGGAAGCTATGTTTCTGGCTCTATATTCGGAGATCTGCAATATTTCAATAATATCCTTTACAGTGAACACCCTTTGATCTCGATTATCAAGAGTGAAGTATAATCGCTGTTCCATGTCTGACATTCCGCTTTGCACAAAAGGGTACACTTTTTTCACAGATATAACGATTTCTGTTATGTTTGTGAAATACTTGTACCATGCAGTCAACTTGAACCTAATATATAATGGGCCAGGCCGGTCCCACCAACGTTGAATTTTCCTCAATCATATTCTTTCCGGATCACATCATTCCTCCAAGCCCTCTCCCTCCGATTTCTTCCATCGAACGAATAATAAGATCCCGATTCCAATAAACACGAGGATCACGATGAGGAATGATATGAGGAGCGGATATGGATTCCACTCATCCTTCGGGGTATCATCGATTCCCTCGTTCCGGAGGATCGGAAGGGTGCCTGTGAGTTTTCCTTCCTCATCGATTCTGGTGGTCCATATGATCCTCCAGTGTCCCTCAGCACTAAAGGTGATCGTGACGTTCGTACCTTTCAGTTCATTGGAGAGATCGAAGGAGACGTTACCCGATGCGTCTGTATGGTTTTGGTAATCGAATCCGCCGAAGTCCAATTTGACGTCTGCACCTTCAACGGGATCTCCATTCTCGTCGATAACGGGTCCGATCTCCAGAGTGAAGAAACCGATCTCGTTCCGCATCCCCGAGATCGCGAACGCGGAGGGACGCGTCGTCACGGCCCACACGTATCCCTCGTATTCCATTCCGTGAACGATCTGATCCGTGGTATTCACTCCGGTGTCGATCACGATCTCTCCGCCCTCCGACATCTTATTCCATTTACCCCTCCCGTAATAATACAGGCCGAGGGTGGATTCGTTCAGATCCTGAGGATCATCCGCATCGCCATCGTCATTCATGTCCAGATCCTCCGATCTGTAATAGATCATGAACTCCACCCGATCTATGTTCCCCTCCCCGATCGTATTCCCCTGATCATCCTCCACCGAGATCACCGTGTATCTTTTCAGAGCGACCTCGTCCGGTCCCAGACCGGACCCGAAAGCAAGGGGCTCCGCCCCGTCAATTGATGAAGAGCCGGATATCGTCACGTCCGCGGATTCGTTCTCGTTCAGCATGAACAGGACGCTGGTCTGGGTCTCCCTCACGACCTCGTAGTAATCCACCTGGACGAAGGACCGGGGGCTCAGGTAATCCGCAACGATCCGTCCCTCCTCGATCGTCATCCTGACGTTTCGGAATATGCTCAGGATCCGGTTGTGATCGAACGGACGCGGCTCGGAAAGAAGCACCACGGTCTGCTCGCTCTTCCATACCCCGTATCTCACTACGCATCTCCCGGAAGCGGTATTCATGCCGGCGATGAGATCCGCATTGTCACCGAGGAGATCGCGGATGATCCTCCCCGCGGTGCCGTTCTCCGAAGAAGGCATCCCCACGATCACTATCAGGCTTTTATTGGTATGATCTGTTAGTAATTCACCCGGGGAAACCTCCAAAACATCGACGCTGCCGGACAGGTTCTCCATCAACCATTTATTCCTGTTCCCCTCATCCATTGCCACCACGATCTCCTCCGAAATATCGATGTCGAAATCCATGTCGAAGAGATCCCCGATCCCGTCCCCGTCGGAATCCCCGGACCGGGGATTGTAACCGATCTCAAGCTCCCTGGAATCCATCATCCCGTCCTCGTCGGTGTCGTTGTTAATTGGATTCAGGAACATGCTCACCTCGAACCCGTCCTTCAGCTGGTCCCCGTCGCTGTCCCCGAGGACCGCGGACGTGTTGTAGATCTTCTCGTACCCGTCGTCGATCCCGTCCTTATCGTGGTCCGAATCAAGGGGATTTGTGCCTACATCGACCTCTTCTCCGTCGAACATCATGTCCCCGTCCCCGTCGGGAGACCTGGGATCCAGTCCCATGGTCCATTCCTCATGATCGGACAGACCGTCGTCGTCGGTATCGTTGTCATTCGGATCGGTCCCGATATCGAACTCGATATTGTCCAACAGTCCCTCCCCGTCTGTATCGTTGAGAAGCGGATCGCTTCCGAAGATCAGCTCCACTCCGTCGTCGAGCCCGTCCAGATCCGAATCATAAGAGGCGGGATCCGTTCCGGCCACGACTTCCTCAGGATCCGGTACCGTATCCATGTCCGTATCAAGGGATGCGGGATCGGTCCCCAGATCGTGTTCCTCTTTGTCCGACAACCCGTCGAGGTCCGTGTCGCTTAGATTGGAGCTGGAAACCACGTGTCTCTTATCCACCCCGGAGGGCAGCGTCACGTTGATCTCCCACCCCTCCTCCTCCACGACGTCGAAGAGACCGTCCCCGTCGGTGTCATTATACGTGTAGTTCTTCTCGACCTTGTGTATCGTGATATTTTCCCGGTAACGAACGATCCGTCCGATGGTGGCTCCCGAGTCGGTATTTCCGCTGACGTAAATATCATGGTCATCGCCGGAACATACGGACTTCTCCCCGACGTTCACCGGCCACTCGATCCTAAGCCTCCGGTATTTGTCGTACTTCTGCACGCCGTCAAGATCTCCCCCGTCCCAGCTGATATAGAGGCTGTCCTCCGAATCGATCCATATGTCGGTTGCCGTCCCGAACTCGGAGATATCCCATACCCAGCTGAGGTTGAATTCCTGATCGAACACCTGTATCCTGTGGTTGCCAGGATCGAGAACGTATATCCTGCCCCTGCTGTCGACATCAATGGAGTTATCACTGCCCACAACGAACTGGCCTGGTTGATCTCCGGTGAAGTATTCGCGCGATCTTAAGACGGTGCCGTTTTGGGAGAACTTCACCATGAACGGACAGATGCTGTCGGCATATCCGAACGAATAGATATGGCCGGCATCGTCCACGGCCATTGCCATCGCATCGCCGAAATCCGTCCTATCGGGATCGTGCCAGGTCCCATTAAGGGTTCCGTTCGCCTCGAGGATGAAAATTGTTTTTGGGTCCGGATAGCCCCAGGCATGATAGCGGCCCACGTAGATCTTCCCGTCCGGTCCGATCGCCAGGGATCTCATGTTGTTCAGCGACTCGTCGTGGTATTCCCACAGGAATTCCCCGTCCGGACCGAGTTTTATCACGGAGTCGTTGAACCCGCTTATCACGTACATGTTCCCGTCTTTATCACATACCATATCGACGCAGTCCGGGATCCCGAAGGGCTCATCATCCCCGATGGTATCGACGTGATCCATCTCGGATGTCGAGTAATCGACGATCTCGTCGATGATCCCGTTCCCGTCGGTATCCGATGAGATCGGATTCAGTAAACAGAGGTACTCGATCGTATCGTTCAGACCGTCTCCATCGGTATCGGGTGACTTCGGATCGGATACGATGTGCCATTCGAAGGGATGGCCGTAATACGTGAAGTTGATGATCCATCCCTCAAGCTCCTCGAAATCAGACAGACCGTCGCCGTCGCTATCCTCGTTGTCGGGATCGGTTCCAGAGAGCATCTCCCTCCTGTCCCATATCCCGTCCCGGTCCATGTCGTGATCCGTGGGATCGTACCCGATGTCCAGCTCGTATCCGTCGCCCAGTCCGTCCCCGTCCGAATCCCAGTTCCAGGGGCTGGTATCCACCTCATCCGAGTTGTTCAGGTTGTCTCCATCGTAGTCGGAATGTTTCAGGTATGTCCAGGTTCCGAATTCATCAATTGTCTCGGGAAGAACGTCGTAATAAAGCGTCTTCGTGCTAAGATGATCGGAGCCGGAATCGCTCTTCGGTTCGAACGGGATCAGCCCCCAGAAGAGGTGTTCCTGGTAGTACATGTTGTATTTCATCCTCAGGTTCAGGGCGAATTCGTAGTTGACCTTGGCTATTCCCGGAACGATCCATGCACCGGACTCGTAGCGTGTCTCCTTCTTATCCCCGTCGTTGGACGAATAGATCTCGTTTGTGAAACTTCCCGTGGTGTGTTTTCTTTTCCCGTCATCTCCCACCACTGGCGATGTTATGTGGTATTGAGGTTCGATGTAGGAATCCCTGAGATGATCTGCTGATCCGTGGGTTTCCCTTGTCACGATGGAGTCCCAAACACTCGTATACTCGATCCGATCCCCCGCATCCAGTCCGTTCTCCGTTTTGTCATGAATGATTATCTCCGATCCCACCATCTCCATGTCCAGACTGGTCAGGGTACGAACCCCTGCGATAAGCTCGATAATCCACGTGATGATCCACTCCGATCCGCTCTTTCCGGTGATCCAGCTCACGATCAGTTCCTCCAGAGCATACAGGAGACCCACGATTGCCGCGATTATACCGATTATGACACCTGCGACCTGCCCCGCGACCGGGATCGATTGAAGGCCGAGTATGATCGTCAATATCGTTATGAACAATCCAACCCCAAACAACGCGGTGATCCACGAGAAGGCAAGTACACCGTATATCGTGGTGATCGTTATCCCGAACGGATCGCCTCCCACGGCGCTGTACATGGCGACGAGATTGAAGATCAGAATTGTGAGATCTATCCCATAGGCAATGACGTCCACTATTATCCCGAATCCTGTCAGGAGGTTCGATATGGCAGATCCCCACACTTTTCCGGTCTCGAACGTTTTGAAAAGGAACTTGACACCGTTCCATGTCCCCTTGATCACCTCAACAAGGAATTCACTGCTTGTGTAGAACATCTTGATGGAATAATGGATGAACTCCAGGGCGGGCACGATGAAATCCCGAACGAAGGTTATTATGAGGAGGGTGGGCGCGGTGATCATGCCCATGATGCCGGCAACGGTCGATGCCCAGTGGCTTGACAGATCATCGAGTATATTCCCTCCTTCGCGAACTACCCGTATCTCCCCGATATTCCAGAAGAGGAACATGCCGAGCATCATGGTGGCGTTCTCATCGTCGAGATCTTCAAGGAAAGGCATGATCTCCTGAACGAATGATGAGGCGTCTATCGGTTGCAGGTTGGGTGTCTCGTACCAGTTCGATCTCATCATCCGTGTCGTTATGACGGGTATTTCGGAGAGGTTCCCGTGAAATGTCGAACCGTCTTTCACGGAAAGGTCCACCAGGTCCATCGAAGCGCTGCTGTCCTCCATCAGCACAGTCATGGAGTATTTTCCGTTCTCGGGCAGGGACTGAAGCGCCTCCTTGGTCATCCTGGTCATGCATTCACGCACGGCCAGATCCAGGTGGGAGTATCCTTCGATAATGGACTCCGGAAATATCTCGTTCTCGGCGAGGAGATACTGCATCTCATCTATATTCAGAGAATAGTTCCTCATGAAACCGGCGGAGAACAGCATGTTCGCCGCCATCATCTCATTCGTATCCTCCGAGTAGAAAAGTCCGATGTCGGTTCCGTGGTTCTCCGTCACCACAAGGCTCCCAACAGTGAATTTTTCATGGTACGTGATCAGGGTGGTGCTGCTCGTCCTGACATCACCTTCCTGGATTGTGAGCAGACTGCCCGCAGGTCCCGCATCCTCGGCTTTGAAGCTTCCGTCACCCTGTTCCTTGACGAACCGGCCGTCCCAGGTCTTCAGATAATGAGAATCGCCCACTTCGACCAGGGTGAAAATGCAGGCGTTCTCCATCTTCGGGAAACCCGACCTTAAAACTCCATCCTGATCGATGCCGACGAAATAACCCTCCATCGTTCTCATTGCTATCCTATCGTTATCGATCTTCTCCCAGGTGAACCTCTGCGCTTCCGTAATCTCCGTGGAATTGGCCTTGACCGATCCCGGGTCCATTGATGTCAGGTATTTCCCGTTCGATGTCTTCAGGGTCCTGACTTCCGCATCGGTTATTCCGGTGACCACCCATTTCAGGCCCATCTCGAGGTCAAGATCAGCCGCACCGATTGAGGGTGGAAAATATATCCTGCCGGCAAGCCCGACGATCCGTCCGTATTCCCATACGGGATTGAGGGGCAGTATCACGCTATCATTTCCGACCTTCATCCCATACTCGACCACTTCGTCCTGATCGGGATATATGTTGCTCGAAATCTCCAGGACCGGGGTCACAAGCACATCTTCAGTTGAATTATCGAGGTCCTTCATGATGCCCTTGTCATCCAGCGGCCAGTCCATGGTATCGAACAGCAGCCTCATGTTGGACGGGTTCTTCGGTCTGATCTGGAGGGAGATGTACAACGGTTTCCCGGTGGAGTTCAGGTCCAGACGGAGCGTATCCAGCAGTCCGGTCTTTGAAAACGGCGAATGATCCGACGCATCCTCGATCCCGTCGTTGTCGTTGTCACGGTCCCATGCGTTGGGTACGCCGTCTCCGTCGGGATCGGCAGGTACATCGAGTATCTCCTGTGCATCCGAAAGCCCATCCTCGTTAGAGTCGGGTTTCAGGGGATCGGTATTCATCGAAACCTCGAAAGAATCGTTGAGATCGTCATGATCGCTGTCCAACTTATACGGATCCGTTCCGATAATCCGTTCTATCGAATCGGGAAGTCCGTCCCCATCAGAATCTGTTGTATCCTCGGTAACCGCAAGAAGTCCTTCCACGAGACCGTTAAGGTTCCGGTACGGTCCGGGAACTTCTGGTGC
>JBLIRG010000097.1:0-8528 GCA_049472195.1 Thermoplasmatota archaeon
GCCGCGCCCGGAGCGCGCCCTTTTCACCACGGGCGGAGCGAATTTTCAATCGGCCGGCGGCCTGGCGAGTCCGGCCTGCCCCGGAACGGGGGGTGCTCAGCCTGATCCCTCGACGCCAAGATCAGCGATGCGGATCTGCCGGGTACATCACAGGACCTTCCGGTTATCTCGACATTCATTGCCGTTCCGGTATCGCTTCTGGTGATTGTCCCGATCTTCGGAAGGATCAGAAAACGCAGAGGTTAAGGTTATTAGGACCTTGTTGTCTAGCGGTGTCATGGACAATCATATTCAGATCGACGGATGGAGCAGGAATATCCGTTTTTCCGCATGTCATGTTCTGCTCCATCACGAGAAATGCTCGAGGCTGCATGGGCATTCATATGCGATCCACCTGAAATTGAAGGGATCCCTCGGGGAGGATAACTTTCTCATAGATTTCGGAAGGATAAAATCGGTCTTGAAGAGATATGCGGGCGAGCTGGATCACAAAGCCCTGGTTCCCACGGAAAATGATGATATAGATATCGATAAGGACGATGAAACCGGAACGGTTACCATGGACATGTGCGGTAAGAGATATCAATTTCCGATCGGCGATGTCGTTTTCCTCCCCATCCCGGCCACCACGGTGGAGGAGCTGTCCGGTTACATCCTGAAAAGACTTCTGGCAGAGGTGTCCTTTCCCCCCGGGGCTACCGAGATATCCTTGGGTATAGACGAAGGTCCGGGTCAGGGAGCATGGGTGACGGAGGTTCTATGAAAAGAACCGGAGGTTCGGTATGAAGGCCGTGGTTCTGTTATCGGGCGGTATAGATTCATCCACAACGTTAGCGGTGGCCAGGTCGGAGGGCTATCGATGCTTCGCCCTGACCATCTTATACGGACAGAGGCATGACAAGGAGATCGAGGCTGCCAGGAAGATAGCAAAATCCCTTGAAGTGGAAGGTCATCGGATAATCGAACTTCCCAGGGAAATGTTCGAGGGGAGTTCACTGACGGATGAGGACAGGCTTCCGCTCGATCGGGATCTGGGATCCTCTGCGGACATACCAAGCACATATGTGCCCGCAAGGAACCTGATCTTTCTGTCGATCGCAACCGGATGGGCCGAGGTTCTGAAGGCGGATGCAGTGTTCATCGGAGCGACTGCCGTCGACTATTCGGGCTATCCCGATTGCAGACCCGAGTTCCTCGGATCATTCATGGAAACGGCCCGACTGGCAACGAGGAGGGGTGTGCAGGGCGATCCTGTGGAGATCAGAGCTCCCCTTGCAGCTCTTTCCAAATCGCAAATCGTTATGAAAGGCAGATCGCTTGGTATTGATTATTCCGATACCTGGTCCTGCTATTCCGGAGGGGATCTCCCGTGCGGCAGATGCGATTCGTGTCTTTACCGGTTGAAGGGTTTCAGCGAGGCGGGATTGGAGGATCCGCTGGAATATGAGAGGGGTGAATGATTGTATCTGGTAATCAATGAGATCTTTTCATCATTCCAGGGAGAGGGATTGAATACAGGTCTTCCGACGACATTCGTGAGACTATCAGGATGCAATATTCGATGCGCATGGTGCGATACCCGATATGCTCTGGACACCGGATCCGGTAAAAGAATGGAGATAAGCGAGATCATTGATTCTGTTTCAGCATTCGGCAATGAAAGGATCTGTCTGACCGGTGGGGAGCCCCTGTTTCAAGATGGAATAGATGAGCTCATATCCGAACTGATACGCTTCTATTTCAAGGTGGATCTGGAAACCAACGGGACCTACCATCTCGGAGAGATCATCAGGAAGTATCCCGATGTTTTCATTTCAATGGATGTGAAAACCCCTTCAAGCGGTGAGGCGGGATCGACAGATCCGGGGAACCTACCGCTCCTTCGTCATTCTGATCAGATAAAATTCATCGTTAAGGACGCAAGGGATATTGACTACACAATGGATTTCCTTCGCAGCAATCCCGTATCATGTTCCATCATCATAACTCCGTGTTCAAACGAGGACGGGGATGAAGCGGCGCGTATCATCGCCCGGAAGATCGATGAATATCGGAGTAGCGGCAGGGAGGATCTCATTTCCATGAGCCGAAGAATCAGATTGATGGTTCAGACACACAGGGTGATATGGGGTGAAAGAAGAGGTGTCTAGCTCATTTACGATTGATGTTTACCGGTGTCAAGAAGGGCCAGTACCTCCTCCTTCGATAGGTCTTCCACCTTTACATGATCGCTGTCGTGGATAATGGCGCTGTTCCCGTACGGGTCCTCTATAATGATCGTCGTTCCCAATTCGCCGTTAATCATTCTTTCGATCTCCTTTCTCAGGTTCATGGAAAGATCGATTCTTTTCTCGATATCGGCCGTATCCGCATCGGGATTGGCGAGTGATGCCCTCAGGTCCGATTCCAGATGGTCTATGATCCCCAATATCTTCCACAGGAGGCCCTCGATGTTTGTTATGTACCCCTCGCTTGCACCTCCCGGATCGATCCTGATCCCGAATTCCGGTATTCGTACCGTGGAAGATCCGGATCTGATGACCCTTGCATTGAGGCCGGATTCATCGTTGAAGCTGTAGGTATACCTTCTGGGCGCTTTCGTAGTTGTGGATATAACATCCGTGTGCCTGTATCCGCAGGAACCGCAGAGCAGAGATGATACCATGACCTCTCCGAAATGCGGGACATCGATGATCTTCTGCCTAACAGTAAGCCCGGAGCTGTTGCATGCTGGACAATTTGCGGAAAGAACTTCCATGGTAGGACACAAACGGTAGGTCCTACTTACATTCTTTTACGTTCGAGCCTTCTCATCTTCTTCTTATCGATCCCCATACCTTTCGGGGAGACGATCAGAAGATTCTGGCCTATTCCGGCAATATCACCTTCGATATCCTCCACGACCCTCTTGAGCTCGGTGATCGTCCGCTTCAATTCAAGATCATCGTTGGCTATGGGCGTGAAATCCAGAACCAGCACGTTCCCCTCGTATATAAGATGAGAAAGCTCCGGAATGAGCCTGTAACCGTCAATATCTGCGAATTTTATCGATGGCCCACCTTTATGTGTGGAGGGACCCTTGGATTTCATGGATCCAAGGTCAATATACGTCCGACCGATGCGTATCTCTTCATCTGCGTATTCGTCTTCACTTTCTGACCTTCTCTTGAACCAACCCATGACGCTACCCTCCAGTCGATTATTTCCCGTTGATAATTACAGGAAGGAGATTTGGTTTTACGATTATATAGTTTATCCTCCAATTGGCCGTGCGCGTTTATTTGTGAGTTGCATAAAATCACATATGTATTTGGCTTTTTTTCCTTCTCAAGTCGTGCTAAAAACTTATTTTTTAATGAAAGACCCCTTGTTTTATCCCATAATCAAAGGTAGGTTTTTGTTCATGTAACCGATATATTCAATGATCTCGGATCCTCATTTCCCCGATTTATCGACATCGGAAGGCATCTGAGGAGGTTCCTGCTGTGGAATATTTTCCTCGACCCCTTCGTTTTCGGGATCCTGGCATGGATCGACATCTCCTGTCTTGTTTTCCGCATCTTCCATGCCTCCGAGTTCATATATCCCATCGGATTGCTTGTCGAATATTTTCGTGTCCTCGGTGCATTCCGTAACGCCGCGTTCCGCAACGAGATCACCAAGATCCATTGGTGCCACTTCCTCATCGGATGTTCCGATATCATCGGAAACATCGCGTCCGACATCCTCAAGGAAGCGATCGAGCTCTGCCCTGGACTGATCGAAATCATCCCTGGTCAACTTGTGGATCTGGTCCTCCTCGCTCTTCTTCATCTTATTCTGGATTACGTAGATCGTAACGACGATCAATATGATCAGGATAAGTATAATCAAAATGATAATCACAATTGTAAGCCAGACCGGAAATACCGCGCTGTTTGAGATCGTGACCTCGATGGTCTGGGTTTGAGACCATTCATGGCCGTCAAAAGCCCTGACGGAAAAGGTATGCTTTCCGTTTTCGTAATCATTTGTATTGAACTCATGTGACCACCTGCCTTCCAGAATGGTTGCATTGATCCATGCGCCGTCGTCTATTCTCACCTGAACGTATTCGACATCGCTTGGGGTTACGTTGTACGATCCCGTGAACAGGAATTTCCCGCTGATCTTTTTTCCGTCGAGACCTGCTGTAACGGATATGTCCCAGATCCTTATTGCTCTCTGGACCGTCAGGTTGAATGTATGGGCAATGGTGTATCCCGATGATATGATCCTGAGTTTTACGGTATGAACACCCGTTTGATTTGCTAGGGGCCTCCAGGTGAGAATATTCGTTATGTTTGAAAATTTCATTCCGCGCGGCCCCTCCATGAATTGGACAAGGGGTATGTCATCATTGGGATCGTAAACGACCACCTCGTATTCCCATTTCATCATGTCATACAGGATCGTCTCGGGTTCGGATGTTATCTCGGGCTCCAGGAGTCTGAGGGTAAGGTTGATGTAGAAGGTGAATTGAGTATAATTCCGGAAATTGTCGCTTACCCTGACGATATATTCGACCGGATCATACTGGTAGATGATCGGGGTCCAGGTGAAAACTCCGGTGGACTCATCGATCAGGCTTCCCTGGAGACCTTTCACGATCTCGAATTTGATCGAATCGTTCGGATCGATGTCCTCCGCATCAAAATCGAATGTGAACGTTTCTCCAACATAAACGGTGTTGTAAACGGGAGGAAGTGTCACGAAATAGGGCACATCGTTTACGTTTATAACGTCCAGATCGAAGACATACTTGATCTGATCGAGACCATCTGAAAGTGTCAAGGTCCAGGTATGATTTCCAACATCCCAGTTGTTTGGATACCAGTTTATGTTGATGTTCTCTACCAGCGACATATTTCCAGGACCGGACAGGGACATATCGTGTTCATCTCCCTCGGCATCCACGACTTCGGGTATGAATTCGAAAAGATCATCCTGGAAAACGAAACCCTCAGGTTCATTCGAGAGCATGGGAGGATCATTTACTGGCAGTATCTCCACAACCAGATCCTCGAGGGCGAAAATCGCATCAAGCCCGTCCCTCACTACCAGGGTAAGAAAAACCTTTCCGGTCCAGTTGTCATTTGACTTCGTATCCGAAGTGTCATTGAACGCATCGATTGAAAGGTACCTTCCTTCCCATATCGTTGCCGATACCATGGATCGGTTCTCTCCATCGTTCACTATAACGAAGGAGAGGTCTTCATCCGGTGTTTTATCATCCTCGAATACATGCCAGAGATCAAGAAGGTACAAATCATGCGTATCCTCCTTCAAGCTAAGATATTGGATCGGATTTTCGATCACCGGAGGATAATCGAAATCCTGAACCACGGTGTCGATCTTGATTCCGCCTGCTGATTTTGATCTAAGGAGAAACGGAATGTGGTAATTGCCATCGGATTCGGGTTTCACGTTCGGATTGGCAATGTAAGCTTCGATCTGGCCGGCGAGATCCGGTATATGGACGGTTTGCTCATAGCGTATATTGATCGCATCCACGCTGAACATCTTTGATCCCTCGAGATTGGGGATATCCGGAGAGGTCAATGCAAGATTGATAGATACATATTCATTGTACGGTGTGGAGATCCCTTCAACGATATCTGACGTCGAAACCGCATTGTTGATCACATTCTTCAGATCAGATGTGGTCGCGGTGTTCGTTAGGTGCGGCCCGGAATATGTCCAGGCATCAATCCCGTTGATCTGCATTGTTGGAGTATTCTCCCCAAGTGTGGACGAGTCGAAGTATTCCTCCAGATATATCCTGCCGTTTGAGATCGACGATGGTCCTGCATTGTATGTTGCACCGGCGACGACATCGATATAACCGTTACTGATCATGTCCGCACAGAGGAGAATATCCGTTCCGTACATCGATCCGACAGATGATTCGGTAAGTACCTTTTCCGGATCGGTTGAGTCGAATTGATAGATGCCGATACTTCCCCTTGAAGAAGCATCGCCGACGGATGAGATTGCAAATTCCATATTTCCGTCCTTGTCATAGTCACAGATGCTCGATATGGAGTATCCGAAATTTCTGGATATCATTGAACCCGACGGGGTATACTTGCTGTCAAGGGTTAGGGATCCTGACGAGGGTGTATCATACAGCAAAACGGCTCCGGAGAGTTCACCGGGACATCCGACGGCCAATGTATCTTCACCGGATCCCTCGGTGTCTCCAATGAACTCGATATGTCCGAACGAGGATACACCACCGGAGGAAATGGGATCGATCGTATAATCGGTATCGATATCCATGGACAATCCACCGGTGAATATCCGGACCTTCTCATCGGATGAGACGGCAATATCCATGATCTTATCACCGTCCACGTCTCCTATGGTTATGTTCTTTCCGAAGCCAGTTTCGCCTACAGGTCCGTCGATGACGGTCTTGATCGATGTTTCAGCTGAAAAATCTCCGGGAGATTCCAGGTCCAGAATGTAGATCTTGCCCCTGCCTGAATTGGCCATCGGAGATCCCACGACAATTTCCGCCTCACCATCGGTGTCGATATCGCCGACCTGGACCGCAGTTCCGAATCCCTCGAGGGTGTCATTTCCCTTTAGAATATCGTATTCCGAAAGCGATGTAATCAATACAAGGGAAACCGTCCCCTCAATCACCTTTGCCCCTTTTGGGGCTCCGACCGCTATCGATGTCCCTTTTCCGGCAACGGAAAATGTATCGGACAGGGAGTACCCGAAAAGGGAATACTGATCTGAACCGAGGAGTGATGATCCCACTAGCACAAGGGATTCGGTGCTTGGTTCGAATTCATATTTTGCTATCAGACCAAAGTTATTGCTTCCCGTCGGGGATCCCGCTATGATCTCCGGGAGGCCGTTCGAATCGGTATCATCAATGAAAGTAAGGGAATAGCCTGTTGTTTCGCCTGTGCTCCCCTCGTAATAATAGCTTCTCCAGTCATCCTGCACGTCCCTTTGATGGCCGGTTATATTGAAGACTGCATCGGTTATCGTTGCATTTTTTGGAAGGATAATGTCGAAGTTCGGGGGTATCGAATGGGAAGTATCCATCATTATACCGCTATCTCTGCCATCCAATGATACGTTCTGACGCCCCCACTGTCCGAAGTGATATCCATCTCTGTTGCTTGAAGGATACTCATACATTTTCTTGCCAGATACATTGAACCACATATCGGAAGGATACCTGTTGCCGCCCTCGATATATGGGACGGGAGAGATCGAGATATTCAACGACTCAAGAGTTGATGCCTTGGGAACTGGAAAATAACATGATGAATTGAATATCTGGCTTCCGCCCGATACCTTTATGACTGTACCGGCATCAATGGGTTTTCTCGATGGCAGATCCAATATTGTCTGATTTACCGATACCGATCCGGAATCGGGAATGATGAAAAATGACGGAATCAACAATATCAAGGCAAATACAATAGAATTCAAGAATTGGCTGGATCTCATTTATCTGCCCCCGTTTCGAACTACATTCATGGGTACGAGTATGGACAAAGGAAACATCCTTTTTCTACCTTTTCTATATGCATGCCATCAAGTATATCGGGTCATATGTGCGCACTCGTTATATGGTCGAAAAATTTTTAGGTAAAAATCAATCCAAGGTCCTTTTCAATGACAATCGATGAACTGATAAACCAGTATTCGATCACACCTGTCGGGATCCCGTGAAAGTAAGGGGAATTTCACATGTTTATGTCCATCAGATGTATACCCTGCTTCATCAAGCAGGCATTCATGGAGCTCGAACGCTCGGAGATGGAGGATGAGGATCTTGAAAAAGCCATCAGAGAAGTTCTGAAGGTTCTCTCGGAGCATGATTATAATGTAAAACCGGTTGATATTGCCCTGAGAGTTCACGAGATCATCAAAGCCAATGGTGGTGGAAATGATCCCTACAGAGAATTGAAGATGGATTCAACCCGAAAAGCCCTTCAAGCGATCGACGAGATCACAAATCGCGTGGAATCCTCTTCCGATCCTTTGAAAGAGGCATTGATAGCGTCCATTGCCGGGAATGTCATGGATTACGGTGCTAAGAACCTTCTCGATCTCGATTCCATCCTCGAAAAGGCGGAGTCCACTGGACTCCGAATAGACGATTACGGTGAACTCCGGGATAGAATTAGTTCCGCTGGCGCATGTATTTTCCTCCTCGACAATTCGGGTGAGATAGTTATGGATTCAATTCTCATGAAGGAGATGATCCGTGAAAATCCGGATATTCGGATCCAGGCCGTGGTAAAAAAGAACCCGGTATTGAATGATGTAACATACGAGGATGCCGTGTTTGCAGGTTTGGATGATGTCGATGGTGTAAGCATCGTCAAGCTTCCGAATGAAGGATGGGTAGAACCGCAATTCATAGAGAAAATGGAGGGGGAAATTTTGATAATTTCAAAGAAGAATTCTCAAACACAGCAACAAACATTTTTGGAAGTGGATGGGCATGGCTCGTCGTCAACAATGACAAAACACTA
>JBLIRG010000098.1:0-8481 GCA_049472195.1 Thermoplasmatota archaeon
TTAGAAGCTCGATTAGGTCAATATACAAAATCAATATTGTCTTCTGTTGCTGATAGTCTTAAATCCTCAATGGGCATAGCAATAAAAGGTGCTGATGATATTAGTTATAAATTTGAAACCATTGGCGATAAATTAGATAAAAAAGCAAAAGAAATTCAGCTCAAGCTGACCTCCGAGATGAACGTCAACGGAAACGTGTACCGTCCGAACCTGTTTTTCATCACTTTCAAGCAGAAAGAGGTGCTGGGTATGGAGTTTTACTACGGCATTACCGTCAACAGGGACAGTGTGGCCCTGGATATGGAATCAAACGACGGAGGGAAGGTGATGCCGGCCCCACTGCTGTCATTCTGGTATTTCGTATTTACGGGAGGGGGGGATTGAATGGACAGGGTCGAAGATATCAGGAATCTCTGGAAATGGGTCCTGCCGGCGGGACTGGTGGTGATCCTCGTTCTCGGATTCTCGGCATATCAATGGATAATACCCAGGACGGAACTGGAGGTGAGAACGGTCTACCACGAGGCTCCGGGAGGAGGCGGAACCGGCGGACTGATCAACCTGAATGTCCTGCTGACGAACTGGGGCAACAGGGAGATCGAGGATCTGGACTGCACTGCCGTGATACGTGAAATGGACGGATCCGAGATGGGGCGGGGAGTTGTTGAGGGCGAATCACTCTCCAGAAAGGACAACGTCGAGATAATCATCCAGTTCGTTGGAAGCCAGTACAACACATACTCGGTAGATATGAGCGTAAGGTTCGAATGCAGCGGAAGCACCTATTTCAGGGAGCTGAACTACAAAACACACGAGGATCAGATGAACCTGGTATTCGTGGACACGGTTGAATGAAAGACCAGGAAATCAATCGTCAACGAGCCTATCCGAAGTATCCCAGATCATCTCCCCGTTTGTCCGCCAGTTCCCTCTCCTCCAGATCTTCCTTGATCTTGGATGTTATCTCATCGATCTGGGCGGCCTTCTCCTCGAGGGATGAGTAATTTATGCTCTCCTCCAGGTATGCCCCGAGGATCTTCAATACAGCCCTCGCTGACCTAGGATCAACGAAATATCCGGATGTTTCTCCCATGAGGCATATACCCTTTATCCCCTCGAGTTTTCCGATCCCGAGCAGAAGGCCCGAGGCCCCTATGATCCCGGAGGAGGGTTCTCCCTGTCGAAACACGACACCGAGTTTCTCGAAATCCTTTACCATATCCTGATCCGTTACCGCACCCAGGACCTGAGGTTCAGATACCATGCGGATAACACCGAACCCGCCCAGCGTGAATATCAGGCTGACGTCCATCTCCTTGACGAATTTGATCGTCTCGTATGAAAGGGTGTACTGTCCCTCGGGCGTTAGTCCTTGATAGTCGCCGGTGAGAACGATAACGTCTGGGAGATCTCCTTTTCTCTTGTAATAATACAGATCGTGTTTGACGAGGTTGACCACCCCGTCATCGGATACAATGACCTGGGGCGGCAGGTATTTTGAGTAGATCTCAGCGAATTTAACAAAATCCAGCTCAGAGATGAGGTGCTCGGCGGCAAGCTTGCCGACGTTGCCCACTCCAGGAAGCCCTTCTATTAGTATCGGGCGGTCCAGTTCCGGTTTTTCAATATACCTGATCATCATGTCGTCCATACGTCGTCCTCCTGGTATCACTAATCTCCGTCGCTGCCTTCAAGACCAAGGGCCATCCGGCGGTATTTTCCGTATTTGTCTGCAGGTGAATAGCGGGGAGGGAATGTGTTGCCCGTGGGTTCCCCGCACTTGGGACAGTGATCCTTCAATGTATACATCCGGCAGATGCCGCATCTCTTGATTCTGCTTCTCAAGTTTGACCCTCAACCATCCGGGAGATTCGAAATGCAATAGTTCCATAGTGGACATTCTTACAATATATCATTTACGGATTAATTATGGAATTCCGATGAAAAATGAATCGAACAAAGGCAGTGTGTCTTTCACCCCTTCCTGATGAACTTACCGGTGCCTCCCTTGTCATGCATATAGCCGATGCCTATCTCGGCGGAATCCTTGAGAACCTCCTCGGCCAGCTTGTAATTGGGGGCTACGATATTGATCCTGAATCTCGGCGCTCCGATATAGAAGATCGACGCCTTTATCTCCTCGGTCTTGGATGCTTCCTCTTCAGTTCTCTTGAGAGATTCCTTTATGTCCTTCAATCCCCCCGGTTCACTTGATGACAGCTCCAGTATACCACTGATCTCGACATAGGGAGGGGTGATGTTATCTTTTGCAATCGAAACGAACTTGTCGATCCACTCACCCTCGAATCCGGTTTCCTTGAGCGCGATCTCCTTTATCGCGGAAACCTCGAACGCCCTGTACATGGATCCGTATTCCTGGATGAGCTCGATACCGAATCTTTCCATGCCTTCCTTGGTGGATATACCAAGGTCCTCGCAGAGAATATCGAAAAGCTTCTGGGCTTTTTGCTCGCTCTTCCACTGCTGGATCTTCTCCCTCTTCTGATGCTCGTTGACCGCCTTGAGGGAGAGGTCCACAACCTTGTTCTTTCTCCTCTCATCGATACCGAGCACCTTGCAAACGACCTTCTGCCCTTCACGCACGTGGTCCCTGATGTACTTGACCCATCCCGAGGCTACCTCTGCGATGTGAATGAATCCTTCCTTTCCCGGGTATTCATCTAGTTCAACGATGACCCCGAAGTTCTTGACCTGCCTTACCGTTGCGACTACAAGCTCTCCTTCTTCCGGCAGTTCATTCACATAGGCCATACCGTTCACCTCCGAGGCGGTTTCATACCGCTTTTCATGCGATATCCATGTCAACCCTCTCGACTATCTCACCTTTTATCTCTGCCTTGCCTCCGGTTGGTACGGCCAAAGTGGCCCCGCAGACAGTGCAGCTGATCTTGGTGTTTGATCTGTCGAAAAGGGTCTGGATGTTCCCGCAGTCGGTGCATTTCACCTTCAGGAACTTGGATCTTGGATTGTTGTTATCTGACATGTTGCAGGCCCCCTCAAAGCTCCTTGATCTCGAACTTCTTTATCCTGAAGCTCGCACTCTGATGGCTCTTTCCGCATTGCTTGCATTTGTACTTGAGCTGGATCCTTTTCGTCGGTTTTTCCCTTCCCTCGGGTTTCGGCCGGGGGAATCCTCCGTATCCAGCGGTTACCGTCCTGAAACGCCTCTGCCCCCACTTGAGCTCGCTGGCTCTCCTTTTTTTCACCTTGTCTACCTCATGATCGGTATGGACCTTGCATGAGGGGCAGTATCGTTTAATATTCCTTGGCATTTTCATCTCAAATCACCTGTATTGTACACCGAGGCGACCGTGCAGGAGGGCGGTATTCTGGAACCACTATTAATAATTAATTGGTTAATCGGCCTTGTACGTTTATTGGCGGCTTACATCTGATCACATTTTTATCTGGGATATTTTTAAGCTGCGCTTAAAACTTGTTTTAAGTGCAAGTCATGGTTAATCGGAGATATTGGCGCCCTTACCTGTGAAAACTGAAACCGGCTGGATTACAGCGGTGGTGGATCCCG
The DNA here is from genome assembly GCA_049472195.1 of Thermoplasmatota archaeon. Taxonomy (GTDB): domain Archaea; phylum Thermoplasmatota; class Penumbrarchaeia; order Penumbrarchaeales; family Penumbrarchaeaceae; genus JBLIRG01. Next base: position 3,551 of record JBLIRG010000098.1, read on the forward strand.
GTTCGGATTCTTTACATGCAAATCTACCGATGACCCTACTTCATGCGGCTTGTTTGCACAGCAGATCTATTATTCTTCCGCCTCGGAATCCTTGTTCAAAACGATCTCGATCCAGGATACGTTGATCCCGTCAACTCTCTCATCATCTTCGATATTCTCTGTTCCGATCTTTATATCTCCGATGGATACTGATTTCATGAATCGATTCCTGACGATCTCCGCTACATCGACTGCCTTGCTAATGGCTCTGCCTCTGGCCTTCACGGTGACCACCTCGGCACCGGAGTTGAACTGTGTCACCACGGCAAGAACGTAGTTCATGGATGCCTTCTTGCCTATAAAGACAGTATTGTCTTCCATCACTGATTCCTCCATTCTTTCTGAACCGTTGAAATGTTCGGTTTCATTGGATTGATACATATTATATTTAACTGTTTTCGGTGAACGTTTCAACGGACCTGTAATCCGATCCCCGTGCCACACGGACAAACTTTCGAAAAAAACCATATATCCGATGTCAATCACACCAGACCAAAGTATAATATCGAATGAGAAAATTTCCCTGGCAGTAAAGTAATAATACCGGAGTTGAACAGATGATCGATCCCTGGAAATCCGATGTTGTGGAAGATTACAGGAAGACCATGGAGGAATTCGGCATTGACAGATTTGAGATCGGTGAAATGCCGGAGGATCCGAGACCTCCCAGGCTCTTCAATCAGGGAATCGTCTTCGGTCAGAGGGGTTTCCCGGCCGTGAACAGGAGAATAAACAGGGGGGATCCATTTGCCATCATGACGGGCCTGATGCCATCGGGAAGGATGCATCTGGGTCATAAGATGGTAATCGATCAGATCCTGTACTTTCAGAAGTTCGGTGCGCGGGTTTTCGTGGGTGTTGCGGATCTCGAGGCATACGCGACGAGGAACATGAGCCTCGAAAACGCCCGCGAGCTTGCACTCGAGTCCTACATCAAGAACTATCTCGCCCTGGGACTTGGCCAAGATGGTCTCGAGATCTATTTCCAGTCAAAGCGGAGGGAGGTGAAGGACCTGGCAGTCCTTCTTGGAAGGAAGGTAAACCTGTCCACAATGCGGGCAATTTACGGTTTCACCGACCAGACAAACATGGCCCACATGCATGCACCGCTCATTCAGGCAGGTGATATCCTGCATCCCCAGATCAAGCTTGGGCCGATACCCGTGGTGGTCCCGGTGGGAATAGACCAGGATCCCCACATGAGGTTGTGCAGGGATCTGTCGGCTTCATTCAGAATGTTCAACGCAACCCAGACATCAGACGGGAAGATCGGCGTATTCGTCAAACTGGACGAGAAGGTGGAGCCGCTGCTTAACAAGGCAAGGGACAAACTGAGGGAGACCGGGTTCCTGGATTTCAAGATGATACCGAAATACAAGGCGCTGTATATTCCGGGAGCTTCGCAGTCCGATGTCCCCTTCATCGACGAAACCCTTGCCGAGCTTGAAGCCGAGGAGGGAGGATACGGCTTCATACCACCCGCATCCACGTATAACAGGTTCATGCGAGGTTTGACCGGAGAGAAGATGAGCTCATCGAAACCCGATACCGCGGTCTTCCTTGACGATGATCCCTCCGATGCCGAGAGGAAGATGAAGAAGGCAGTGACCGGAGGAAGGGAAACCGCTGAGGAGCAGAGAAAGCTCGGGGGAAGGCCCGAAGCATGCGCTGTTTTCGATACGATGCTTTACCATACAGTGGGGGATGACGATCATATTACGAGGATCGAGGAGGAGTGCAGGAACGGCGATAGGCTCTGCGGAGGATGCAAATCCGAGGCGATTGAACTTCTTTCCGAATTCCTCAAGGATCTGGCGGATAGGAAGGATGAGAACGAACATCTGGTTTCCAGCTTCGTCAGGGATGATTGATCGGATTTTCCGATAATGGCATTGAAAACATTAAATTCATCGAGGTTCATTCGAGGTTCGTTTGCATGGCAAGGAACAAAGAGGGATACAAGACATACGGACCGGGCGATCCGATCCACATAGTGGTGACCCAGGATTTCGTTGGGACCGCAAATGAATTCTTCTCGTACTGCAGGGATAAAGGATACAATCCCTCTCAGATAATAAGGCAGGCCATAACGGAATGGTTGAACAAGGAGGCTCTGTCCGAAACGGCATCGGCGGACAGGACAGCGGATAATCCACTGGATGCCAAGTTGATGAGCATGGTCGCCCAGAAGAGGAGGAACAGGTCCGGCAGGGTGAGTTTGAGAACCGCCAGGGAGATACTCGAGGGCGAGTGAGAATCATCATAGGTTGAGCTTGTATCTGAGAATGGCAGCTATACCGCCGAAGGCCTTGACCAGCATAACCCCTTCCGAGGATTCTGTGGATATGAGCTCGAATTCGGTTGAGAAATCCTTGCATCTCTCCGCCAGCTCATCCACCATGTCAATTTTCTCCTCGAGCTGGCACGAACTCTGGTCCTTGGAACATACGGGAGGGTCCTCATCTTCACCGCCGATTATTCTCTCCACCTTTCTCCCGCACAGCGGGCATGTGAAGATCTCGTGATACCTGTTGTATCCCTCGGAAACGAGAAGGGTGTCCACCGCCCCGAGTTCAAGAGCCGTAACCACCTCTTTCTCCCCGTAGAGGGAGAGACCTCCGTCCTCTTTTCTGATCTCGGAGAACAGGTTGTTCATCAGCTCCTTTTCCTTTGCCACCTCGAGATGGGTAAGGGCGGGCCGTGCCTTTTCAATAAGTTCGGAAAGGCCGTATTCATCGGTATAACCGGTATCAAAAGTGTCGACCACGATCTTTCCAAGTTCGTGATGGAGATAGTCGTTGTTCAGAAAGAAATCCTTGGTGGATCCAGGGCCCCCGATCAGAATGCCCTTCAATTCATCGAGGTTGAGAAATGCCTCGTTACATAGATCTCCCACTTTCTTGAAATACTCGTGGGCGGCGATCTCTATCAATCTCTCGAACCGCTGTGCTGACTGGCCTCCCCTGCCGTGTTTGGAAGGTACCATGGATTGGATGTTTTTAACGACCTCGATCCTCTTGCCCTTGAGTATGCCTATCGTGGCCTCTGATCGGTCCACGACAATGAGGCCGTACACCTCTTCCTCGGTAAGCATATCCCTGAGCTGATCAAGGTAGAAGAAGCTGTCACACCGGTAAAGGAAGGTGGTGATCGGAGCAACCGGTTCCACCACATTGGCGATCATCCGGGTCTGATCAGCACCAACGGGTATGTGTCCGACGAAGAAGACCAGGCCTTTTTCCGGTATGGTCTTGACGTTTTTCAACCGGGACATGATCGATTCGATGGCGGCCATGACGTTCTTTCTGGTTGATTTCGACTTGATGTTCGATGACTGGGAGTACTCGTTCCTCAGGTATGACATCACGTCGGAGACCTGTTTGGTTGCGGGGACGTAGAGCGAGATGAGCTCGGTTGCCCTGCCCTTGTAATCTCCGAGATCCGACAGGGTCTTCTTGAAATCGTACCGCTCCCTCGGGTTCAATTTGACCATTTTTCACACCGCTTCCATCGCGATTACCGCTTCAGGATTCCGGAGAACTATGGACTTGCTTATTAAATCTTCCTCGGTTGAAAATGTATATATGAGGATGTGCCCCGGCTCGCCTCTGATGTTTTCGGGTCCGCCCGGTGCTTATTGCAGGCGAATACTCTTTTTTACATGGTCCAAACAAAGCCAGATACCGGATCGTGTCAGGACTACCAACCATCTTATATACGGATTCACGAAATAGTATTATATTATAATTGTATATGAACCAAGAGCATATCGGATACCCCATGCCGACAGGTTTTGGCGAACTTATATCAGGTGATGTGAATGTGGAAGCGGTTTCCCGTTATTTTAGCACTGATTATGGCCGTTATCATCGCCGTACCCGTGATAGCCACGGGAGGCGAATACGAGAACGAACAGGATGTTGAACCCCCGACGAGGTACGGCTTCACGACCTCGTGGGTCGACATTGCCAGCCCCGCAGCGATGTCGTACAGCGTCGCGACGGGAGATCTGGACAACGCGAGGAATGACGACATAGTTATCGGTCAGAACGAGGCGATATCCATATACACGAACAACGGCGGTATGACCGTCGGTTTCTCCCTTCATCAGAACGTTCCATTGACCGGATATTACATCATGGACCTGGAGATCGTGGATTACGACAACGACGGGGACCGTGATATCATTGCTATGGGGCAGTCCAATCATCCTTTTGCCAATGACTTGACCGCCGCCACCACTCCGGCAATAGGTTCCATCATGATATACTATATCGAGAACGCGGCGAACACGTTCACACTCGAGGACAGCGAGATGCTGTCAAATGTGATCTACCATAATTATCATTGGTATTATTTCGACGGGAAATTCGACATGGCATGCGGAGATTTCGACGGGGATAACTATATCGACACCGTCGTGGTATATGACGAGGATACCAACGGAAACGCCGCGAACTACGGGGAGAGGCTTCAGGTCATGGGCGTATATTATGATCCCGGATCCCTTGTTTCCTCATCCTTGACCTCGCATTCGATATCCAATGCATGGGTATTCGGAAACGTCGTGGTGGAGGATTTCAACTCGGACTCCTATGACGATATCATATACAATTACGGTGGCGCATCCAATAATGCGCTGCTGGCGAATCTCAATGTCCAGTACCTGAAAAACAACATGGGATCCTTCCTGCCTTCCCTGAACGTGGCCAGCATCTCGGGCGGCGGATTCGGGGCTCTTCCGTATTCAATGGCTGCCGGGCATTTCTCCGACCGGTTCGGATTCAAGCCCGTCTTTTATGTGAGCCACGGCCTCTCAACGCCCAGCCTGGTCCTTCTTCTTCTCCTTCCCGGGGACTGGGCCTATGTGAGCGCTTTTCTCGCCGGATTTT
>JBLIRG010000099.1:0-8264 GCA_049472195.1 Thermoplasmatota archaeon
CGAGGTAAGTCAGATCAGTAGGACGATCGGCCAGTCTCTGGGTCTGAACACCGACCTTTGTGAAGTGCTCGCTCTGTGTCATGACATCGGCCATCCGCCGTACAGTCATCACGGTGAACGCGTACTGAACCGAATTATGAAGGAGGTTGGAGTATATCAGAATGTTATCGTAATCGTGTTTCGAGGCATATTTGAGAAGGCGTTTGTAGTATTTTTTTGCCTCTTTGAGGGTGGCGTCCGTCGAGGCGATATCGATGAATGAGTCCATACCCTTCACGAAAGCAGACCAGGCTTCGGGCAGGGCAACGTCCTTCTCTTTCTTCAGGGCATCTTCAAGATCAGCCCGAAGTTTTGAGGTTTTACCCAGATATTCTTCGCCGCTGTTCTTTTCCGATCTTTTGCGCAGGTCCTGGATTTTCTTCCTGATTTTCTTGGAGTCGATCTCCCTCTCGTCCATTATCCGGGCGCCCTTCTCAGCCATATCCATCAGAATTTCCGCCCTTTCCCTGTTCCACTTATCGAAAAGAGCGTCCAGGTTCGAAAATACCTTCTCCGACAGTTTTTTCGATTCAGCTTCGCCGCTGTTCATGGCCTTTTTCAATGCGTTTATGTCCTTTTTCAGCGGTGTGAAAACGATTCCAAGGTTCTTCAGGAGGTTTATTCTGGAATTAAGCTCATCGATCGAACCCGCACCGGGTGATTTCTTCCTATCTTCGCTTTTCTTTCCAGGCATCCACCCATCACCTTCAATTCCCTGACTTTGCCCTGTACATCGTGTTACCTGATTAATCAGTTATTATAGGTTTGTTCCTATTTTCCAGTATTTGAAAAATTTGAAAATTCCGAAATTCCAGCTGATAAATGAATATCATTCGCACCATCATCCGCTGAATACGAAGGGATGCCCGCGGATCACCGCCGCCTGAAGAATTTCCTGAGCCGGATGAATCTCTCGGGCTTGCTTGATCGATCATCCGGTTCATCCGCTTTCTTTTTGTCGTGATCCCCGCGACGCTTCTCGTCTTTTGTTTCATCTTCCTTTTTCTTCTTTCCTGAGTCCGTTTCATTCTTTTCTGCATCGTCCGATTCCCATTCGATGTTGCTGTCAGTGGCCGGAATTTCCTCCATTTTCTCGTTCCTGTCAAGTTCCAGGCTCTCCGGAAGGATACTGTCGATGTCTTCCGGTTCTTTCTTCGAGGTCGCTTTATCGTGCTTGTTCTTCTTATCCTTCCCCGAATCCTTTCCGATTATGCCTTTCCCACGATCTTCCGATGAGTATTCTTTCTTCGGTCCCCTGTTATCAATTCCCGATTTTTGTTCCTCTCTTGCCATCCGATTTTCCTGTTTCTCCTTCTCGAATATTCTTCGCTTGATCTTGCTCTCATGCTCTATGACCCTGGCGATGTAGTTCGTCAGCTCGGGATGCTTCGGTATGGAACTGGTGTCCTCTCTCCTCGGTCCTTTGGATCCAGGATCGGCCTGGGTTTTGGCAGGTTTCACCCCGAGGAGTTCCTTGATCGTGGGCTCTCCGCTTGCCCCGTTGCCCCTTTCAACCTGCTGATCTTTGTCCCGAAGGGGAGATTTGTCCGATCCCTTTCTCTCTTCTTCCGGGATACTATCATCGGAAATTGGCTGAGCGTGAGGGATCTCCTGATCTTTATCGGATTTTTTATCGGAAGATTCCCCTTTTGCTTCCGCCATATTGGTTTCTTCCTTCATCATCTCCTTGAGGAGACTTTGCTTTATGTCCACGAGATCATCCTGAATGTTCTCGTGTTCTGTAAGCCAATCCTTCTTGGCGTGTTCTCCGTTTTCGTTTTCCCCGGCCATCACTTCGCACCCGGATCATTCGAATATCGGCCCCAAAACCGAGATCTTTCCGGTTCTGAGATCGAGGGCATGCATCTCCATGGAATGGTCGCTCGCCCTCATCTTCTCTATCTGGATGAATCTGGACAGCCTGCCCTGTTTTCTTTTCAAACCGAGATAAATGATCCCGTCCGCGAGGAACCCCTCGTTTCCCAGGAGGTTCGATACCTCCCCCATTTCACGCTCCATGATTATGAAGCTGTAGAGGTTGAGGTCCCTTAGGACCTGGAAGAAATGATACATCTTCTTCCTCATGTTCTCCTCTCCCTCCATGAGGGAGTACAGCGCACCCAACGAATCAAGTGCGAATACGGAGAACTGGTCGCCCTTGACCTTCTTGAAATGCCGAAGCATTCTCTCAATGAACATCAGATAGTTCAGGTTCTCCCCTTCTTTCCTCAGATCGGTGAAATCCGTTATCTGCATGTTGAGACATAGTTCGACACCCAGGCTTTCCATGTTGCTGAGATGGCTAGACACGGATTCCTCCAGAGTATTATAAATGCCGAATTCACCGGTCCTGTTCAGATAGCTCGTCATGAGCGAGTACAGGAAGCTTGATTTAAGCGAACCGGGCGGTCCCGTAATTAGCACGACCTTCGGTTTCTTTATATCGTTTCTGAACACCTTGTCTAGGCCCATTATAGTTCCGTGAAACAACTCCGTTCACCTCGAATTTGACGTTTCCCTGATGCAGGCCGTTCGATAAATTGCCCTTCGATAAATTTAACCGTTACGTTCTAATTTCGGATGAACGATAAAAGTACATAATGGAGAACGAGATTGTTTTCCACAGAATGCCGATCTTCATTCGACCTGCGCATTCGACATCTTGATATAAAGAAAATCTCATGGGTTGGAAAGGTGGGATGATGACAAGCACGGTAATTCTGGGGACCCAATGGGGAGATGAGGGAAAGGGCAAGATAACCGACATACTGACAGAGGGCAGGGATGCGGTTGTCAGGTATCAGGGCGGCAACAATGCAGGACATACCATCGTGATTGGAGACAAGGTCTTCAAACTCCATATCGTCCCGTCCGGAGTGATCCGCCAGGATACTCTCTCAATAATCGGGGACGGCTGCGTCGTGGACCCGTTCGTTTTGATGGAGGAGATCAACATTCTCAACGGGATGGGGGTGGACACGGGGATGGTGTTGATATCTGACAGGGCTCACGTCATCATGCCCTATCATCGATTCACCGACGGGCTCGAGGAGAGGGCGAGAAAGGAGGGAAAGAAGGTCGGAACGACCGGTAGAGGGATAGGCCCGTGTTATCAGGATAAAGCCGGGAGGTTCGGGATCAGAATGGGTGATCTTCGCTACCCTGCCATCCTTAGGGAGAAGATCGAGCGCGGTGTTGAGAGAGCCGGGGACATGGCATTGAAGCTCGATGTGGAGTTCGACATGAATGCTGACAAGATCATGAGCGATGTCACTGACTGCTACGGCTTCCTCTCCGGACATATCCGTGATACATCGTCAATCCTCACGGAGATGGTTCAAAGGGGGAGCAGTATTCTCCTTGAAGGAGCGCAGGGAGTGTTTCTCGACATCGATAAGGGAACCTATCCCTTCGTTACCTCTTCCTCATGCAGCTCCGGATACGGGTCGGCCGGATCCGGTATCGGACCCCTGGATATCAAGAGGATAATAGGGATCGTCAAAGCATACACGACGAGGGTCGGCGAGGGCCCTTTTCCCACGGAACTCACGGATGAAACGGGAAGGAGGCTTCGGGAATCAGGCCGTGAGTTCGGGACGACGACGGAGAGGCCCCGCAGATGCGGCTGGCTGGATCTTGTAATGGTCCGTTCGTCGACGGCCTGGAATTCAATAACGGATCTGGCTCTGACGAAATTGGATGTTCTGGCCGGAATAGATCCGGTGAAGGTGTGCGTCGAGTACGAGATACCCGGGAAAACGGCGGATGAGTCCGGTTATGAAACGGTATTGAGGTACTTCCCCTCCCATATCGAGGTCCTCAAGGAGGTCAAACCCAGGTACATCGAAATGGAGGGTTTCGGGGATATCTCGATCGATGACCTCAGGAACATTCGAAGCACCGGTGAGGTCCCGGAGCCGGTCAGCAGGTATATCGATATAATCGAGAGGGAAACCTCATCCAAGGTTTCGCTGCTTTCATACGGACCGGACAGAAATGAAACGATAATACTCGACCAGAGGATATTATGAGAAAGTGATCAAATGGGAATGAACGATGACCTTGTTCGAAATCTGATGAGGGAAGGTATCATCCGATCCAGGGATGTGGAAAGGGCGATGCTCTCGGTGGATCGCTCCTATTTCGTTCCGGGAAGATTCAGGAGGGAGGCCTATTTCGATCATCCCCTTCAGATCGGTGAGGGTCAGACCATTTCCGCGCCCCATATGGTAGCAATAATGGCCGAGGAGCTTCTGGTGCACGAAGGCCATAGGGTCCTTGAGGTCGGGGGCGGTTCCGGATATCACGCTGCTGTCATAGCCAAAATGGTCGGTTCGACAGGTCACGTGTACACGGTGGAGAGGATCCCGTCACTGGTCAAGTGGGGAAGGGAGAATCTGATCCGGGCCGGGATAGATAACGTGACGTTCATCGAGGGAGACGGATCGACGGGATACCCGGAGGGATCCCCCTACGATCGGATATACTACACCTGCGCCGCACCAAACATACCCCAGGTTGTGATCGATCAGCTGACAGACGGCGGAATCATCCTTGGCATCGTGGGTCCAAAACACGGTGTTCAGAGGCTCATGAGATACATTAAGATCGGCAACAGGATCGAAAAGGAAGGCCTCACAAGGTGTGTATTCGTTCCCCTGATCGGTGAGATGGGATACTGAGAGGGGACCGCAATACCTTCGTCCTGTTTTCGCAGATCCGCTTTACCTAACGAATTCCGTCGGTCTTGCCGTGCAGACACCGTCAATGATATCCACGTAGAGGAGCGGTCTGATCCAGATATCCAGCTCCTCCTCCATCGACTTCCTTCCCTCGGCCCCCATCTTGTCCACGAGGATCACGGCTCCCAGCGGATCGTTTCCCGATTCCCTGATCCCCTCGGTCATGCTTCTGAGAGTTCCACCCCTTGAAAGAACGTCATCGATGATCACACAGCTCCCCGCGTTGACGGGAATGTTGATGTAGAGAGCCCCTCGGGAATATCCCGTACTCTGGGCAAGTTCGATCTCCCCTTTTATTCCGTAATCCCTTTTTCGGACGATATTGAACGGTTTTCCGGTGAGCATGGAGATCCCCGCTGTAAGCGGTATACCCATGGCTTCCGCAGTCACCAGTACGTTGTATTCGGTTCCCTCGGGTATCAGTTCCGCCATCAATATCGCGGAATTCTGCAGAATTTCCGGTCCAACCAGTGGTATTCCGTCGGACAGGGGGTGGACGAAATAGTCGTATTCCCCTTTCTTAACAACCGGGATGCCCTTGAACGATTCCAGAAGATCGATCATCCGATCGGACACCAAATCAATCGCCTCCCGATACGAGATGAAGGGCGGCGGATCTTGCTTCCTCTATGATTTTGCGATCTCCTTGAACCCGGCCGTTCTCCATGATCACCCTGCCGGCCACAATGGTGTATCTTACCGAATCCGCCGCCGCAGAGTACACGATATTGGATAAGACATCATTGGGTGGATTGAGGGAGAAATGATCCCGATCGAGAAGGATCAGATCGGCGTCCATACCTGTCCGGATGCATCCGTTCAAGGGTCCCGTTTGTCCGTTGATCCCTCCTGAGGCCATTTTCAAGATGTCGGAGGTCGATACGGACCCCGGCCCCCAGGCATGCTTCGAAAGAAGTCCCGCGGTCTTCATGGTCCGGAACATGTCCAGAGAGTTGTTGGATGCCGCTCCGTCGGTTCCGAGGGACACATCGACCCCCTTCTTCACCAGGTCAGGCAGACGCATCGGCCCGCCGGATGACAGCTTCATGTTCGATATCGGATTGTGAGATACCTTCACACCTCTGGATGCCAGCAGATCAATTTCTGGATCATCGAGATGGACGCAGTGGGCGGCGGTGACGGTATCTTTCAGAAATCCCAGGCCGTCAAGGAACTTGACCGGACCCGTCCCGTGCCGCTCCCGGAATCGGGCGACCTCATCCGCGGTCTCGGAGAGATGAATGTGAAGGGGCAGGTTCATGTCATCGGCCGTTTCCTTGCACCAGATCAATCCCTCCTCGGATACGGTATAAGCGGCATGAGGGCATATGGATGTCGTTATCAGATCGCTTCTCAGGGATTCTATCCTTTTCACTGTATCCAGTGTCGAGGCGATGTTCCTCTCCCTCATCTCTTCCGAGTTCATGTCTATGAAACCCTCCCCCAGAACGGCCCTGAGTCCCATCGAGGAGACGGTTTCGGCCAGTTCCCCTTCTCTGAAGTACATGTCGTTGAACGTCGTGGTCCCGGTCCTGATCATCTCGAGACAGGCCAGCCTCATCCCCGCTTTCAGATGGTCCAAGGTCATTTTTCCCTCGAGTGGCCAGATCGCATCGTTCAACCATCTATCGAGCTGTAGATCCTCCCCGATTCCTCTCAGGATGGACATTGGAGCGTGTGTATGAGTGTTCACGAGGCCGGGGAGGAGGTAAAAACCGCCACCTTCAATGACCCGATCGGATTCCGGAGGGCTTCTGCCGTCCAATATGATCTCGGATATCTCGTCGTTCTCGCAAACGATAGTTGCGGTCCGGCCGTTGAGCATCCCGCAGTCCCTGATAACGAGCTGTGCCATGGAAGGTGAATGAGACTAATGGGATATTGATTGTTTGCACGGAACTGCCCGGGGAAGCTGTCCGGGTGTATATCTATAAAATATCATAAAACGATAACCGAACCCTGATATCAGGGAGAGATAACCGGATGGAAAGCAGGAGATCGAGGTCGGGAACAATGATCCTTGCGGTTGTCATATTGACAGCGTCACTTCTGTATTCCCATCATGCAGCATCCGGTTCCACTTCCGACGGCCGGGCGGGGACCGAATCCCCGGGGACACGGAGCGTATCCGATCCATGGCCGATGTTCAAAGGGGACATGTATCATCGTGGTCGGAGCAGTACGGATACCTCCGATAATCCCGGAAGGCTGAGATGGGAATACTATGCGGGGGCCGAGATACATTCCTCCCCATGCATCGACACCGACGGCACGATATATTTCGGAGCCAGCGATAATTATCTGCACGCCGTCGATTCGAACGGGGAACTGAAATGGTCATTCATGACCAGGGGGCGTGTGATGTCCTCTCCGGCCCTGTCGAGCGGCGGTTCCGTTTACGTCGGTTCCGAGGACGGGTACCTCTACTGCATAAATCCCGACGGAACCCAGAACTGGAGGTTCTGGACCAGGGAGGAGATATATCATTCCTCCCCGACGGTTGACGGAGACGGAAATATCTATGTCGGGACGTCGGGCGGCAGGGTATATTCCGTCAACGCCGATGGGAGGATGAGATGGTTCTTCAGCACGGGCGGGACCGTCGAATCATCCCCTACGGTGTCGAATGACGGAACCGTTTATTTCGGATCCTGGGACAATTACACCTATGCCGTCGGCCCCCTGGGGCTTGAGAAGTGGAGGTTCGAAACGGGCGGCCCGGTGGCATCGACACCAGCGCTGTCCAGTGATGGAACATTGTACGTATCCAGCTCCGACGGATATCTTTATGCGCTGTCATCGTCCGGGGGGCAGTTATGGAGATACAGTATCGGCGAGACCTACCTATCGTCTCCCTCGATCGGCCCTGACGGATCGATAGTGGTGGGATCCCACGACGGTCATGTATATTCGATTTCGAGATCCGGAGATCTGAACTGGAGGTTCAGGACCCAGGGCGGTATAGAATCATCCCCCGTGATAGGATCCGGCGGAAGGATATATTTCGGATCCTACGACAATCATACCTATTCAATAACTGGATCGGGGGAACTCGTTTGGTCATATCGGACCCAGGGATGGATAGGGGGCAGCGGGGCGATCGGAAGCGACGGAACGCTGTATATCTGTTCGACGGACGGGAGGTTGTATGCCCTGGGTAAGGCCGCACCGGATCCGCCCAGAAATCTGAACACCCGGTCGGGTGACGGGATCATTACCGTGACATGGGAGGACCCGGACATACAGGAAGGCGATCCGCTTGTGCTATCCTTCAATTTGTACAGGTCGATGGAGTACGGGAAGGGAGTCCTCATCCAGACGATGGATTCCACCACCCATGAATACGTCGACACTGCCGTCGTCAACGGGAATGTATACTACTACTATGTCACCTCGGTAAACGCGATCGGGGAGAGCGCCAGATCGAACATCGGCTCCGACATCCCTCATGAGGATGTGGTAAACGAAGAGGAAGATCCGAAG